>CAUWMI010000032.1:0-19422 GCA_963559755.1 uncultured Slackia sp. | reverse complement strand
GGAAACAGAGATGACGGCCTTGATACCGATGGTCGTGGAGGCGGAGTAACGCGGATTCGCCTCGGCGATTGCCGGGTACAGGGCGCCGTCCCAGAAGCCGGAGGTTGCAACACCGGACAGGAAGCCGGCGACGCAAGCGACCGTGGCGTTGTCCGTCACGAGCATGATGACGAACGAGATGATGTAGAGCACGCCACCGAGAACGGCAGGAATCTTACGGCCGATGCGGTCGGAGATTTCGCCGCCAATCCAAACGGAGACGAACTTGCCTACGCCGGTCCAGGTGATGGCCAGGGACACGGCCGCGGCACCAGCGGCGGCGTCGGTGAAGCCCCACTGGGTATAGAAATTTGCTTGGTTCTGGCTGAAGATGATAGCCTGCACGCCGTGAGTCAGGTAGCACATGTACACGGTGGCAATAGCGAACAGGTATTTCTTCGCCCTTTCAGCTGCTGCGCTCATTGAGTCCTCCTTATCAAGACTACAGCCGAACTTTTGCCTAAACCCCTCGATGCTTCCCGTAGTCACCGATCCGAACCGCTCAACCTGCATGACAGGCCGTTCGCATCGCAAAGAACGGGGAGCATCAAACCTAGTGCACATTATGCGCACTGAATGAACATAAAACCAATAGGAATTTCCGTTTTATTCCCAACAATTCATGGAAACTGGTAATTGAATCTGGACAGAACAATCAATTTGCGCCGAAAACCTTGGGTGCGAAATAGATGAATACCAACAATAATTGAAATATGTGGCACAAATTCGCCGTTTTGGACGCGATTTCTATCGCGAGGGGCTTTGGTTCGATAGGATGGGCCTATCAAAAGCTCGGCGCAAGCGTATGCGCGCGGCGCGACGGGATGCTTTTGTCGCGCTCGTGCCGAATGCGCGTCGCGACGCATGGACTGATTGGAGGACGGCATGACCCTCATGTTCGACATTCCCACCGAATCGGGCGGCGTGGTTTCCGCACCTATCTCGGAAGAGGAGGCGGCCCAGGTCAGGGCTTTTCAGGCATCGGACGGAAGCGCGGTTGCGCCCCGCAACGCTTCCTCGGTCATGCTGGTGCGCGAGGCCCCGACGGCCGCATCGGGCAAAGAGGTGTTCATGATTCGCCGCGCCTCCACGATGGCCTTCGTGCCGGGGGCTGCGGTGTTTCCGGGCGGCAGCGCGCGTGAAGATGATTACGAACGCGAGATTTCCTGGATCGGGCCGAGCCCGGAGGAGTGGGCGCAGCGCTTGGGGATAGAAAGTGCCTCGCTCGCACGCTCGCTCGTGGTGACGGCCGCCCGTGAGCTTTTCGAGGAGGCGAGTGTGCTGCTCGCCGGCGACGAGCATTCGATTATATCGTTCGACCCCGCCGATGCCGCCTGGCAGGAAGAGCGTGCGCGCCTCGAGGCCCACGAGATTTCTCTTTTGGACATCCTCAACGCCCATGGCCTTTCCCTGCGCACCGATCTGCTCGCGCCGGTTTCGCGCTGGGTGACGCCGCTGTATTGCCCCCGCCGCTACGACACGTTCTTCTTCGTTGCGCTTCTGCCCGAGGGTCAGGATGCGCTCGCGCTGACCACCGAGGCCGCGATTTCGGGCTGGATCGAACCCGACGAGATCGTGAGGCGGGCCGATGCGGGCAAGGCGCGCCTCGTGCCTGCGACTGCCTACAACCTCAACAGCCTCACGCGTGCGTCTGACGCCCGCGCTTTCGCCCAGGGCCGTGCACGCATTGACCGCCTCATGATGACTCCGCGTGACGACGGCCGCGGCGGCTTCATCAACGAATGCGTGCTGCCGTAGGGCAGGGCGGCCGATTGCTCTAGGGCGATGCTCTGCCCGCTCCCGCCCGCGACGTGTGGGTGCGGGCGGCGGCCGATTGCGCCTGCGCTCCTGTTCGATATGCGATTTTTCGCGACGTTCTTGTGGAGTAGCGTGCGGATATGGTATAAATGCTCCTGCATCTCCGACGGGAGGTGCGCAACAACTTTTTCGCTTGTGAGAGAAAGTGGGCTCGTCCCGCTTTCTTTTTGTATGAGCGCATTATTGCAAGCGAGCGATGATGAAGACGAGTTACAGTCGGGCAGATGAAGAGGGGGTCGAGGTGCTCACATCCAAAGAACAATCGATTCTCGCCGCGCTCGAGCCGCGCGCGAAAGCCGAGGGCATCGAGGTGGTGACGATAGAGGTCGTGGGGTCGCGCAAGGCGCCCACCATCCGCGTGTATCTTGATAAGCCCGAGGGCATCGCCTTCGACGACATCACCGCCGCCCAGGTGTGGGTGAACGAGATCATGGACGAACTGGACCCGTTCCCCGGCGCCTACACGCTCGAGGTGAGCTCGCCCGGTATCGACCGGCCGCTGCGCACGCCCGAGCATTTCGCGCGTTTCGCAGGGGAGGACGTCTACCTGATGACCACGGCGCCCATCGACGGGCAGAGCCGTTTCAACGCGGTGCTCGCGGGCTTTGACGAGCAGGCGAATGCGGTGCTGCTCGATGCCGAATCGGGTCGTGTTGAGGTTCCGCTCGACGAGGTCAAGAAGGCCCACGTGAAGGGCAAGATCGAGTTCAACTAACCCGCGCCCGCATGGCGCATTCGATACCGAAGCAATACAACAAACGATACAAGGAGGACGATCATGGCATCCGAACTGATGGAGGCTTTGCAGGCCCTGGCGCACGAGAAGAAGATCGACGAGTTCTATCTGCTCGAGCGCCTGGAGGCATCCCTTGCCAAGAGCTACCAGAACATCCTCGACCTGGAGTGGGACGCGCGCGTGACCATCGACCGCGCCACCGGCCGCATCTACGTGTACGAGATGGTGCCCGTGGAGGAGTCCTATGACGAGGAGACCGACGAGTACACCGAGTTCACCGAGCGCGACGTGACCCCGAGCGACGTGAGCCGCATCGCCGCGCAGAACGCCAAGGGCGTCATCGCCGCCATGGTGCGCGAGGCCGGCCGCCAGAGCATCTACGAGGAGTTCTCCGACCGCGTGGGCGACATCGTGACCGGCACCGTGCTGCAGGTGACCCCCGATTTCACCATCATCAAGATCCGCGACGGCGTTGAGGCCGAGCTTCCTCATTACGATCAGAAGCGTTACCCCAACGAGCGCAACGAGCGCCCCGCCGGCGAGCACTACCGCCACAACCAGCGCCTGAAGGTGCTGATCATTGAGGTGCGCGACCCCAACTCGCTCGAGCCCCGCGCCCGCGGCGAAGCGGCCCGTCCGGCCATCGTTGTGTCCCGCACGCATCCCGACCTGATCAGCCGCCTGTTCGAGCTCGAGGTTCCCGAGATCTACGACGGCATGGTTGAGATCAAAAACGTCGCGCGCGAGCCCGGCGCCCGCTCCAAGGTGGCCGTGGCCAGCCGCGAGCCCAAGCTCGATCCCGTGGGAGCGTGCGTGGGCCCCAAGGGCAGCCGCGTGCGCATGGTGGTCGAGGAGCTGCGCAACGAGCGCGTCGACGTCATCCAGTGGGATGCCGATCCGGCCGTCTACGTGGCGCATGCGCTTTCCCCCGCGCGCGTCAACCGCGTGCTGGTGGACGAGGAGAACCACTACGCCACTGTCATCGTGCCTGACGACCAGCTGTCGCTGGCCATCGGCAAGGAGGGTCAGAACGCCCGCCTGGCCGCCCGTCTGACCGGCTGGCACATCGACATCAAATCCACGAGCTTTGGCATCGCGCCTGCTCCCGAGGAGAATATGCTTATCGACGAGGAGCCCGAGGAGGAAGGCGAGTTCTGCGCCTTCGTGTCCGAAGACGGCACCCCTTGCCGCAACCACGCGCGTCCCGGCAGCCGCTTCTGCGGCGTCCATGCCGATTGCGAGTAAATAGGAAGAAGGAAAGACGAGGAGTACCGTATGGCCAGCATGAGAGTTCATGAGTTGGCGAAAGAGTTCGGCATGGACAGCAAAGAGCTGCTTTCTCGCATTCAGGGCATGAAGATTCCCGCGAAAAGCCACGCGAGCATGCTAACCGATGCGCACGTCGAACAGATTCGCAAGGCGATTGTGCCCGAGTTGAGCGCGAAGGTCGCCGCCAAGATAGATCCCAAGGCCGCCGAGGCGGCCAAAGCCGAGGCCGAGAAGAAGGCCGAGGAAAAGGCCGAGGTCGAGCGCGCCCGCCGCGAGGCCGTGGAGCGCGAGCGCGCCCAGCGCGACGCCGAGCGCGCCCGCCGTGGCAAGGGTGCCGGTGCTGCGGAGCATCGCGAGGCCCCGCATGCGCACGAGAAGGCCAAGAAGCCCGCGCCCGCCTCTGCGGCATCCTCGGGCCTTTCGAGCCTCGCCAAGCAGATAGAGGAGCAGAAGGCCGCCGAGGCCGAGCGCCGCAAGAAGGCCGCAGCCGAGGCGCGCGCCGCCAAGCTCGCCGCCGAGGTGGCCAAGAAGAAGGCCGTGGCCGAGGCGCTCGCGAACCGCGGCTCCAAGAAGTCCTCGAAGGCCGCCGCGCCTGAGCGCCAGCCCAAAAAGCCCGCTCCCACCGTGGCGCCCAAGTCGTCGTTCAGCTCGCTGCTTTCGCAGATCGAGGCCGAGAACGCCCGCATCAGCGCCGAGAAGGCCGCTGCCAAGCAGCAGCCCGCACGCGGCGCCAAGAAGCACGGCAAGGCGCAGGGCCAGAAGGGCCGCGCCCCGCATCATTTTGAGCCCGACGTGCCAGAGCTCGCGAACGCCCAGGGCGAGGATCGCTACGCCCAGATGGCCGTGCAGGCCGAGAAGCTGCAGCGCGACAAGGTGCTGGCCGATGCCCGCGCCGCCGTGGCCGCCGCAACCTCCAACACCGAGGGCGAAGGCCGCCGCAAGAAGCGCAAGGAGAAGCGCGAGAAGCAGCAGCGCGAGCGCATGGCCATGGAGGCCATGGAGCGCGGCATCGATCCCGATCTGGTGCTCGACGACAGCGTGGTCGAGGTGCCCCAGGGCGCGACCGTCGGCGAGTTCGCCGAGCTTTTGGGCGTGAACTCCAGCGAGATCATCAAGAAGCTCTTCATGCTGGGGCAGGTGCTCACCGTCACCCAGACCATGAGTGACGAGCTCATCGAGCTCATCGCCGACGACATGGGCCGCAAGGTGCGCGTGGTGTCGCCCGAGGAGGAGTACGCCGTGGTGTACAACGACACCGAGGACGACCTCAAGCCGCGCCCGCCTGTGGTCACCGTCATGGGCCACGTCGACCACGGCAAGACGAGCCTGCTCGACGCCATCCGCCACACCGGCGTGGCTGCGGGCGAGGCCGGCGGCATCACCCAGCACATCGGCGCTTCGGTGGTTAACATCAACGGCCGCCAGATCACCTTCATCGACACCCCCGGCCATGAGGCGTTTACCGCCATGCGCGCCCGCGGCGCCCAGGTGACCGACGTCATCGTGCTGGTGGTTGCCGCCGACGACGGCGTGATGCCCCAGACCATCGAGGCAATCAACCACGCCAAGGCGGCGAAGGTGCCCATCGTGGTTGCCGTGAACAAGATCGACAAGCCCGGCGCGCAGCCCGACCGCGTGCGCCAGGAGCTCGTGGAATACGGCGTCATCCCCGAGGAGTGGGGCGGCCAGAACATGTTCGTCAACGTGTCGGCCAAGCAGAAGATCGGCATCGATGACCTGCTGGAGACCATCATCCTCCAGGCCGACGTACTCGAACTCAAGGCCAACCCCGACGCGCTGGCCTCCGGCTTCGTGATCGAGGCCAACCTCGACAAGGGCCGCGGCCCGGTTGCCACGGTGCTCGTGCAGCGCGGCACCCTGAAGCCTGGCGACGCCGTTGTTGCCGGCACGAGCCACGGCCGCGTGCGCGCGCTGATCAACCCGCGCGGCGAGCATGCCAAGGAAGCCCGCCCCTCTGACCCGGTGGAGATTCTGGGTCTGTCCAGCGTTCCCACCGCGGGCGACGAGTTCCGCGTGTTCGAGGACGAGCGCGACGCCCGCAAGCTCGCCGAGGAGCGCGCGCTGCGTGCCCGCCTGGCTGCCCAGGAGGCCAAGAGCCACATGAGCCTGGACGACCTGTTCAACCGCATCGAGGGCGGCGCCACCGAGCTCAACCTGGTGGTCAAGGCCGACGTGCAGGGCTCCATCGAGGCGCTGCGCGACGCGTTCGAGAAGATGGACCAGTCCGAGGTCAAGATCAACATCATCCACTCTGCGGTGGGTGGCGTGACCGAAACCGACGTGACCCTGGCCGCCGCTTCCGACGCCATCATCATCGGCTTCAACGTGCGACCCACCGCGGGTGCGCGCAAGGCTGCCGAGCATGAGAAGGTCGACATCCGCCTGTACCGCGTCATCTACCAGGCGATCGAGGACATCAACGCGGCCCGCGTGGGCATGCTGTCGCCCGAGATCGTGGAGCGCGACACGGGTTCCGCCGAGGTGCGCGACGTCTTCCGCGTGCCCAAGGTGGGCAACATCGCCGGTTGCTACATCACCGAGGGCGAGATCAGCCGCGACGACAAGGTGCGCGTGGTGCGCGATTCCACCGTCATCTTCGAAGGCAAGATCTCGTCGCTGCGCCGCTTCAAGGACGACGTTAAAACCGTCAAGCAGGGCTACGAGTGCGGCATCGGCGTGGACGGCTACCAGGATATCAAGGTGGGCGACGTCATCGAGGGTTACCGTATCGAAGAAGTGGAAAGAACCGAGTAATACGGTCCGCCGGCGTTCCAGCCGGCGGCACTTCTCAAGGAGACGCTACGACGTTGCGGCTGGCTCTCGCACCGAATCTTCGCGCGTTCTCGCAGACTTGCGTACGAAGTACGCGGCACCGTCCTGCCAACCTGGGGCACGAATGCCTGCTCGATGAACGAGCAGGCATGCTCCCTCTCGGTCGCGCAAGTGTGGGACTTAACAGGCCACTGGCCTGTTAACCACTGTTTCGTTCCGTGTCTCGAAGTTTTGCATATATGGAAACCCTCTTGGAAGGAGGGCGATATGAAACAATCTAGTTCGAGCCGCAAGGTTAACGAGCAGGCTCGCGAAGCGCTGGCCAACATCCTGTTGTTCGAGGTCAGCGACCCGCGTCTGCACATGATCACCATCACCGGCTGCGAGGTCAGCTTCGACCGCAGCTACTGCAACGTGTTCTACACCACCGAGCCTGGCCGCTACGACGATGCCGCGGCTGGTTTTGCGGCCGCACGCGGGCGTATCCGCTCGCTTTTGGGTCGCGCGCTTTCGTGGCGCGTGACGCCCGAGCTGCGCTTCCTGCTCGATGCGAGCGTCGACGAGGCCCAGCGCATCTCCGACGCGCTCTCGCGCGATGCCGAGCGCAACGCTGAATCGCACGGCACCGACGAGGCGCTGAAGAGCGAGGAGTAGGCCATGGCAGTCACTCCTCAGACCAACACCACGTTCTCCGCGATGGCGGAAGAGATCAAGAAATACGAGAGCTTCGCGATCTGCGGGCACGTGAACCCCGACGGCGATTGCCTGGGTTCTCAGCTCGCACTCGCCTTTGCTCTCAAGGCGCTCGGCAAAAACGTCACCTGCCTGCTGGCGAGCTCCAACCCCATCGAGGCGGGTCTGGAGTTTCTTCCCGGTATCCAGGAAATGGTGCCCGGCTCGCAGTTCGACGGCAACGTGGAGGCGTTCATCGCGTGCGACGTGCCCACGCCCGAGCGCATGGGGGAGGGCGCCCGCGTGCAGGAGCGCACCGAGGTGCGATTCACTATCGACCACCACGCGGTGCCGCAGTCGATGGCCGATTTCAACTACGTCGACCCCGATAGCCCCGCGACGGGCATGCTCATTTGGCAGCTCATCAAGGAGCTCGGCGTTACCCCCACGCCCGAGATGGCGCTGTGCTGCTACGTGGCGCTCATGACCGATACGGGGCGCTTCCAGTACCAGAACACCACCGCCGAGGCGTTTATCGCTGCCGGCGAGATGGTGGGTGCGGGTGCCAGCCCCTCGCTCGCCGCGCGTGAGGTGTACCAGTCGCGCACGAGCGCATCCATCCAGCTCGAGCGCATCATGCTCGAGAACATGACGGTCTCCGCCGACGGCCTGTGGGCGCTTTCGTACGTGTCGCTCGCCGACTTCGAGCGTACGGGGGCCGTAAAGGCCGATGCCGAGCCGCTCATTGACACGCTGCGTTCGCTCAAGGGCGTGAAGGTGGCGTGCATGCTGCGCGAACAGGGCGAATGCGTGCGCGGCAGCCTGCGCGTCAAGGGCGATGAGCTCGACGTGGCCGAGCTCGCGCGCTCCATTGGAGGCGGCGGCCACAAGGCTGCGGCCGGCTTCACGTTCGAGGGAACGCTCGCCGATGCGCGCAGCGAGCTCTCCAGCCGCCTGGATGCGCTGTGCGAGGCGGTTCGATGAAACGAGGCCAAAGCGGCATCTGCTGCGTCGTAGGAATCGACAAGCCGCAGGGCAAAAGCTCGCATGACGTCGTGAACGCCGTGCGCCGCATCTTCGGCGAGCGTCGCGTGGGTCATACCGGTACGCTCGATCCACTGGCCACCGGCGCGCTCGCGATCTGTGTGGGCCCGGCGACGCGCCTTGACGCGTACATGACCGCACACGATAAGACCTACGAGGTGCGCATCGCCTTCGGCGTAGCAACCGACACCGATGATGCGGAAGGAAACCCCATCCGCACGGCTCCCGTGCCGCTCGAGGTGTGCGATTCGGCGTTTGCGGCCGATTACGTGCGCACGCTGGTGGGCCACCACCGCCAGCTGCCGCCTGCGTATTCGGCCATCAAGCGCAACGGCGTGAAGGCCTACGAGGCAGCGCGCGCGGGCAACGTCGTGCAGCTCGAGCCGCGCGACATCCAGATCTACGATGCTGAACTTTTGGGCTTGGAGACCGATCACGACGCGCCGCGCCTGTATTGGGACGTGCGCCTTTCGGTGTCTAAGGGCACCTATATTCGCTCGGTGGCGCGCGATGTGGGCGCGGCGCTGGGCACAGCGGCGCATGTGGACGAGCTGCGCCGCACGGTTGCCGGCAACCTCGATGTCGAGGACTGCGTGTCTCTCGATGTACTCGAGGAGCGTGGGCTGGATGCGGTGATCGATCCGGTGTATCTGCTGGGGTATCGCATGGCGTTTCTGGATGAGACCCAGGCGAAGGCGGTGCGCGACGGACGCCAGCTGAAGCTGTGCGACCTGACGTTGTTCGAGCCCCCGCGCCGCTTCGACGAGAGCGATTGCGGCCCTCGGCGCGGTGCGCGCAAAAGCTGCGATGCGCCCGTTTCGGGCGAGATCGTGAGCCTCGTGTACGAAAATGAGCTCGCGGCCCTCTATGCGGTCGATGCGGCGCGCGGCATCGCGCGTCCGAGCTGCGTGTTTTCTCAAGGAGTCATTCGTGGCAAAGGTTTATAAGGCAGACGAATCGTTTAACCACGAGCTGCTCGCGGGGGCGTCGTGCGCCTTCGGCGTGTTCGACGGCGTGCACCGCGGGCACCGGTTCCTCATCGGCGAGGCCGTCAAGACGGCGCGCGAATCCGGCGGGATTTCGGCCGTGCTCACGTTCGACATCGATCCCGACGAGCGCTTTCATGCCGACCGCCTCAAGAAGCTCATGAGCAACGAGCGCCGCATCGAGGCGCTCGCCGAAACGGGGGTCGACGCTGTGGTGGTGCTGCCGTTCACGGCGGAGTTCTCCTCGCAGGAGCCCGCTGCGTTCCTCGACGCTCTGTTCAAGGGCGCGGTGCCCTACGCCATGCATGTGGGGAGCGACTTCCGCTTTGGCGCGCGTGCGGCGGGCACGGTGGCCGATCTTGAGGCGTGGGGCGCCCGCGACGGCATGCACGTGTACGCCCACGACCTCAAAAGCGCCGATGGGCGTCCCATCACTGCCACGCGCGTTCGCCTGCTTCTGGCCGACGGCGAATGCGAGCAGGCGTGCGCCTTGCTGGGGCATCCGTATGTGTTCGAGGGCACGGTGCTCAAAGGCCGCGGTGAGGGAACCGATATGGGGTTTGCTACGGCGAACATCTCGCTGCCTGCGATGATGCAGGTGCTCGGCGAGGCGGTGTACACCGCCTATGCGACGGTCGACGGCGTGCGCTACAAAGCCGCCATGAGCGTGGGCGTGGCGCCTACGTTCGCCGATGCGACGGCGACGTGCGAGGTGCACATCCTCGACTTCTCGGGTGAGATTTACGGCGATGTCATCCAGATCGAGCCGGTGCACTACCTGCGCCCCATGATCAAGTTCGACACCGTGGACGAGCTCATCGCCACCGTGAAGAGCAACATCCAGTGGGTGCGAGATAATCTTTAGTTCCGCTGTTCGGATGGACGGCGGGAACCCCTGCGCAACATGCGTTCGGCTACCGCTCACCTGCGGTTCGCTATGCGCCTCGCTCGCGTTTTCGGTTTTTTGAATAAAAAGATTGAGAAACGCAAGTGTTGCTACGGGGCACCCACCGTCCATCCGGACTACGTAATCCATGCTGAAGATTTGGAAGGAGGTAGGCATGCCGGGGATTTCTGATGATGATATTCGGCGCGTGCGTGAAGCGAGCGATCTTGTGGCTATCGCGGGGGAGCGCGTGCAACTGCGCCAACGCGGGCGCGATTTCTGGGGATGCTGCCCCTTCCACAACGAGAAATCGCCCTCATTCAAGATAGATCCCACCACGCAGCTGTGGCATTGTTTCGGCTGCGGCGAGGGCGGTGACGTGTTCAGCTTCGTCATGAAGATCGACGATCTGGGCTTCGTCGATACGGTGCGCGAGCTGGCGCGTCGCGCGGGCATCCAGATTTCTGAGGCGCCGGGCGAGCGCATCTCGCGCGGCAAGAAGGCGCGCCTCAAGGAGGTGTGCGAGGCCACGGCGGAGTTCTACCACACGCAGCTCATGCGCGGCAAAGGCGGCTCCGTGGATGCGGCCCGCTCCTATCTTTCCAGCCGCAAGCTTGGCGGGGAAGTGCCCAAGAGGTGGAATCTGGGCTATGCGCCGGGTCGCGAGTCGCTCGTGTGCCACCTGCGCTCGCTCGGGTTCTCGCCGCAGGAGATGATCGACGCCAACGTGGCGCTGCCGTCGAAGCGCGACGGCCGTTTGCGTGACCGGTTCTACGACCGCATCATGTTCCCCATCCGCGATGCTGACGGCGATACCATCGCGTTCGGCGGGCGCGTGGTGGGCAAAGGCGAGCCCAAGTATCTGAACTCGCAGGAAACGCCTGTGTTCCACAAGTCTGAGGTGCTGTTCGGGCTCGACATGGCCAAGTCCACGATGGCGGCCACCGGCGTGGCTATCGTGGTGGAGGGCTACACCGACGTGATCGTGCTGCACGAGGCGGGTGTGAAGAACGCTGTCGCCACGCTAGGCACGGCCCTCACGCTGCGCCATATCCGCTCGCTCTCGCGTCACGCCAAGCACCGCATCGTGTACCTGTTCGACGGCGACGAGGCGGGGCAGAGGGCGGCCGACCGCGCCGCGCGCTTCGTGGACGAGAGCATGCTGCCCGAGGCCGGGCGCTCGCGCGTGGAGCTGTATGCGGTCACGCTGCCCGACGACCTCGATCCCGCCGATTTCGTGCAGCAGCGCGGAGCCGATGCCCTGAACGAGTTGCTCGAGCATGCGGTGCCGCTTCTGCGCTACGCCATCGATCGCACGCTCGGGCGCTTCGACCTGAATGACTTTGCCGACCGCAGCCGCGCCTTGCCCGAATGCTTGGGCCTGCTTGCGCCTATCAAGCAATCGGTGCTCGCGCAGGAGTACGCGGGGTATATCGCCGATCGATTGCAGATGGATACGCAGACCGTGGTGCAGCGCCTGGCCGCCACGCCCGCGCCGCGCCCGGCGACGGAGCGCGAAGAGGCGCCAGCGGCACCGATGCCGCCTCAGCCCGCCATCCAGCTCTCGCCGCGCGAGCGCGAGCGCCTTCGCATCGAGCGCGAGTTTCTCTCGCTGTGCGCGCGCGAGCCGCAGCTGGGTTTGAGCTATGCCGCCGTGCTGGCCCAAACGCAGTGGCGTCGCTCGGCCCACGCGGATATTGCCGCCGCGCTGCTCGCCTATCTCTCCGAGAACGCCCAGGCGAGCGCCGGGGATGTGGTGCGCGGGGTGGAAGGGCTCTGCCCGGGGTCTTCGTCCACGCTCACGCACGCTTCGACCTACGATGATTTCGAGCCGGCTGAGGTGGCGCAATTTTTGGCCGAGGAGCTGGCCATTCGCGACATGGAGGATTCCGTGGTTGCGCTGAACGTGCAGCTCAAGGATCCGTCGTCTATATCGCAGGAGGATTACGACATGACCTACGCCGCCGTGGTATCCATGCAGAAGGATCTCACGGCGCTGCGCCGCGAGCACAAGCCGCTCGGCGCCATCAACTAGCGCGCCTTGTACGTGATGCGTCGAGCGCGAGGCGAGGTGTGGGCACGCGGCATCACGCGACGTGGCTGCACTGCATTCCTTCTCGTGGGGAGCGCATAGTGCTTGCTGGAAAACATGTCCCACTGGGTCGCGTTTTGTGCTATTATTGTTTGCTGTATCTTTAGGGCTATTGCGCCCATTTTCCGGAGGAAGGATAGCATCTGTGACTGCTGCCAAAGCGAAAGTAACCGGAGATTCCAAAAAGGAAAAGAACGTCGTCGATGACACCGACATGACGCTCGAGGAAGACAAGATCGAGTCGAACCTCTCCGACGAGGATCTGCTCGAGGGCATCCCCGAGGAAGAGCTCAAGGCCGCCGAGGGCGTGGAGGTCAACCTGCCCAAGGTTTCCTCGCGCTCCACGCGCATCCGTCGTCGCACGGCCGATTCCTCGGTCACCATGCTCACGGGCGATCCCGTGCGCATGTACCTCAAAGAGATCGGCAAGGTGCCGCTGCTCAACGCCGCCCAGGAGATCGATCTGGCTATGAAGATCGAGGCCGGCGTGGCCGCTACCGCCGAGCTCGAGAAGGCCGAGGACGAGGGCATCGAGCTCGACCGTCGCGAGCGCCGTCGCCTCACCCGCGTCGAGCAGGTGGGCCTGGATGCCAAACAGCAGCTGATCGAGGCCAACCTGCGCCTCGTGGTGTCCATCGCCAAGCGCTACGTGGGCCGCGGCATGCTGTTCCTGGATCTGATCCAGGAGGGCAACCTGGGCCTTATCCGCGCGGTTGAGAAGTTCGACTACACCAAGGGCTTCAAGTTCTCCACGTACGCCACGTGGTGGATTCGCCAGGCCATCACCCGCGCCATCGCCGACCAGGCGCGCACCATCCGCATTCCCGTGCACATGGTGGAAACCATCAACAAGCTCGTGCGCATCCAGCGTCAGCTGCTCCAGGAACTGGGCCGCGATCCCTCGCCGGAGGAGATCGGCGAGAAGATGGGCCTGACCGCCGAGCGCGTGCGCGAGATCCAGAAGATCAGCCAGGAGCCGGTGAGCCTCGAGACACCTATCGGCGAGGAGGAGGATTCCCAGCTGGGTGACTTCATCGAGGACGACGCCGTCATCGTGCCGCCCGACGCTGCAAGCTTCTCCATGATGCAGGAGCAGCTGAGCAAGGTGCTCGAGGGCCTGGCAGAGCGCGAGCGCAAGGTCATCATGCTGCGCTTCGGCCTGGAGGACGGCCATCCGCACACGCTCGAAGAGGTGGGCCGCCAGTTCGGCGTCACCCGCGAGCGCATTCGCCAGATCGAGAGCAAGACGCTCGCCAAACTGCGTCATCCCAACCGCTCCGCGCGCCTCAAGGATTACCTGGAGGACTAGCGCTCGCACGTAAAGCGCCCCGATGGCTTGCACCGTCGGGGCGCTTTGTTGTTGCTCAAGGCAAAGGGCCCGGCATAAGCCAGGCCCTTCGTGGAATCAGGCTACGGCATTAAGGGGAGGGAGGCGCCGCGGCCCGATGATTCCGCCTATGGGGTGTGCGGAGCGCCGAGCTAGTCGAGCTCTCCGGAGGCGAGTTCCTTGCCCAGGCAGTAGGGGAGCGTGATGCAGCAGGCGCCGTAGTTCATGCCCTCCATGGCGTAGGTGTACGTGGCGGAGTAGAAATCGCCGATCATGCAGCCTACGTGGTACAGGCCCTCGATGGGCTCGTCGTTGGCGTCGAGCACGCGCAGATGCACGTCGGAGCGGCAGCCGCCGAGCGAGGTGAGCAGGCCGGGGGAGAACGGCGCGCCGTAGAACGGGCCGTCGTCTTCGCCGATGCTGATCAGCTTATCGGGGCTCTTGTAGAAGTCGGTGTCCTCGCCCTTCTCACACATCTCGTTGTAGCGGTTGATGGTGTCGATGGTCTCAGGCGGAAGCCCCAGAGCCTCGATGACCTCTTCGCGGGTATCGCCCTTCACGATGCCGAAACCGTCGAGGTCGTTATCCCAGCGATCGATGACCTGCTCGGTGGTGAAGTACTCGCCCTGCGCGTAGTTGATGGCGCCCCAGGGGCCGCCTGCCTCGGCTCGGTTCTGGCCCCAGATGGAGTAGCAGGTGCGGTTGGGCAGGTGCATGATGGTGGCGCAGGCCAGACCGCCCAGCACATCCTCGTTCATGAAGCGGCGTCCGTCTTCGTCGACCATCAGGCCGGTGTGGGCGGTGTAGGGCTGGTCGCCGGGCAGGTTGGGACGACCGAGCATGATGTTGTTGGGCGCCTTCTGCCAGGCGGCGCCCACCCAAAGCTCCATCTGCTGGCCCTCGCCGGGCATGAGGCCGCCCATGGCGATACCCATGTTGTAGTCGATGTCGGTGGTGAAGTCGCACAGCTCAAGCGCCTCGGGGCAGTAGCGCGCCATCATTTCCTCGTTGTGCGAGTAGTCACCGGTGCCCAGGATGACGGCCTTGCTGCCCACGAATTTGACGTAGTTGCCATCCGCGTCGGTGGCGATAACGGCGTCCACGCGGCCTTCTTTGCCGTTGGGGGTGCCGCCACGCACGAGCATTTCGGCATGCACGCCGAAGCGTACGTCCACGCCCAGGTCTTCCTGGATGTAGCGGGCCATTTCCTCGGCGATGTAGCCTTCGCCGTTGCCGATGGAGCCGTGGAGCTCTTCGTCATCCACGTAGAACGCATGCGCCGCGGCGGGCGTGTACATGGGGTCGCCCTCCTTGTACACCGGGCCCGACTCGATGGTGGTCTTGATGCCGGCCTTCGCGGCGATCTGGATGATCCAGTTGATGGCCTCTTCGGAGTTGTTGTAGAACTTGTACCATAGCTCGGGCTTGAAGTTGCCGCCGTTGGCCGCGTACTGCATGCGGTAGAACCACGTGGGGTCCATGCGGGGCAGGCCCATTTCCTCCATGACGGTGGAATACACGCCGTTGTTGGAACCGCCGCGCGACACGGGGCCATCGGAGGCGGTGATGAGGGTCACGCCTAGACCGTTCTCTGCGCAGGAGGCGGCGGCGCACATGCCCGCCATGCCGCAGCCGACGATGACCACTTCGGATTCGACGGTCTCAGTGATCTGGTCGTCGGATATGGCCTCGGGCGGAATCTCGAAGCTCCACTGCTGCGATGCGGTGTTGACGGCTTCGCCCGATTCGGTGGCGGCGGGGGTGTCGGTGGTCTCTTCGGCCGGGGTCTGCGGCGAGCAGGCGGCTAGCGCGCTTGCCGCTACGACGCCTGCGGATGCGATGGTCGCGCCCTTGAGGAACGTACGACGGTCGAGGTCTTTCTTCATGATTCCCTCCTTGTCTGACTGCTTCGAAGGTATGCTCCGAAGCGTTGCGCGGAGCATGGCTCCGCTCCCCTTGGCGAATGCGTTGTGGGGATCATTCGCCCGGCCCATCTTGTGGACCTGGCTCTATTTCAGCTCAATGTGCTGGTGAGCGCTTCACACAGGGTGGGTGAGATTCGACCTAGGGGAGCTGTGGGAGTTCCCAGGAGGGTTCGCCCGCGTGCGGTTCTGCTATCATTTTGCACGAGAGGGATGCGCGCGTGTGGGATGCATGCGCCGTGTTCGGATCGGGCGCGCGGGATGCGCCCGCCGGATGAAGTTCGTCAGGGAGGGAACGTTTTGGCCACCGAAGCCGAGCCTCGCGATGCGTCGAAGAGGGTCGCGGCATTTTGCGCCGTCGTATACGGCTTGTTTCTCATGTGCACTTCCGTCCTGCTGTGGGGCGGATATCTCAGCGTGGCGCCGGAACACGTGAGCGAGGCGTATCGTGCAGCGAGCTATTTCGCGTGCGCGTTTGCGCATCCGATTGGGGTGCTGACCATTGCGGCGGTTGCCTATGTGCGTCCTGCATCGAGGCGGTGGCGCCATCCCGCCGTGGCACTTGCGCTGGTCGTCTTCGCCGCCGCTCTTCTGTATTTTCAAGTGAACAATGGACTGTGCGTGCCGTCGTTCGGCGCGCTGACGGGCGGACTTCTCGGGCTTGCGAGCGCGTTTCTGTTCTGCTCACTACAGGAGATGGTTGCAAGCCTCAAGGTGTACGCCGGCGGCATCGCGGTGTTTTCGGCGGCTGCTATCAGCGCCGTCGCGTACCCGCTCATCGAGGCGCTGCCCGTGGAGGCATCCGTGTGGCTCGTGCTGCTCGTGTGCTTCCCCCTGGTGACAGTGCTCTGCATGGCGGCGGGGCACTATCTGCCGAAATCCCGTCATCCGATGTTCCAGACCGTGCCTGCCAACAACCGCGACAAGCTTGCGCGCGCCGCGATTGACCTTTGGCGGCCGCTTCTATGCATCGCGTTTTCGGCGCTTTTGATTGGCGTTATCCGCGCGGATACCGTGATCGACGAGGGCGTGCTCGACGGCGTGAACAACAGCGGCATGCTGGGGCTTTTGATGGCGTCGGTGGTTCTGCTCGGCTGCTGGCGCACGATCTATGCGCGCACGTTGCTCTCCAAACTCCAGCTGCTTATATTCCCGCTCATCGCGACATCGTTTTTGCTGCTGCCGTTTTTGACGGGGGAGAGCCGCGGGGTATTCGTCTCGCTTGCGTTCACCGTGTTCTCCATTACCTCGTCACTTATGGTGGTGACCTGTGCCCGCACGGCGCGTATGTACGCACTGCCTCCTGTGCTCGTGTTCGGCGCGTTTTCGGGCGTGGTATATCTGTTTCTGGCGTGCGGGGCGCTGCTGTCGTATTCGTTCGGCGGGCTGGGCGAGGCCACCACGTTGTGGCTGTTCGCGATCGCGCTCGTGGCCATCTATGTGCTCTCGATGGCGCTTACGCTGGGCCGCCGTCTGACCGACGGCGTGCGCAGGTCGAAGGCCGCGCGGGATGTCGCGCGTGCGAGTGCGGCCACCGATGCGTTCAGCAACGATATGACCTATCTTTCAACTGGGAATCATGCCGTTGAAGAAGGCGGTGTGTCGTCCAGGGTAGGTGGTGCCGTGCGTCGTGGGGAAGGCAGCGGTGCACCGTCTGCGAGGCAGCGCGGCAAAGGGGAGAGTGCGCTTTGCGAGAAGAGTGATGCTTCGTCGGGTGGTGCCGCAGTCGTGTCGCGCGGGGGAGAGCGCGCTGGGGTGCGCGGGAGGAGCGGTGCGGCACATGCAAAGGGCGATTCGGGGCGCGTTGCATCCCGCCAGCCCATCCCTGCCGTATCGGATGCTGTGGGCCTCGAACGCAAATGCGCCGGAGCGGCCAAGCATTACGGACTTACCGCGCGCGAGACCGAGGTCATGACGCTTCTGGCGCACGGGCGCGACGTGGCGTTCATCGCCGAGGAACTCACGCTGTCCAAGAACACCGTACGCACCCACACCAAAGGCGTGTTCTCGAAGATGGGCGTCCATTCTAAACAGGAGCTCATAGATGCCGTGTATCTGTACGAGGAATGACGGCTTGCGCTCGGTTGGTTATATGAGTGCTTATATATGGGTGCCGAGGTGAACGGGGTCTCTTCGTCCCGCAACCCGGAGGCCAGGGGGAACGAACGTGCGTGCTCGATGTGGGGCACCGCGATGGAATAGACGGATCTTCGCTGGTGAGATGCTTGAGGTGTACGTTTTGCCTGCAAGCCGTGTTGGACACACCTTTTGTCCTATAGCCCTTGTCCTGTAACCCGCTTAAAAACGTCCGCGAGGTTTAAACGCAAAAAGGCACCGACCTGCGTCGATGCCCTGAAACAGGACACACTTTTTGTCCTATAACCCCCCAATTTGAATCAGGGCATGAAAAAACCCGCCGAAGCGGGTTCTCAATTTAAGTGGCTCCCCGGGTAGGATTCGAACCTACAACCTATCGGTTAACAGCCGAGTGCTCTGCCGTTGAGCTACCGAGGAATGATGGTGGGCGTTACAGGATTTGAACCTGTGACCCCTTCCGTGTGAAGGAAGTGCGCTCCCGCTGCGCTAAACGCCCACTTGTTTGCGCCTCAAGCGCGAGAAAGAATAATACTCGCATGCTTCTCGTTTGGCAACCCCCAATTTGAAATTTTTTCAATCAAATCGAGCGGATGCGTCGAGATGCGCTTCGCAGGGGCATAGCAGAAACCATCTTCAGCACAGGCTAACAGGAACAGCCTTCAGTGCATGCGGCAAGATGTTTGGTGGGCCCGGCCGGATTCGAACCGACAACCAAAGGATTATGAGTCCCCTGCTCCACCGTTGAGCTACAGGCCCATATACCCGTTGCAAGCCTGACTATTGTAGCGTAAAGACGAGTTTTGGCAAACCTTCGATCTTTGATGCGCGAACCGGGACTCTACGTGTTCGGGCGAAGGGGCGCTCCTCGCAGCCTTGGCGCACCCAGGGTCGTGCATCGAGCTTGCGCCCATATATCGGTTTGCGTTCATGATTTCCAAAGCGCCAAGCACACTAAGTCACCAAGCGCACCAGGAACGCCGAGAACGCCATAGGTACACCAGGGGCACGCCAGAACACCACACCAGGAACACCAGGGGCACCAAAAGAACACCAAAGATGGCAAGGACGACAAGGATGCCGTCAAAACGCATTCCAGGAACACTAGGAGCATCAGGAATACCGTTAAGGCGCATTCCAGGAGCATGGTCAAAAGCAATTTGAAGAATATCCTTCGAACGACCAACACCAAGAATCCCGAATGGCCAATGCAAAAACCGCGAAGAGCTTATTGAGATTGTCGAATCGGCTTAATCGGCGCGCAATAAGGCGCCATCCCGGATTCTGGCTGGAATTTTGGACAACATTGCAACTTAGCCGGACGTAGTGGTGTGTCTTGAAAAGCTGCACGCGGGTTTTTACTGGGGAAATGCCAGCGCGGAACAATCCGGTGTGTCCTGGATTGTCTCGATGGTTCTTAAGGTAATGCTAATCTGGCCAAAACGTCGGCATATTCACGGCTAAGTTGCAATGTTGTCCAAAAATTGAAGAAGAATCCGGGCTTGCCTGCTGGGTGTCTGGTTTTGCCTATTGAGGGACGGTGGCTTGGTGGAAAGGTGGTGACCTGGCAGAAAGGTGGTGGCTTGATGGAAAGGTGGTGACCTGGCAGAAAGACGGCGACCCGACATTTCGTGGACGTTTTTTCGACTTTCCCGGGGCTTTCTCCCGGTTGCTGGATCCCCGGAACTCTGCTGCAAAAGTTAGCCCCGTCATTTTCCAGGTGTTTTGCGTTCGGCGGGTGAAA
>CAUWMI010000031.1:0-20214 GCA_963559755.1 uncultured Slackia sp. | reverse complement strand
CCCTCTTTCGAGACGACCAATTAGTTTATAGCAGATTTGATTACGCAACACAATTAATCAATCTTACTTGAACCGCGGGATAGACACATCACACTACAATAAGCACAGCGTGCTCGTTGCTATGTAAGGTAAGAGCATCTAGGGGTGTTGGCTGGGGGATCTCCTCGCCATCCTCTTTAAGACCGCATATAACACAGCTCAAAAGCTCACGCGCAGACGATACCGCATCTGTTTCATTAACCCCGCTTGTCGCAACTCCTAGATCGGGTAACTCGACTGCTATTTCGCACCCAGATTGATAAGAGAAAATAGCAGGGTATGCGTATTTATCAGGTTGACTCATAGTATTCCTCATTTCATGAAGTAATTTGTAAAACGCATTCTATCAGGCATTTCTTGTCTTGCAAACACCTGTTCGATTTCGTGAATTTTTGCCATGCAACCCCGTTCATAAACGCCACTTGAAGATTCTCGAATGCGAGAAATTCGGCTAATGGACGAAACGATTTATGCATATTCAGCGCCGAGCGATTATTGTCATTGCGCGCGATGCAGGCAAACGTTAATATGCCACTCTTGCGGGCGCATTTGACGCTCGCTTGACATATCCGTTTATCAAGAGCCGGGGGAGAGAGTTGGCTCGTAAATCCCGGCACCAACCAGAGGGCTCTTACCCCCCCCACGGTGGTCCCGCCAACATCGATGAAGGAGGCATATTCTCTATGACCCAATCACGCTCTTATCTGTTCACTAGCGAATCCGTGACCGAAGGCCATCCCGACAAGGTGTGCGACCAGATCTCCGACGCTATTCTTGATGCCATTCTCGCCAAGGAGGCTGAGCTTGAGGCCTCCGGCTACGTTGCTCCCAACGGCCAGCCTGCCGACCTGTCCAAGGTCCGCTGCGCCTGCGAGACCGTTGCCACAACCGGCACCGTGTTCGTGTCCGGCGAGATTCGCACGCAGGCCTACGTGGACGTCGACCGCATCGTGCGCGGCGTGCTGCGTGAGATCGGCTATGACCGCGCGAAGTACGGCTTCGACTGCGATACCTGCGGCGTGCTGAACTCCATCCACGAGCAGTCTGCCGACATCGCCATGGGTGTCGACGAGTCCTGGGAGGCCCAGCATGGTCAGGCGCAAGATGAGCTCGACGAGACCGGCGCCGGCGACCAGGGCATGATGTTTGGCTACGCCTGCGATGAAACCAGCACGCTCATGCCCATGCCCATCTACCTGGCGCATCGCCTGGCCGAGCGCCTGACCGAGGTGCGCAAGAACGGCACTTGCCCCTATCTGCGCCCCGACGGAAAGACCCAGGTCAGCGTGCGCTACGAAGACGGCGAGCCCCAGTGGGTCGAAAAGATCCTAATTTCCACCCAGCACGCCGAGGACGTAGACCACGAGACCCTGCAGACCGAGCTGGTCAAGCACGTGATCGAGCCCGTCCTCGAGGCCGAAGGCGTGCGTCGCTCGCCTGAGCTGGAGATCTACGTGAATCCCACCGGCCGATTCGTTATCGGCGGCCCCATGGGCGACGTGGGACTCACCGGCCGCAAGATCATCGTTGACACCTACGGCGGCATGGGCCGTCACGGCGGCGGCGCCTTCAGCGGCAAGGACTGCACCAAGGTGGACCGCTCGGCCGCGTACGCCGCGCGCTGGGTGGCCAAGAATGTGGTCGCCGCGGGTCTGGCAAGCCGCTGCGAGGTGCAGGTTGCCTACGCCATCGGCGTGGCGCGCCCTGTGAGCGTGATGGTTGAGACCTTCGGCACCGAGCGCGTGCCCGTTGAGGATATCGAGCGCGCCGTGGAGCAGGTGTTCGACCTGCGTCCGGCCGCCATCATCCGCGACCTCGACCTGCGTCGTCCCATCTACCGCAAGACGGCCGCCTACGGCCACTTCGGGCGTGAGCTTCCCGAGTTCACCTGGGAGAACACCGATCGCGCCGATGCCCTGCGCGAGGCATGCGGCCTAGAGTAAAACACTCCATCGCATCGTTCAGCGCCCCGTCTGGAGAGTTTGAATCCAGGCGGGGCGTTTTGCTATTCCGCGGCCATTGCTTGGTATACTTGAACGCATGAGAACCGCTTCCGTCATACTTGACATACAAACCCAGTCGCTCGATTCGCCTTACACCTACGTTATCCCTGATGAAATGGATAACGCTGCGGTGGGATGCGCTGTGCTGGTCGAATTCGGCCGCCGTCGCGCGGTGGGGTACATCATTGCGATCGATGAGCTCCAGGCGCCCGATGCTGGCGACTTGACCGCCGAAGTGCGGGGGTTCTCCTTCGGAGGCTCCGGCACCGATTCCGCCGCTTCGCCATCTGAGGAGCAGTCCTTCGTCCGCTCTGTCGCATTTCATGACGAAAGCGAGGCGCTGCCTACTGCGCGCGACGTGCGGCATGTAGAGCTCAAGCCTCTTCTGGCCGTTTTGTCCGAGCCCTATTTCGACGAGTTCGGCGCGCGCCTCATCCAGTTCATCGCTCACGAATACATCGCTCCTCTGAGCGCCTGCGTGCATCTGCTCACGCCCGTGGGGCGCGCCCCCAAAGTGGTGAAGCGCGGCGACGAATGGGAGCTTCAAAAGCCCGCGAAGCGCCGCAAGAAGAAGAACGCAACGCCTGCCGAGATTCTGCCCGATGAGGAGATCGCCCGCTGCGCCAGGGAGCGCGAGGCGTTCGACCTTACCGACGGGCAGACCGATGCTATCTCCGCCATTGAATCGAGCATGGCTCACGCGGCTGGGGAGTGCGTGGTCGTGGACGGCGTGACGGGGTCGGGCAAAACCGAGGTGTACCTGCGTGCGATTCGCGCCGCGCTCGAGCGCGGGCAGGGCGCCATTGTGCTCGTGCCCGAAATCGCGCTTACGCCCCAGACGGTCTCGCGCTTCGAGAGCCGGTTTGGCGATACCGTGGCCGTCATGCATTCGCGCATGACCGGCGGTGAGCGTTACGACCAGTGGCAGGATGTCGCCAGCGGGCGCAAACGCGTGGTGGTGGGCGCTCGAAGCGCGCTGTTCTGCCCGATGGAACGCCTGGGCTTGATCGTTATCGACGAGGAACACGAAAGCACTTACAAGCAGGAGAGCGCACCGCGCTACCATGCGCGTGACGTGGCCGCATGGATGGTGCGTGAGTTGGGTGCCACGCTCGTGCTCGGCAGCGCGACGCCCTCAATCGAGACGCTCTGCCGCACCACGTACGACCCCAGCTGGCATCGCGTGAGCCTGCCCGGCCGCGCCAACGGAAAGCCCATGCCCCCTGTGCGGATCATCGATATGGCGCGCGAATTTGGCTCCGGATCTCGTTCGATGTTCTCACGCGCGCTGCAGGACGAGCTCTTCGCCGCCCTCGATGCAGGTCACAAGGCCGTGCTCATGCTCAACCAGCGCGGCTTCGCGAACTTCTTGCTGTGCCGCGAATGCGGTTACGTGCCGGAGTGCCCCACGTGCTCGGTCTCGCTCACGTACCACGATCGCGGGAATATGCTCGTGTGCCACCACTGCGGCTACCGCGTTCCCGCGCCTCCGGTGTGCCCCACGTGCGGCAGCCCGTATCTGAAAAAATTCGGTGCCGGCACGCAGCGCGTCGAGGCCGAGCTGCTCAAGCTTCTGGGCGAGCACGGCTATACGTGCCACCTTAATGATGGAGAAGAGCCCGTCGCAAACATGGAGACCTCACGAGATTTGCGACTCAATCAGCCGGGTAGCGCATTGCTTGATGACTCTCTGTGTGCGCACTCGATTCCCAATGACCCGGTCCGCGATAACGCTGACGCTCATTACACAGGCGCTGAAGATGCTGCCGCGATGCCGGGCCAAACCGTTGTGTCGGGCAACGTATCCTGTCCTAGCGTACGCGTCATCCGTATGGATTCTGACACCACATCCTCGCGCGATGCGCACGAGCGCCTGCTGCGCGAGTTCGCCAAGCCGGGGGCCGCGGTGCTTTTAGGCACGCAGATGATCGCAAAGGGCCTCGACTTCGACGAGGTGGTTCTGGTCGGTGTCATTAACGCCGATACTCAGCTGCGCCTGCCAGATTTTCGCTCCGCTGAGCGCACCTTCGACCTGGTTGAACAGGTGGCAGGTCGCGCCGGCCGCGGCGAGCTCGATGGCCAGGTGCTCGTACAAACCTATATGGCCGATGCCGTTGCCATCCAGGCCGCCGCAACGTACAACCGCAAGAGATTCCTCTCCGATGAGCTGCCCAAGCGGCGCATGCTGGGCTACCCGCCGTATATGCGTCTGGCCAACATCCTCGTTTGGGGAGAGAATGCAAACGAGGTGCGTGAGGTTGCCCTGGAGCTCGATGCGCGCGTGAATGAGGTGATTCGCGATATCGTGGGACCTGATTGGGTATCGCTTGGTGCCGCGCCGTGCGCCATCGAACGCCTGCGCAATCAATACCGCTGGCACATCCTCATCAAGGCTCCGCGCGATGCAGACATCGCTTGTCTGGTAGAGCCGGTCATTCGCAAGCGCCGCGCGCATAAACGCGTGAATGTCGCCTGCGACGTCGACCCGTTCAGCCTTCTGTGACGCAGCTCGTGCAGCTTTCGTAGTCCTGCATGCCGCCTGCGAAAACGCCTGTTGGCTCTGCTATACTCCCGAATCGGCATATTTGCGCTTGATTTTGCGAGCAGCGCGTTCGTTTTGCGCAGCACCTTCGTTGGGCAACACGCCACTCGTGTTGAATCGTGCAATCGCAGATTGGGCCGAGCGGCAAGAAGAGCGAACGGAATGTCGCGCTTGCGATCAAGCTGAGTATTTTGAAAAGAGGAGATATGGCATTCGATACGCTGAAAGTGGTTGTCGCGCCCGATCCGGTGCTTGAAACGCCCTGTGAGGAGTGCGACCTGTCTGACAAGAGCCTCAAAAAGCTTGCGAAGCAGATGGCCAAGACCATGTATAAGAACAACGGTTGCGGCCTGGCCGCCCCGCAGGTGGGCGTGAGCAAGCGCCTCGTGGTCATCGACTGCGACCAGGATGACGGCGAGCAGAACCCCATCGTTATGGTGAACCCCGTCATCGTGGAAACGCGCGGCCGCCTGGTCACCGAAGAGGAGGGCTGCCTTTCGTTCCCCGGGATCTCGGTGCCCATCACGCGTCATGAATACGCGGTGGCGCGCTACTTCGACCTCGACGGCGAGGAGTGGCAAATCGAGGGCGACGGGCTTTTGGGCCGCTGCCTGCAGCATGAGATTAACCACCTCGACGGCAAGACCATGCTCGATGTGTGCGAGCTGTCCGACCGCATCAAGGCTATCCATGATTTCGAGGAGGCCAAGAAGGCGGGCGCCAAGCCGGGAGACACCAGCGTCGACTAACGTGTAAATGCCCTGCGTCCCGCCTTGGGCGCAGGGTTTCGTCCGAAGATTGGAGGCGCCATGCGCATCGTATTCATGGGTACGCCCGATTTCGCAGCGAGCATTCTGGACGAGCTCAAAGAGCAGCACGAAGTGATTGCCGTATACACTCAGCCCGATGCCGTGCGCGGTCGCGGCAAGAAGCTCGTCCCCTCGCCGGTGAAGGAGCTTGCCGAGCGCAAGGGCATTCCCGTTTACCAGCCCACAACGCTGCGCACCCACGAGGAGTGGGAGCGTCTTCGCGAGCTTGCGCCTGACACGATTTGCGTGGCGGCCTACGGCAAGATCCTGCCTCAGGAGGTTCTCGATATCCCTGAGCACGGATGCCTGAACGTCCACGCATCGCTTTTGCCCAAGTACCGCGGCGCGGCGCCCATCGAGCGCGCTATTCTCGCGGGCGACGAGCAAACGGGCGTGTGCATCATGCGCATGGAGGCCGGCATGGACACGGGCGACTACTGCATCTGCCGCTCATGCGACATAGGCACCATGAGCTGTACGCGTCTGACGGCGGAACTCGCCGAGAAGGGTGCTTATGCGCTGCTTTCAGCGATTTACGCCATTGAGCTGGGCAACGTGCACTGGACTCAGCAGGATGAATCGCAGGCAACCTACGCTCCCAAGATCGAAAAGGGCGAGCTGAACTGCGATCCGGCTGAATCTGCGACGGTGAACCTGCGCCGCGTCCAGGCTTCAAGCGACGCGCATCCGTCCAAGTGCATGATTGCGGGCAAGGGCGTCACGCTCATCGCGGCTAAAGCGCTGGACGAGGAGGCGGATGCCGCCGACGCCCTGCCTGGACAGGGCGCAGTCGCATTCCGCGCGAAGAAGCTTTACCTGGGGTGTGCCGACGGCCCCATCGAGATCACCGAGGTCAAACCCGACGGCAAGAAGGAGATGTCCGCCGCGGCATTCGCAAGCGGCGTTCAAGGCATAAAGACAGGCAATGTGATTTGGGAGCGAATGTAGATGACTGATTCAAAGAACACCGGGCACAGCGGCGAAGGCCGACCCCGTTCCGGCGGCTTCAACCGCGGCGCATCGAATCGCGGCGGCAAGCCCGGGTTCTCCAAGGGAAGGGGAGCAGGCGGCTACGGTCGCAAGGACGGCGATTTCCGCGGCAAACCGCGCGGAGGCCAGGGGCGCGATTTTGGCGATGGCAAGCGCGACGGCGACCGCGGCGGATTCCGTGGCGACCGCAAACCCGCAGGCCAAGGCGGCAAACGCAACTGGACGCCCTCCGATAAGCAGGGAGGATCTCGCGGATATCACGGCGATCGTAAACCCTTCGACAAAGATGCACGCGGCTTCAAGGGCGATCGCGGCTCCCGTGGAAACGGCGAGAATCGCGGTTTCAACGGCGAGCGTTCGTTTGACAAGGGCTCGCGTGATTTTAAGGGTTCTTCTCGCGGGGGCTTCGATAAGAAGGATTTCGGCGCGCGCGGAGGGCGCGGTTTCGGCGATAAGTCCCGCGTCGACAAGCCCCGTCGTGACGGCGATTCGTTCGATCGTGACCGAAAGCCGCGTTTAAATCGCGATGCTCAGCGCACATTTGACCGCGATTCTAAGCCCGGCTTCGAACGCGGAGGCGATACCCCTCGCGGCGAGAAGCGTTTCGACGACCGCAAGGGTCGGGGTGACCGTCGCGGCAATGATGCCGGTCGTGGGCACCGCAACCCCGTGCTTTCGCCCGCGCGCCAGGCCGCGTGCGCAATTGGCCGCGAAGTGCGCGAGCGCGATGCCTTCGTGTCCGAGGTCATCCCCGGCGTGCTCGCCCAGTTCGAGGGCATGTCGGCGGAGGATTCCGCCTTCGCCACCAAGATCGCGCGCGGCGTGACGGCCACCCTGGGCACCCTCGACGAGTTCATCGACCGCAACCTCAACTCGCCGAGCGACATCCAGGACGACGTCCGCGACGCTCTGCGCGTGAGCGCCTACGAGCTGCTGTTCCTGGGCAAGGCCGATTACGCCGCCGTTGACCAGGGCGTGGAGCTCGTGTGCTGGGTGGCCCCCAAGGCGGGCGGCCTCGCCAATGCAGTGCTGCGCAAAATGGCTAAAAGCGCCAAGGCCTTCCCGTTCGGTCGCCCCAATTTGAGCCTCCAGGTGCTCGCGCGCTCCCAGGCCTTCCCGCTGTGGCTTGCGAAGCGCCTGATGAACGAGATGGGTCTGCAGAACGCGACCACATTCATGCGCGCCAGCAACGCCGACGCTCCGGTCTACATCGCCATCAACGCCATCAAGGTGGAGGACGCCGAGGAGATCATCGAGGTGCTCGATCAGGCCGGCAGCCTGCTCACGCCCGTCGAGGACGTGCCCGGGTGCTATCTCGTGGTCAACGCTCGCGTGCTTGCCAAGCCGGAGGTTCGCTCGCTGTTCGAACAGGGCAAGGTGCTCGTGTCTGACGCGTCGGCCCAGGCCGTGGCCGCGCTTGCATGCCCCGACCACGACATCGAGGCGTTCCTCGAGATCGGAAGCGGCCGCGGCACCAAGACCATCCTGCTGCAGAGCGATGCCGTGCGCGCGTTCGGCCGCACGATGCCCATGGTTTCGGTAGACGACCACGGCTTCAAGGCCGAGATTCTCTCTAAGCGCGTCGCCGGCTACGGCATCGAATCGGTTCGTCCTGTGAAGGCCGACGGTCGCAAGCTCTCCACGCTCATGCCCGAGGCGAGCTTCGATGCGGTCCTACTCGACGCGCCGTGCTCCGGCGTGGGCACGCTGCGCCGCCACCCCGAGATTCGCTGGCGCCTCACTGAAAAAGACGTGACCGCCATGGCGGGCGTTGAGCTCGACATGCTCATCGAGGCCGCGAAGATGGTCAAGCCCGGCGGCATCCTGACCTACGCCACCTGCACGGTGTTCAACGAAGAGAACCAGCAGGTAGTTGAGCGATTCCTGAAGACCAAGCTTGGCGAATCGTTCCAGGAAGATACGCGCATCGAGCCCGCCCTGACGGCGAAGGGCCCCGACGCTCACTTTGCCGTGCGCTTCAAGCGCGTGCGATAACGCACGATCAGCGTGCAACTTCGACCTAGCGGCTGGCACATTGGCATAATGGCCTCGTTGCCCAAGGTTAGCTGGATTTCCCGAAGAAGCCCCGACCTGAAAATCGGGGCTTCTTCTTTGCGAGCGGCTTTTGAAACGGCGCCTAAGCAACTGACCAATACCATGCACAGCCAGGAATCACATCGGGTTTCAAATGCATGAAAGAAAAAAATCGGCCCTAGATTATAGTTACTGCAATATGTAAAACGTAGCCAGTAAGCCATCAGTACCTATCCCCCAGGTAAGAGAAGGACTCCGCGCTCGCGCACTTCACAGTCTTCCTCAAAACTATAACGTAGGGCCGATTTTTTGAGACCGGGCAAGAATTCTGCGGCATTAATTGAGCGCGTCTACGTCTACGCCTTCCAGTTCGAGCAGGTAGCGCTTGATTTTGATGCCCGCGGCGTAGCCCACGAGCTTGCCGCCCGTGCCGATAACGCGGTGGCACGGCACCACGATGGGCAGCGGGTTCTTGTTGTTGGCGAGCCCCACGGCTCGAAACCCCTTAGGGCTGCCTACCGCCTCGGCGATCTGGGCATACGTGCGCACCTCGCCGTAAGGAATCTTCTTGAGTTCGTCCCAGACCTTGAGCTGAAAATCGGTTCCCTTGGGGTCAAGCGGCAGATCGAACGAGTGGCGCTTGCCGGCGAAATACTCCTGCAGCTGCGTTGCGGCGGTATTGGTGAGCGCGCTTGGGCGCCGGGCCACGCCCTCAATAACCTGGGGGCCGAAGAGGATCTGCGTAAGCCCCTTGTCGCTGGCAACGATGGTGAGCCTCCCGAGTGGCATGGTGTAGATAAAGTAGTTCATGCGAACACCGACCTTTCAGAAGGAAGCCAGCCTACAACAGTTGCGGGTGCGCGGATGCGCCTGACACGTCGAAAAGCACCAGGCGCGAACGCCAAGCGAGTACGAGCGCTTAGCGGGCATGAACGCTGGCCGAACACGATCAAGCAAAACAACGCATCACGTCATTGAATTTCCTGCGCGCACGCGCTGTGGGAGCCCCGCACACCCCGCACACATACGCAACGTGCAAATTGTGCAGCGTTAGTATCGCCTCAAGCGCACCTCCTCTGATTATAGGCCGATGTCATCATGGTGGAGCATATCCCTGTGGAGATTTCAAAAGGCGGCGGTATCCGACGCGCGTGCGGCTCGTTGCGCTAGAATGGGAGGCAAGATGCCGCCGAAAGAAAGGTTCCGCGCAATGTTCACTTCGCCCAAAATCGCTCCCTCGATTCTCTCCGCCGACTTCATGAATATGGAGCGCGACGTCGCCGAAATCGAAGCGGGCGGCGCGTCGTTTGTCCACGTAGACGTCATGGACGGTCATTTCGTGCCCAACCTCACGCTGGGCGTGCCTTTTGTGAAGCAGCTCAAGAAAGTCACGAAGCTGCCGCTTGACGTGCACCTGATGATTTCCAATCCTCTGCAGCAGCTGCCGTGGTTTTTGGAGTGCGGCCCCGATATGGTGTCGGTGCACGCCGAGGCGCTCGATGAGCCCACGGGCGAGTTCGATCGTGCCATCGATATGATTCATGAGGCCGGCGCCAAGGCATGTCTGGCCCTCAAGCCCGACATGCGCGCGAGCGTTGTTGAGCCCTACATCGCCAAGCTGGACATGGTGCTGGTGATGAGCGTATACCCCGGCTTCTCAGGCCAGAAGTTCATCGAGGGCACCGAGAAGAAGGTTGCCCGCGTGGTAGAGATTGCTCGCGCGGCGGGCGTGTCGCCGCTCATTGAGGTGGACGGCGGCCTGGGCGTGAACGACCCGACGCGCGCCGTGGCGGCCGCGGGGTGCGATGTGCTGGTTGCGGGAAGCGCCTGCTTTGGCCAGGCCGATCGCGCGGCAGCCATCGCAGGCATCGCACAGACCGCCGCCGAGGCCCAGACATCAGGATTTGTCGCCTCGTGGGAAGGCCGTGAGGCGTAATGCCAGCTCCCTCTGCAGCTCGTCCAAATCAGCTCGTCTATCTCGACAACGCCGCCACCACGCCCCTGTGCGAAGAGGCGGCGCGCGCCATGGAGCCTTTTCTTGTGCCCGGTCTTGCGGGCCGGTTCGGCAACGCAAACTCCCTCCACCAGGTGGGACGCGATGCCTTCGCTGCGCTCGAAGACGCGCGCATGAAGGTCGCGCGCGCCCTCAAGGCCCAGCGTCCCGATGAAATAGCCTTCACGTCCGGCGCCACCGAGAGCGACAACGCCGCACTGGTCGGCATCGCCGTGGCTGCGCGCGAGAAGGCCCGCCAGAAGGGCACGCTCCCGTCGGGCGGCAGGGTCGTCATCACGCGCATCGAGCATGACGCGGTGCTCAACGCGACGCGTCTGCTCAAAGACCTCGGCTTCACAATCGACTTCATCGAGAATGACCGCAACGGCAGAATCACCCCCGAAGCCCTTGACGCCGCCCTTCACGATGACACGCTGCTCGTGAGCGTGATGACCGCCAACAACGAGGTGGGCACCGCGCAGCCCGTTTGCGAGCTTGCTGCCTGCGCTCATGCTCATGGCGCCCTCTTCCATACCGATGCTGTCCAGGCGCTCGGCAAGGTCAAGGTGGACCTGACTGCGTGGGGCGTCGATGCCGCGTCGTTCTCGGCCCACAAGGTGTACGGCCCTAAGGGCGTGGGCGTGCTTTACCTGAAATCCGGCACCCCCTTCAGGCCGCTGTTGGCCGGGGGCGGGCAGGAGCGGGGCCTGCGCAGCGGAACCCAGAACGTCGCCGGGGCCGTGGGAGCCGCTGCGGCCATCGAGCGCGCCGTGGCGCGTCGCGAGGCATTCGCGCAAGCGACGATGCCCGTGCGCGATTACCTCTACGAGCAGCTGGGAAAGCACGCTAAGGTCACGCCTTCTGTTGCGGTGGAGCCCGGTTCCGATGGATTCCTGCCCACTATTGTGAACGTATGCGTGCGCGGCTGCGAATCGCAGACGCTCATCATGCAGCTCGACCTTCGAGGTTTCCTCGTGTCGGGCGGCTCGGCCTGCTCGTCCAACTCGCTCGACCCCTCGCACGTGCTCGCGGCGCTCAGCGTGCCGCGCAACCTCGCGCAAGGCTCTCTTCGCATCTCGCTCGGCGAAGACGCAAGCATACAGCAGGCCGATTCCTTCATCGAAGCGTTCAAGGAGGTGGTTGACGCATGGAGTTGATCACCATGCATACCCACTCGACGTTCTGCGGCCACGCGTACAACACGCTTGAGGAGATGGTCCAGGCTGCGTCGGACGCGGGCATCACGGCCCTTGCCGCCACGGAGCACTATCCGCTCTCGCCCGCATTCAAGGAATACAGCTTCGCGAGCATGCCGAGCACGCGCCTTGACGAATACGCCGATGCCGTGCGCAACGTGCGAGAGCGGTATCCCCATATGCAGATCCTTTTGGGTTGCGAGCTCGACTGGCTGGGCGACCAGGAGGACCGTGGCATCACGCCCGAATCGTTCACCCAGTACGACATCGTGCTGGGGTCGGTCCATTTCATCGACGGATGGCTCTTCAACAGCTCCCGCTGCAAGGAGCGCTGGTCTGACATCGACCCCGACGACATCTGGGAGCGCTACGTTGACCTCTGGTGCGAGGCCGCCACGAGTGATATGCCCTACACGGTGATGGCGCACCCTGATGTGATCAAGAAGTTCGGCTATTACCCCGACCGCGCGAAGCTTGCTGGCATGTATGACCGCATGGCCCAGGCCGCCGCGGCAGGCGGGCGCATGGTTGAGGTGAACACCTCGGGAAAGTACACGCCGTGCGGCGAGTATTACCCGGCGCTCGACCTGCTTAAACGGTTCCGCGAGGCGGGCGTGAAATGCACGGTGGGCACCGACGCGCACCGCGCCGAGCACATCGCGCGCGACATCCGCGAGGCCTACGCGTTTATGCGCGAGGCCGGTTACACCAAGGTAGCCGTGCCGCTTATGGGCGGCGACGTGCGCATGATGGCCATCGAGTAACGAATCAGCATCCTGCGAACCATCCCGCACGTGCACGCCGATAATCTTGGATAGACAAATATGGTCGCAATATTGAGGAGGCTTGTATGGCAATCAAAATTGAATCCTCGCTGAGCGTGACCAACTCGGGCACGTTGCTCGGGCACGAACCTGATCACGGCTTATCGGTGGGGGAGCTCACGCGTAGGCTCGAGCTCATGTTTCCGCTGCATGACGCAGAAAAATGGGACCGCACGGGGCTTTTGGTGGGCGATCCGTCCGAAGGCGTCACGGGCGTCTCCGTGGCCCTCGACCCCACGCCCAAGGCAGTAGAGCTCGCACAGTCCAGCGGGTCAAACGTTCTTTTGACGCACCACCCCGTGTTCCTGAACCCTCCCGATCGCATCGGCCCGATGGGGCAGGGCTTCGGCTTGGCAGGCGCAACCGTATACGAAGCGGTCAAGCGCGGCGTAGCGCTCGTGAACTTCCACACCGCCCTCGACGTGAGCGCCCAGGCACGCGAGATGCTCCCCGGTATGCTGCGCCTTGCGGTGTCGGGCGTGCTCGAACCGCTGCCGCACGATTCCGACCGCGGCTACGGCCAGGTGTGCACGCTTCCCGAAGGGGAGGGCCTCGTTACGCTTGAGCGTCTGGGCGCACGGTGCACCGCGGTGTTCGGCCGCGCGCCGCGCATCTGGGGCGACAAGGACCGCGTGCTTTCCACGGTGGTCACATGGACCGGCAGTGCTTCCGCCGCGCTGGACGAATGCCTCACGCGCAGCATTGATGCCCTGGTGTGCGGTGAGGTGAAATACCACGACGCCCTGGCCGCGTCGGAGGCAGGCCTTTGCATCGTAGAGCTCGGCCATGATGTGTCCGAACTCCCGTTCGCTAACGTACTGGGCGCCGCCGCGATTCGAGCAGGCGTTCCGTACGATCGCGTCTTCCATATCTCGCAGCAGGGGAACTGGTGGCATCCTGAGGCGGTCCGCGCGTGATGCAGCCCTCCGGAGCGCCGGCTGGAGCCGTCCAGGCCACGAAGATTTCCCGCTCGCGGCCAACGCCTTCGCACCCTGGCCTAGCTCGCCTCGCGCATCTTCGTGAATATGCGGTGAATAACTGCGAAGATGTGGCCAAAAGGAGCGAAAAAATCGTTGCAACCCGGGTTTTCGCGTGATATAGTAGCCAGGCTTTTTGCTTATATCCAGATAGCCATCTGAAGTAACGGAGTGAGAAATTATGTCTAAGGTTTGCGAAATTTGCGGTAAGCACCCTGTCGCGGGTCGCAGCATCAGCCATTCCCATCGCGTCACCAACCGCACCTTCCGTCCCAACATCCAGAAGATCACCGTTCTGGAGAATGGCCGTGCGGTCAAGAAGAACGTGTGCACGCGCTGCATGAAGGCCGGCAAGGTCACCCGCGCGTAACAACGCCGCATCTGCATTGTGAAAGCCCGCTTAGGCGGGCTTTTTTGTGTGCTGAAGCCTCGCACACCGCGCCTGTTTACACTGCGCACGCCTTTTGGGATATACTTAACCGATGTCTTACAGCGGCATTCGATGTCCCTTGCGCACGCGCGGGGGAATGCCATAAGAGAAAGGGTACCCATGTCCGAGCAGATTCCTGGCAATCTCCACGTATCCAACGATGTGCTCGCCGACCTGGCAGGTAACGCCGCCCTCGGATGCTACGGCATCGTGGGCATGGCGGCTCCGACCCTGCAGGACGGCATCGCCAAGATCCTTCCCGCCAACCGCCTGCGCCGCGGCATCGTGGTCACCACCACCGAGACCGGCGTGCATGTTGATCTGTATGTTGTCGTCGAGTACGGCACCAACATCAATACCGTGTCCCAGAACCTTATCGATAACGTGACCTACGTGCTCACCGAGTACGCCGAGGTGCCTATCGACGGCGTTGAAGTGCACGTGCAGGGAATCAAGGTGCGCAAGTAGCGCCGAGCATCGAGGAGAATTCGACCGAAATGACAACGTATACGACCAACGACGTCCTGAATGCGATTGCTGCGGCGACCAATGCCCTCGCGGGGCGTAAGGACGAAGTAAACCGCCTCAATGTGTTCCCCGTGCCTGACGGCGACACCGGCACCAACATGTCTCTTACCATGCAGATGGTCGTGGACAACCTGGCTCGTCTGCCCATCGGCGCCGATGACGCCGAAATCCGCAAGGCCATCACTACCGGCGCTCTCATGGGCGCACGCGGCAACTCGGGCGTTATCACGTCCCAGATTCTGCGCGGCTTGTGCGAAGGCTACGAGGGCCACTCCGGGCTTTCCACCGAAGCTCTGGATTCCTGCTTCGCCCGCGCGGTTGAAGTGGCTTTCCAGGCGGTGCGCAAGCCGGTGGAGGGCACCATCCTCACCGTGGTGAAAGATACCGCCGCCGCCGCTAAGAAGGCGCGCAAGAAGAAGCTCTCCCTCGAAGACGCGCTCGATGCCGTGGTGGCCGAGGCTTACGCCTCCGTCCAGCGCACCCCGGAGTTCCTCCCCGTACTCAAGGAGAACGGCGTAGTGGATGCCGGCGGCTTTGGCCTGGCTATCCTGATCGATGCCTTCGCCGCTTCGCTCACCGGCAAGGACGGCTTCCAGGGCGATGCCATGGCGTTCGCTCGCCCCGCCCCCAAGGTGGAGATAGAGCAGATCAACGACTGGGAAGGCTCCCAGTACCGCTACTGCACCGAGTTCCTCGTGCATTCCTCTACGGTGGATGTGGACGAGGCCAAGGATTTCCTGCCCACGATGGGCGACTGCGACCTTATGGTGGGCATGCACCCCAACTTCAAGGTGCACGTGCACTCCAACCGCCCCGACCAGGTGCTGGGCTGGTTCCTCACGCATGACTGCCAGATTTCCGAGGTGCACATCCACAACATGCAGCTGCAGAGCCAGGAGCGCACCGAGAAGCTCGAGGCCGAGGAGAAGGCCGCGCACAAGCCCCTCGGCGTGGTTGCCGTGGCTCCCGGCGCAGGCAATGCGAAGATCCTCGAGTCGCTCGGCGTAGATGTTGTGGTGTCCGGCGGCCAGACCATGAACCCCTCGACGGCCGATATCCTCGAGGCGGTGAACAAGGTCAACGCCGACAGCGTGATCATCCTGCCCAACAACAAGAATATCATCATGGCCGCTCAGGCCTGCGTTGACGTGTCCGAGAAGCCCTGCGCCGTGGTGCCCACCACGAGCGTGCCTCAGAGCTTCAGCGCGCTCTTCGGCTTCAACCCCGATGCCTCCCTTGAGGAGAACGTCGAGGCTATGAACGATGCTTTCGCCGACGTGAAGACCGGCGAGGTCACGCATGCCATCAAGGACGCTAAGGATGCGCACGGCAACCCCATCAAAGACGGCGACGTCATCGGTATTGCCGACGGCTCCATCGAGGCCGTGGGCTCCGATGTGTCCGACGTGGTGCTGAGCCTGCTTGAGGTCATGGATGCCGATGATGCTGATACCTGCACGCTGCTCGCCGGCGAGCAGTTCTCCGATGAGGAGCTCGAGGCTCTGACCGCCCGCATCGAAGAGGCATACGAGGATCTTGAGATCGACGCGCACCGCGGCGAGCAGGCCCTCTATCCTGTCATCTTCTCGCTCGAATAAGGTTTTCCGGCGCTCATCATGACCGACCGTCTGGCCGCCACCCTCAGCTTTGACGCCCCCGTTGCCGCTGTAGCGGGGGTCAGTTCGGCGAGGGCGGCGGCTTTGTCGTCTCTAGGCATCCGCACGGTGCGCGACTTGCTCACGCACTACCCGCGGCGCTACCTCGATATGTCGCGCCTGACCACCATCGCCGATGCGCGCATCGGCGAGAATGCCACCATCGTGGCCACCGTGCATGAGGCGGTGGTGAAGCGCCCCAAACCCAAGCTCGACCTCACCGAGGTGACGCTTGTGGATGGCACGGGAACGCTCATCGCCACGTTCTTCCGCCAGCCGTGGCTTGCCAAGACCCTCACGCCAGGAACGCGCGTAAGCGTGGCGGGCGAGGTGGAGTTCAATTACGGTTTCAAGCGTATGACCGTGCCGTTCCTTGATAAGTTGGAGGCGGACGAGGCCGCCCACGGCCGCGTGATTCCTGTGCACGGCGCCTCTGAGAAGGTGCCTGCGGGGCAGATGCGCCGCCTTGTGGCCAACGCCCTCGACATGGCCACCCCGTCATATGATCCGCTGCCGCTCGAGCTGCGTACGAAATACCGTCTCATCTCGCGCAACGCCGCGCTGCACGCCGTGCATTTCCCCGCATCCATGCAGGAGGCCGCTGCCGCGCGAAGGCGGCTCGCCTATGAGGAGGTGCTACTTTTAGAGCTCCACCTCATGCGCGAGTCGGTCAAAGAATCTGCCGGCATGCCTGCGCATGAGCACGTGATAGACGGCCCTCATCTGGCCCGCCTGCGCGAGGCGGTGCCGTTCTCCTTGACCGACGACCAGCGCCGCGCCGTGGACGACATCCTCAAGCGTATGGCATCGCCCGAGCGCATGGAGCATATGCTGCTGGGCGATGTGGGCACCGGCAAGACCATCGTTGCGGCGCATGCCCTGGCAGTCGTGGCCGACAGCGGCTCTCAGGCGCTCATGATGGGCCCCACGGAGGTCCTGGCCACCCAATACGCCGCCTCGCTGGGGCCGCTGCTCGACGCCGCTGACGTGCCGTGGACGCTCATCACAGGCTCCACACCCCAGGCCGAACGCGAAGCCGCGTGCGAGGGACTTGCGTCGGGCGCCATTTCGGTGGCATTTGGCACGCATGCCCTGCTGGAGGATTCCGTCACCTGTAAGAACTGTTCGCTCGTCATCGTGGATGAGGAGCAGCGCTTCGGCGTGGACCAGCGCACTAAGCTGGCCGAGAAGGGGAGGGGGGCCGATGTCCTGCTGATGACGGCCACGCCCATCCCGCGCTCGCTGGCGCTTGCGCTCTACGGCTCCATGACGCAATCGTACCTGCGCCAGGTTCCGTTCGACCGCCCGCCGCGCACTACGCGTGTGGTGGGGTTCAGGGAGCGCGGCCGCGCTTACGACGCCGCCCTCGAGGCCTGCAAACGTGGCGAGCAGGTATACGTGGTGTGTCCGCTCGTAGGGGAGAAGAAGCCCGCGAATGACAAGCGCAAACGGGTCGATGAGCAGGACGAAGAGACGTTTGAGCCCTATATTGAATCCGATGCCGACATGGTGGGCGATAACGCAAAAGCCGCCGAGGCCGAGGCGGCGTTTCTGCAGGCCAAGACCTTCTCCGCCTATAAGGTGGGCCTTTTGCACGGCCGCATGAAGGCCGATGAGAAGCGTCGCGTGATGGAGGAGTTCCGCGCGGGCCAGATCGACGTGCTGGTGAGCACCACGGTCATCGAGGTGGGCGTGGACGTGCCGCGTGCCACCGTCATGATCGTGGAGGATTCCGACCGCTTCGGCCTCTCGCAGCTCCATCAGCTGCGCGGCCGTGTGGGGCGCGGCGAGCTCGCCGGCGAGGTGTATCTAATCGCCGCCACCTCCAACGAGGAGGCCCTGTCGCGCCTTTCGGCCATGGAGAAGACCGACGACGGCTTCAAGCTGGCCGAATACGACCTGTCACTGCGCCGCGAGGGCGATATCCTGGGCAACCGTCAGCACGGCGCTTCGGCGCTCAAGCTCATCAACGTGGTGCGCGACGCCGCCACCATCGAGGCGGCCCACGATGACGCGCGTGCCCTTCTAGAACGCGACCCGCAAGGCGAGACCGACGAGGCGCGCGCCCTGTACCACGAATCCGATGCGATGTTCGCGGCCGCCGATGCAGGCGCCCGCACGCGATAAGAGAGGAACGCCGATGAGAGTGATCTCGGGCATCTACCGCGGGCGACCGCTTAAAGCGCCCAAGGGCAGCGGCACACGCCCCACCACCGACCGCGTGAAGGAAACGCTGATGAGCTCCCTCATCAGCGCATACGGCAGCTTTGAAGGCGCCCATGTGCTCGACGCGTTCGCCGGAAGCGGGGCGCTTGGCATCGAGTGCCTCTCTCGCGGGGCGGCAAACGCGCAGTTCTTCGAACGCGACCGCGCGGCCCTCGAGGCGCTCAAGAGCAACATTGCCGCACTGCGCATCCCGTCCGAGCGCGCCCGCGTGTTCAAGGCCGACGTGATGAAGAACCCGCCCGTGTTCGGCGCGGTGCCTTTCGACATCGTATTCCTCGACCCGCCGTACGCGTATGAAGCCGCCGACGTGCTCGCGCTCGTGCGGTCGCTCGCCGATGCGGGCCGTCTCTCGGCAAATGCCGTGGTCAGCTATGAACACGACGCCTCGACCGCTATAATGCCGTATTTGGGTAAAAACGCCCTTGATATGCAAATTCTTAGCAGCAAGCGATTCGGTGGCACCGTCATCGACCTGCTCGGCTTCGAATCCAATTAGCGCATTGCGCATAAGGAGGGGACTTTCATGAAGAAAGCACTGGTGCCCGGCACCTTCGACCCGATTACAAACGGCCATCTAGATGTGATCACGCGCGCCTCCCAGATCTTCGACGAGGTAGTGGTGGGCGTCGCCGCATCGGTGGGCAAGGGTCCCAAGGGCCCGCTGTTCTCGCTTGAGGAGCGCGTGCAGTTCGCGCGCGAGGCCACGGCGCATCTCGATAACGTGACCGTCATGTGCTTCAACGACCTGCTGGTGCACTTCGCCGAGCAGATCGGCGCCAACGTGGTGGTCAAGGGCCTGCGCGCCATCACCGACTTCGAATACGAGTTCCAGATGACGGCCGCCAACTACCGCCTGAACAAGAACATCGAGACCATGTTCATCATGTCGCCTCCCGAATACATGTATCTCTCAAGCTCCATCGTGCGCGAAATCTCGTCGTTCGACGGCAATGTGTCCGACCTTGTGCCTGATGGTGTGGAAAAAGCATTGAAGCAGCGCTTTCGTGATAAACTATAGAGATACTGCGCGTATTATCGTACGTTGCAACGCTTTTTGAGGATAACGGGCACAGAGTGCCCCGGTACGTTTGCTGCTAGGCAGCACTACGAAAGGGACGAAATGGACGAAACTGGAGTTCTCGGACTCGTCGAGGAGCTCACCATCCTTCTCGAGGACTCCAAGCCGGTGTTCGGCAAGAGCAATCTCCGCCAAGTCGATATCGCGGCTGCTTTCGAAATTCTGGATGAGATTCGCGACGTGTTCCCGGGCGAGTTCGCTCAGGCGCGTCAGATTGTTCGCGAGCGCCAGAGCCTGCTCGACGACGCAGAGGCGGAAAGCTCCCGCCTGATCGAAGACGCCCGCAGCCAGGCGATGACCATCGCCAGCGAACAGGAGATCGTGCGCATCGCGCAGCAGCAGGCCGATACCATCATGGCCGATGCGCGCGAGCTTGAGCGCCAGACCCGCGCCGGCGCCGAGGATTACGCCGACGAGGTGTTCGGTCACGTGGAGCAGAGCCTCGATACGCTCATCACGAGCGTGCGTCGCTGCCGCGACCGCCTCAACAACCAGGGCATCGGTCGCTAATGGATTCGCTTGTCATTGAGATTCCTGCCGAGCTCTTCGCACCCGCGGAGAGCTCTTCGTATGCGGGAGAGCTGGAGTTTTCCTCCTTCGAGTTTGGACCTGACGAGTATCGCGCCGCGCGTCCGTTCAGCTGGAACGCCGTCATCACCAACGTAGGTGGTGCCCTACTGGTCAGCGGCACCGTGAAAGGCGAGGCGACCACCGCATGCGCCCGCTGCCTGGAGGATGCTACCTTTGCCGTCGAAGGCGAAATCGAGGGCTATTTCCTGATCGAAGGGGAGGGCGAAGCGCCCGATGACATGGAGGAGGACGAATTTGACGTGCTCCCCGAGGATAACAAGCTCGATCTTGAGCCGCTTATCCTCGCCGCCATCTACGTA
>CAUWMI010000030.1:0-20542 GCA_963559755.1 uncultured Slackia sp. | reverse complement strand
CCCGACCTCAGGTTCAAACCTGCCCCGGCTTGAAGCCTAGCTTCAAGTTCGGACCCACCCCAGCTTGAAGCCTAACCTCTGGTTTAAACCCGGTTTTGGCATTCCGGATTTGAAGGCATCAACCCAACACTCAGTGTCATTAAAAACGTCATCCCTTGCAAGCAGCCGGATTCCTTGCGAACCGGCTGCTTTTTTTACCCCTCACATCCCACACTCCACCCGTATCCCGTCCCTCATCCCTACCCATCATGACACGTTCCTCCCCCATCCCGCGCTGCCAGTTCCTCGCCCCCCTATCCCACATTGTCTACCTCTCATTCCCTGCTCCATGCCCCATCCCACGCCTCGCATCCGCCACCATCCCCTAACCCGCATCTCACATCCATCGCCATCTCCTCAGTTCCCGCAGAAAATACCTGCCTGCAAAAATCCGCCCCGCCTCCGCCTCTCATTCCCCCATTCCCATACCCCGTCCCGCAAAAATTCGCCCTACGTTATAGTTTTCTCCCTATTCCTTACGTAGCGACGAATGGGGACCTCTGTTTTCCCAGCTCAGAGAAAATGTCAATAGAAGGCTATTCGTCAGGTGGTTCGCAAACTGTAACGTAGAGGGAGTTTTTGCTTCGCACATGGCAGAAAACGGATGCCTGAAGCGTTTAAACGCGTTTGCGACCGCCCAATTGGGCGATTCGGGCTCAGCCCGAGGTATCGAATTGCAAAAGGTGGCGATATGCTGCAGTTTAGTGAGGGAATGCAAAGTAGGCCGGAGTATTCGCTCGCGTTTTCCCAGCTCACAGGACAGTCAAAAAACAGATACTTAATGGGACGCAGAAAAACTGCAGCATATCGCGTTTTGTTGCATCGTGCGCATAATAAATGAGCGTCGCCATGCGAACAAACAGAGGGACAGAGGCGAAGCGCTTGTTTCACCGCACTTAGCAAATGAGCGGCACTGGATAAGCAAGCGTGGAGGCCAGGATGGCGCCCGTTTCACCGTGTTGCCCGTTTCACCGTGTGGCGCATCGGCGAATGCGGCCGCCCTCTCAACGGATATGAAGCAATTCGACGGATGCAACTGGTCAATCAAAGGACGCTACGGTCCAAAATCAAACCTGTCCAAAACCCAACGGAAGCACGCACACGCTACGATTCAGATAGACGATACCTATTGAATGCAGCAATAAATCTAGCACGCAGTGCATCGAACGAGCGAATGCGTCCGAGAAACATGTCCTCGAGCACGGATTTTTGCCCAGGTGTCAGAATGAGCGCATCAAACCAAGGCGCGTCGCGCGCGACGGTCGCGCGAATGTTCATACGATTGGAATAGAGCAGGCCGATGATCACTTCGGCAATGCCTGCCATGTCGGGCACGCAGGCCGCCATGCGATCGCCCTCTGGCAGCGCGCGATCGAAGAATTCCGCCAGCCCGAAGTCGATGAGCGATACGCGCACGCGCGCTTGAGCCTCTCGCGTCGCAGGCATTGTCAGAAGTCTCGTGGCTTCAGCCGCGTCTTGGTCCTCTGCGACATTAGACACGGAAACCGCCTCATGCCGCGAAACGACATGAGGCGCGAGTTCGCCCTCGCCCACGTTATGCCCCAGCACCTTAACGGGCTCATATGGCCTCTCATCTATGAGCACGTTGGCAGGACGGATGTCGTTGTGCACAACGCCGCGCGATGCTGCATGCTCGGTAATATCGATGAGCACAAGGCCGATCGCCACGATCTCCTCGCGCGAGAACACACGCCCCTCGGCAAGCCACGAAGCGAGCGAACGACCAGGCATGAGGCTTTCCACGATGAAGTAGCGCCCGCGCTCGTTCACGATGCCCTGCCACTGCGGAATGCCCGGATGGTCGCAGAGCGAAAGCGCCGCGCACTCCGCCCACACGGCGCGCATGTCGAGCGCAATAGAGGATTGCGCGGCAGAGGAACCACCTTGATCAGAGGCGAAGCATCGTGGCAGGGCGCTGGGCGTATGCGTATCGAGATCGTCGGTCGTCTCGCTGCGAAGACACGCCCCACCTTGCTTTACGCGGCGTCGCTTCACGAGCTTCATGAAAACGACGTCCTCCGCGTGTTCGTCCGGCAGATTGTTCGCCACCCGCATGCCGCCTTCGGAATCAAGCCGCTGAGCGTCCGCCACGCCGCCGCGCATCGGTCGAGCGAGGAATCCCGTTCCGAAGCGGCCCTGGCCGAGCGCACGCCCAAGACGGTACTCGCCAAATTCTCGCCCCACCAGCCGCCGATCGAGAGCGGCGGTCGCATAGCGCATGGCGCGCTCGAACCCGTGGGCTCCGCTGGATGAATCAGAGGAACGAAACGCGTCGTCTGCCGTTTTAGCGAAGCCGGCACCATCCTGGCCATCAATAGCCTCCCCACACCTCACCGAGCTGCCGCCGATGTGGAAGAGGCGGGAGGCGGCTTCATGATGCTCGCTGCGCTCGGAGCCACGGATACCCTCAGACGGCTGGAACGACGAAACCGCCCGCCCGGCGCAGGCCGAACGGGCGGATATGGAGTCGCGACTCTTCACGGTTTTCACGCGCACCAGCTGAGCCCTATTGGGGCGCGCCGCAGTTGCCGCAGAACTTGGAGCCGGGAGGCACGGGCGAGCCACACTGCCCGCAGAATCCGCCGCCGAGCTGCTTGCCGCACGAAAGGCAGAACTTGGAGCCGGCCGGAACCTGTGCGCCGCACGAAGGGCACACCGTGGCACCTGCCGCCTGCGCCTGAGGCGCATGCTGCACCGGCGCATGCTGGACGGGAGGCTGCGCATATCCCTGCTGCATCGGGGGCTGCCCGTAGCCGTAGCGCTTGCGTGCCGAGCTAGACATCGATCCGTAATAGCCCTGGCGCTTGCGGGCGCTCGAGCCCATCATCATACCGCCGAGCATGCCGCCCAAGCCACCCTGCTTGGGCGCGTAGTAGTTGCCGCCGCCGTAATACCCGTGCTTCTTACGCTTGCTGCTCATCGAGAAAAGACCCATGGTGACACCTCTTTCCGGTTGGGGTGCGGGCGATTTACCTGTGGCTCACCCTACCATATCGGTGCCATTGTACGTGCAACGGTTAACCAGCTGAAACCATGCCGCCACTTTGCGCAAAACGGGACGGTGAACGTACGCACGCGAGCGTATAAACGTGCACGGAAAGAGCATGCGCAGATGCTTCGCCTCCAAGCATTGATGCCCGGGGTTTTACGCGGTTTTTCGCATGAAACCGCGTAAAACCCCGGGCATGAATCAAGGGAAGAAATCGCAACAAGAAGATCCGCCCACCAAACAGCAAGAATGAAAGCTCCGCACGGAGCCACAGGAGCGGAAATCGCTGTTCATGAGGTCGTGGAGGCAGAAGATAGCGAGAGATGGCGGAATCTGATGGCAGAAGCGCACGAAATGCAGGCGCGTCACGGAGCCGCAGGCCCGCGCGATTGAGCTACAGCTCGGGGCCCTCCACGCCCTCCAGACTCAGGAAGTCGGGAATGAAACTCTCCTCGGCGGCATCGCCCTCTTGCCAGAAGTAGTCGTCGCAGCCGATGAAATCGGCGAAATCCAACAGCTCCTCGAACTCCTCCGGCGTCACGCGACGATCGAGCTCGGGGTGCCGCGGATGCTCGCCCACGGGCGTGTACTGGCTCATCATACTCAAACGCACGCGATCGCCGTACGTCTCATGCAGGTACAGCACGGCGGCCTTCGCCTCATCCAGGTGGTCGGGCAAAAGCAGAATGCGCACGATGATGGCGGCATCCTGTTTGGCCATAGCCGCCAGCGCCGCGCGCGCGACCCGCGGGTAATCGGGGGCTTTTGAGTACGCCTGCGCCACCGAAGAACTCACGTAGCGGAAATCCGTGAGATAGGTGTCCACCGTGCCGTCGAGCAGAGCGATGGTCTCGGGCGTCTCATAACCCGAGGTGTTGTAGACGATGGGGATAGAAAGCCCGGCCTCGCGCGCCAGCGGAAGCGCGGCGAGCACATGAGGCACGTAGTGGGTCGCCGTGACCAGATTGATATTGAGGGCCCCTTGCTGCTGCAGCTCCAGGAAGATGCGCGCCAGACGCCGCACCGAAACCGGCGCGCCCACGCTGCCGTTTGCAATGGGCGCGTTCTGGCAATAGACGCAATGCAGCGGGCAGTTGGAGAAGAACACCGTGCCGCTACCCGCCTCGCCCGAGATGGGAGGCTCCTCCCAAAAATGTAGAGCGGCGCGGGCCACCAGCACCCGATCATCCGCCCCGCACACCCCGCGCTCCCCCGCCGCACGGTTCGCCCCGCACGCCCGCGGGCACAACGTGCAATGCGAGAGCAACCGAGTTATTTCATCAGAATTCATGCGAGCCTATTCGCCCTTGACCTTGCGGGCGATGCGGTCGGCCACCGAGAGGTCTTCGCGGCGGTCTTTACCCCAGAACACGACGGCGATCATGCCCGGCCCCACATGGCTGCCGATGACCGGACCAACATTGCTGTCCAGGAACAGCACGCCCTCGTCGTCCTTCGCCACGGCATCGTGCAGGCGCTCTACATCCTTGGGGCAATCGGCATTGCCGGTGACCACGCAGTTGGACGGCGCATCCTTCGCGGCGCGCGTGGCGTAGTAATCGGCCAGCTGCTTGATGCCCTTCTTGCGGCCGCGCGCCACGCCCTTGAGCGTGAGGCACCCGTCGGCGCCGATGGTGAGCAGCGGCTTCACGTCGAGCTTGGCACCGGCGTAGGCCACGGAATCGGGGATGCGGCCGCCGCGGCGCAGCGACTCAAGATCATCCACCATGAACAAGGCGTTCACGTAATTGCGCGCCTCTTCGGCCCATGCGGAGAGCTCGGAAGCCGAAAGTCCCTTGTCGCGCTGGCGCAGCGCCTCGTATACCAGAAGAGCCTCGGCCACGCTCGCAAGGCGCGTGTCCACGATGTAGAACTCAAAATCGGGGTATTTCTCCTTGATCTGGTCCTGCACCAGAAGCGACACGTTGTAGCTGCCCGAAAGCCCCGACGAGAAGCACAGATACACCGTGGGAATGCCGCTTTCGGCCGCTTCGGTGAACGCCTTGGTATAGGTGGGCACCGACACCTGCGCCGTGGTGGGTTCCTCGCCGGCGCGCATGCGGCCGTAGAAATCCTTGGGCGTCATCGTCTGATACAGGTCATCAAGGTGCTCTTCATCGCCGAAGAGGAACGGGAACTCGACAAGCGACACGCCTTCGCGGTCGACGACCGAAAACGGCAGGTCGCAGCACGAGTCGATAATCAGATTGCACTTGGCCGTCATAGGAGGGGTTCCTTTCTCTGGAATTGACGGTACATAACTGGGAGCGAGACGCGGAGCGCATCGCGGAAAGGCCGAGCCGAAGCGAGATTGGCGGGAACGCAAGCCGAGGAAAGGCGGGGGACGGCGGGAAGCCGAGGGCTAGCGGAAATGAAGCCGGGGTGCCCCGCCAGCCCGAGATGCCTATCGCCGTTCACTACACGTAGGCGACAAGCGATGAGACATCGCCCGTAATCTTGCCCTCGAGCGGACGCTCGCAGCGGTACGCAATGCCCGCAGCGGGGCCCACGTGCAGACCCACCACGGGGCTCACCGGCTGCACGGCAACCTCATGCCCCAGATACGGCTCCACCACCTCATGCGCCCACGCGCGCGCCTTGTCGGGCTGGCCGATGTAGTGAACCACCGCCTCGGCGAGGCCGCAGCTTTCTACGTCGGACTTGAAGCGCTCGAACATGGCGGCGAGCACCTTCTTCTGCGTGCGCACCTTGGCCACGTCCACCGGGCTGCCGTCGCGCACCGTGAGCACGGGAGCCAGCTTGACCAGATTGCCCAGCAGGGCCTTCGCGCTGCCGATGCGGCCGCCTTTCTGCAGATACGTCAGGCTTTCGGGCGCGAAGAGGAACCGCGAGCGCGCGATGGCGTCGCAGGCCGCGCTCACGCACTCCTCGAGCGTCTTGCCGGCGCGGCTCGCACGGGCCGCCTCGAGAATGGCGTGCGCCTCGTCGTAGCCGGCGGATGCCGAATCGATCAGCGCGGCGCGAAAGTCGATGTTGTGCGCCTTCACGGCACGGGCGGCGCGCACGGCCCCGTCGAACGTGCCGGAGAGCTTGGAGGAGATGAACACCCCCAGCACCTCCTCGCCCGCCTGGGCGGCGCGCTCGAAGATGCCCTCGAGCATATGCTGAGAGGGCTGCGACGAAGTGGGCAGGTTGTCCACGAGCGTCGGCAGCCTATCGTAGAAACCGGCGGTGGCGTCCATGGTGTCGGCAAGCTCGCCCTGAGGCTCGTTGATATAGAGCGACACCACCTCGATGCCTTCGGCGGATGCGACGTCATCAGGCAGGGACGCAACGGAATCGGTGAGCAGCTTAACCATCGGATTCTCCGCTTCTAACGTTGGAACATTCCATTCATTGTACCCCATGCGGCACTGCCTGGGCGCGGACGCGCCGATGCGCGCGATAAACGCACGCCCGCCGCCGGGTGCAGATGGCGAACCCTACACAACCCCGCGGCATCCGCGCAGCTCAGAGGCCATGCGCGCGCGGCGATGCCAGAGGCCCTCCTCCAGGCCCACCGGATACGAATGCGGGTTGAGCAGGCGCTTCTGCGACTCATCGAGCTCCTCGAGCCCCGCCTGGGTGCGCTCGCGGGCGCACGTGGCGCTGCGCTCTTCGGGCGAAAGCACCGATACGCCTCCGCGCGCGAGGGGCGCGAGCAGCGTGCGGCAGCTCAACTCGCCCAGACGCTTCTGGCGCAGGATGTCGGCGGGGTCGATGATCACGCCCTCGGCGTTCGCCGGCTCGTTCACGTCAAACACCATGTCGCCGGCGAGCTTGCCGTTGCCCCACACGTAACGGCGCACGTCAAGCACGCCGGGAAGCGTGAGCTTGGCCGACTGCTCGGACACCTTGAGGCGGCCCGTCCACTTCTCATCGCCCGGCATGCGCGTGGCGGAGAGCTTGTACACGCCGCCGAGCGACGGCTGGTCGTAGGCGCAGGCGAGCTTGGTGCCCACGCCCCACGAGTTCACCTGAGCACCCTGCGCGCGGATGGAGGCGATGGTGTGCTCGTCCAGATCGTTGGACAGCACGATGCCGCAGTCGGTGAGCCCCGCCGCATCCAGGCGCTCGCGGGCGTAACGCGCAAGCCAGGCGAGGTCGCCCGAATCGATGCGGATGCCGCTCAGGTGCTCGCCGGCCTCGCGCATCTCAAGCCCCACCGTGATGGCGTTTTCGATGCCCTGCTTCACGTCGTAGGTATCCACCAGCAGCACGCAATTCTTGGGGAAGATGCGCGCGTACTCGCGAAACGCCGTGAGCTCGTCGTCGAACGCCATGACCCACGAGTGGGCGTGCGTGCCCGAAACCGGCAGATTGAACATCTTGCCCGCCATGACGTTGGAGGTAGAGGCGCAGCCGCCCACGATGGCCGCGCGGCTCGCCCACAGCGACCCTCCCGCGCCCTGCGCCCGGCGCAGCCCGAACTCGGCTACGGGGGCCTGGGCGGCCAGGCACACGCGCGCCGCCTTGGTGGCGATGAGCGTTTGGAAGTTCACGCAGTTCAGAAGTGCCGTTTCGAGCAGCTGGCACTGCATGATGGGGCCCGTCACGCGCACGATGGGCTCCATCGGGAACACCGTGGTGCCCTCCGGCACGGCATCCACATCAACCGCAAGACGCAGTTCACGCAGGTAGTCGAGAAACGCCGGATCGAACAGCTTGCCGCCGCCCGGAGCGTCGAGCGAGGCCAGGTAGGCCAGGTCGTCCTCGGAAAAGCGGAACCCGTCGATCATCTCGGCGAGCTGGGAGGTGCCGCACGCCACCGCGAACCCGCCCTTGAACGGCGTCTCGCGGAAGAACATGTGGAAGCATGCTTCCTCTTCGAGCTTGCCGCACGCCCAGTAGCCCTGTGCCATGGTGAGCTGGTACAGGTCGGTGAGCAGCGCGTATGCGAGCGTGGGACGCTCCTCTGCAGAAATGGCCTCCGGTTGGCTCATCGCCATTACCTCCTTATACGAGAACGCCGCACCCGAGCAGGGCGCGGCGGCTTTTGCTAGTTCTGACGGCCTTCTCCGCCCTGGGCCCTATGGCTGCGGCGGCGCGACTTGCGGTGCTCGGGCGCCTGCTGCTGGGCGGAACGATCCTTGCGAGGCGCGGGCGACGCGGATTTCTTGGACGACGCCGCCAGCCCCGAAGAGCGCTGGCCGGGGCGCACCGAACCGCGGTTGCGACGCGATTCCTGCTGCTTGCCCTGCTGCTGCGACGCCTGCTGCTGACGGTTCGAGCGCTTGCTCGGCGACTGCTGCTGGCCCGCCTTGCCGCCCTTCTTGGAGGAATCGCCGCGGCGTTCGCGGCCCTTCTCCTGCGAGGCGCCGCGGGAAGACCCCTGCTGCGCGGAGCCCTCGTCCAGCGTGCGGCCTGCGCGGTTGCGCCTGCGACGCGTGGGCTTTTTCGGGGACTCCTCCTCCGCCCTGCGACCGTTTTGCTGGGAGCGGCGCGAACCGCCTGCCGCCCTGCGCGCAACGGGCTTGTCGGCGAGCTTGTCGGTGCCGGTGAAGATGGGGCTCACCAGCGATTCGATCATCGACGCGCCGGCGTTGGTGCGGTTGGCGCACTCGTCCAGCACGTCCTGCGACACCGAGCCGGGCTTGCCGGTCTTGGGGTCGATCTCCATCTCCGACACGGGAATCTTGATGCGCTTGCCCTCGTGGTCGATGGTCACCGTTTCACGCGGCACGTTGATCTCCACCACCTTGGCATCGCCTTCGGGGGTCGAAATCATGGAGTTCACCTTGGGGCAGCGGCCCTTGAACTCCTTATAGGCATCAGCTTCGTAGCGCAGGCAGCACATGAGGCGCCCGCACACACCCGAGATCTTCTGGGGGTTGAGCGAGAGGTCCTGATCTTTGGCCATGCGGATGGACACGGGGTTGAACTCCCCGCCCAGGCGTTTGCAGCACAGCTCCTGGCCGCAGTGGCCGAAGCCGCCCACGATGCGGGCCTCGTCGCGCACACCGATCTGGCGCATGTCGATGCGCTTGTGGAAGCGCGACGCCAACGTGCGCACCAGCTCGCGGAAATCCACGCGCTCCTCGGCCTCAAAATAGAACACGGCCTTGTCGCCGTCGAAGAGGAACTCCACGGCCACGGGATGCATATCGAGGCCCTGTTCGGCCACCATCTCCTTGAATACGGGCAGCGCCTCGGCGGCAGCGGCCTGGATTTCCTGCCAGGCGCGCGCGTCCTCGTCGGTCGCCTTGCGGATGACGGGCTTGAGCGGGCTTTTCAGCTTGGCGATAGCGGTCTCGTCGACCTCCTTGATGTCCTCCTCCGCGATCGCGTACTCCTGGCCGCGCTCTGTCTTCACGATGAGCGCGTCGCCGCGATGGATGTCGAGGTCTTTGGGGTCGAACCAAAGAATCTTGGGGTTATAGGTCAGCCTTACCGGGGCGACGCTGGGCATACAGTACCTCTCTTATCTCAAAAAGCATGGCTTCGATAGTCGTTTGAGGAGACACATTATACGAGATGGCCGCGTCGGCTGCCTCCGCGCACTCATAAGCCCTCCATACCCGCGCAAGCGTGGTGTAGGAGGCGGCATCGCGGATGGCATCGGCGGCATCCACGTTGGCGATGAGCTCGGAGGTGCCGGCGCAGACGGCGGCCACGTCGCGCAGCCACGAGCGCACCACCGATGTCATCTGGTGCAACAGCTCCAGTGACGCGTTGGAAAGCGCCCGTTTGTGGCGGGTCTCCAGGGTGCGCAGGGCCGTTTTCTGCAGGAACTCGGCGCGCTCCTCCATCACGCGCTCCTGCTCGCGGCGCACCGCGTCGAGCGGGGCCTTGGAGGCGAGCACGATCTCGCTCGCGTACTCGAGCACGTCCAGATCATCAGCGCGCACGAGCAAGGCCAGGCTGCGCAATACCTTGGCGCGAAACTGCCCGCGCTCGCTGGAGCGGAGGAATTCCGCCGCCTTGGAGAGCGACCCGCCGCTCGCTTCGATGGCGATGCGGGCCTCGGGCAGCGTGCATCCCGTGTTCTGCACCACGATGCCCGCCGCCTCGCTGGGCGGAATATGACGAAACGGCACCACCTGGCAGCGCGACACGATGGTGGGAAGCACGCTCTCGCGCGTGCGGCCCAGGAGGATAAGCACCACATCGGCCGGCGGCTCCTCGAGCGTTTTGAGGAACGCGTTGGCCGCCGAAGTGCCCAGAAGGTCGACGCGATCGAGGATATACACCTTGCGCTTGCCCTGGATAGGAGCGAGCGATGCGTCGGCCACCACCTCGCGAATCTGGTCAACCACGTAGCCCTGCGCGCCCTCGGGTGCGAGGTAGTGCACGTCGGGATGCGTACGGCGGGCGATCTGGTTGCAGGGGCCGTCCGTGCAGCCATCGCAGGAGGCGCACGGGTCGTGCGGGCACAGGATAGCGCGCGCGAACGCGAACGCGGCGAGCGTCTTGTTGGAGCCGGCGGGGCCGGTGAACAGGTAGGCGTGGCTCACGCGGTCCTGCGACACGCAGGCGCGCAGAAACTCGCGCACCTTGGGCTGACCCACCACGCATTCGAACACATCGGCCATCAGGCGTCGCCTTCTTTCGCGGACGCGTCGAGGCGCCCGAAGAACGCCGCGTCCTCCAGCAGGCTCTCGAACGACGGGAACAGATCCACGAGCTCCGCGAACACGGCGCGTGCGGTGTCGGATTTCTTGGATGCGGAATGCACCGTGCGCATGCGCTCGGGTTCCTCGGCCGCCATCTGGGCGAACGCGGCGTTCACGCGCTCGTGGAAGGCATCGCCGGCGGCTTCCAGGCGATCGGCGCCCTCGGCGGTCGCGCGGGCGAGGCCGGCCCGCGCCGAAGGGGGCACGAGCAGAATGGTGCGGTCGGGACGAATGCCCTGACAGGCGAAATCATTGGCGCGGCGCACCAGTTCGCGATCGAGCCCGCGGCCGAAGCCCTGATACGCCATCGTGGAGTCGGAGAACCGGTCGCACAGAACCACCGCGCCGCGCTCGAGCGCCGGCTTGATGACCTGCGACACCAGCTGGGCGCGCGCGGCCAGGTAGATCAAGAGCTCACACTCGTCGGCCATGGTGTCGTTGCTCGGATCGAGCACCACAGCGCGCAGCTGCTCGCCGACGCTCGTGCCGCCCGGCTCACGCAGGCACACCACCTCGCGGCCCATGGCCTCCAGCACATGGGACAGGAAGCGGATGTGCGTGGTTTTGCCCGCGCCCTCGCCGCCCTCGAACGTGATGAACGCGCCCCTGTGCGTTTTAGCCGCGTTATCGCAGGTCATACACGTTTCCTCCCCGCGTATCAAGCCCCACGAACACGGGGAAATCGCACACGGTTATGCGACGCAAGGCCTCGGTGCCCAAGTCATCATAGGCCACCACTTCGCCCGATTCCACGCGCTGAGCGAGAAGCGCCGCCGCGCCTCCCGTGGCCACGAAATAGACCGAGCCGGTTTCCTGGCATGCGGCGGCCACGTCGGCCGAGCGTACGCCCTTGCCCACCGTGGCCACCACGCCGGCGCGATAGAGCGCGGGCGCAGCGAAATCCATGCGCGAGGCCGTGGTGGGGCCCACCGCGCCGAACGGGCGCCCCGCAGCAGCGGGCGTGGGGCCTGCGTAGAAGATGGTCGCACCGTCCAAGCCATACGGCAGCGCACCCTGAGCCTCAAGCTCCTCGAGCAAGCGGATATGGCCCGCGTCGCGCAGCATATACATCTCGCCCGTGAGCGTGCAGGCATCGCCCGCCTTAAGCTTAGCGAGCTCGGATTTGTCGAGCGGTAGCGTGAGCCTGATGGGCGCGCCCTCATGTACAGGAACGCCGGTCTCATCCGCACCAGGGGTCTCGCCGCAAACAGCGTCACGCTCGGCATCGGCATGCGCCCCACCGGAGACCTCTGCCCCTGCACCCGCTTCGCCGGCGCACTCCCCCGGCCCGGCAGCCGGCGGCCATACGGCGGAAGCTGCATCGTCAAGCTCCACGGTGGCGCGGCGCATGGCGGAGCACCCCATGTTGATGGCCAGCGGCAGCGCCGCGATATGGCACGGCGCCGTGTTCACGTGCACGGCGAGCGCCAGGGTCTTGCCACCCAGCGCGCCCGGCCCCATGCCGGATGCGTTTACCTTCTCCAAAAGCTCGCGCTCGAATTCGGCCACACGCGGGTCAGCCGCAGGCGTGCCCACCTCGCGCAGCAAGGCCGATTTCGCCATGCCGGCCACTTTGTCGAACGTACCACCCACGCCGATGCCTATCACGAGCGGCGGGCAGGCATTTGCGGCCTTGTGGGCCACGCAATCCATGACCTCGGCGATGATGCCCTCGCGACCCGCGCCCGGCGTGAGCATGGTCACGCGCGAGGCGTTGTCCGAGCCGCCGCCCTTGAGCAGCACATGCACGCGCGCGCCCGGCGTATCCACGAAGTGAACGTCGGTGAAGGCGGGCGTGTTGTCGCCGGTGTTGGCGCGGTCGACCAGGGCATCGCGCACCACGCTCTTGCGCAGACGCGCCTCGGTGTAGGCGCGCGCCACGGCATCGTCCACGCAAGCGAACACGTCACCCGGCACGTTCACGTCGGGCCCCGCTTCCAGGCACACCCACACGGTGCCGGTATCCTGGCAGATGGGCACGTGGTCGCGCTCGGCTATATCGGCGTTTTCCAGCAGATGCCCCAGCACCACGGCACCGCGGGTCGCGCCCTCCGCCGCCTGGGCATCCTCAAGCGCTGCGCGCACATCGCACGGCAGCACGCAGGCAATACGCGGAATGGCGTCGTAGACCGCACGCGCTACCTGCTCTTTCGTAATCGTCGTCATAAAAGTGAATCCACCTCGAGGTAGTTGCGTTTTCCGTAACCATTCATTATAGATGCTCGCCCGGAGGAATCGGGGCGCATACAAAAACAGGACCCCGAAATCATTCGGAGTCCTGGCTCTCTCACTGAGCAACATGCGTCTTTGAAGACACGCCTACTTCTCGATGAGCACGGGGCATTCGGCGTTGCGCAGAACGGCGTAGCTCACGCTGCCCAGCATGCCGGCGACGGCGTTGAGGCCGCGGCAGCCCATGACGATCAGATCGACCTTGTGCTCCTCGGCGTAATCGAGGATGGCCTTGCTGGGCTTGCCCTGCCCCATGGCGACCTCCACGTTATCCAGGTTCATAATGTCGCCCAGATCCTTGGTGAGCAGGCCGCGCTCGTACTTGATGTACTCGTCCTGCATGTGGGCGAGCTCCTCGCGGGATGAACGGATGGAGCCGGACATCCTCTCGGCGATCATGAACTGGGAGGACTCGAACTCAGGCACCGGAGTCGCGAAGAAAATCGTCACCTTGGCACCCTCGGTCTCGTTAGCCATCGCAAGCGCCGTAGCCAGCGCGTGATGGGCAGATTCGGAACGGTCGTACGGAACCAGAATGTTCTTGTACTTCATGGCGACCTCACTTTCCTCGTGCCATGATTTCCGCCTCCATTGTAGCAGTCCTCGCGACAAATGCGCTGCGTAACATGCCTCAAAATGGAGTACCATGGCACTGACGCCCATGTAAGGCGGACGGTGCCGACACGCTTACGACCTCGTCTTTCCGACACGCGACACGCCCTTCGATTTTTCGGACCACGCGAGGTGCTCCGAGGCCAAGCCGCCGGCGAACAGGCAGACGGGAGAAGCCATGGCATACGAAACCATCATCACCGAAACGCGAGGAAACGTGCTTGTACTCACGCTGAACCGCCCGGAGGTGCGCAACGCCCTCAACTCAAAGATGTGGAAAGAGCTGTGCGGCGTGATCGATGATTTCGACCGCAACGACAGCCTCGCCGTCATGGTTATCACCAACACCGGCAAGTGCTTCTGCTCGGGCACCGACCTCAAGGAGCTCGCACGCGGCGAGTACCATCCGCCGCGCGGACGCGAGGACTGGGGCTTTGCAGGAATGACACGCCACTATGTGTCAAAACCCGTCATAGTCGCCGTGAACGGCATTGCAGTGGGCGGCGGGGCCGAGATGGTGGTTGCCGCCGACCTCGCGCTTATCAGCGACGACGGCAAAATAGGATTCCCCGAAATCAAGCACAGCCTGCTTGCCACCGGGGGCGGCGCGCTGCTTCGCATGGGACGCTCCATGTATACCAAGCGAGCGATGGAACTGGTGCTCACGGGAGATGCGATAGACGCGCAAACCGCCCTTGAATGGGGGCTCGTAAACCATGTGGTTCCCGCCGAAGAGCTGCTTGACCGCGCCGTTGAACTGGCGGAGCGCATTGCCAAAAACGGTCCCATCGCCATTCGCATGACCAAGCTCGCTTTGTACGACTGTATGGACAAGAGCTTCCTGCCCGCCACCGACGGCTGGCGCATGATGGCCGACTTCGATGCAGCAATCAAGCGCACCGAAGACTCCAAGGAAGGCGAGCGGGCGTTCGCCGAAAAACGCGAGCCCGTCTGGAAGAATCAATAGCGAAAAAGAGAAGCGGCGCGCAGGTGCAGCGAAAGCCGCCTACTCCCCCGCTTTGGCCTCGAGACCGGTGGCGCGGGTGCGCTTTCGTCCTCGATGCCGTGCTTGTTGGCGTAGCCCGAAAGCGCCAGCGTGAGCGCGCCGTCGCCGGTGATGTTGCAGGCGGTGCCGAAACTATCCTGCAGCGCGAACACCGTGAGCACGAGCGCCGTACCCGTGGCATCGAAGCCCAAAACGCCGGTGATCAGGCCCAGCGATGCCATGACCGTGCCTCCCGGCACGCCCGGCGCACCGATGGCGAACACGCCCAGCAGCAGGCAGAAGAGCACCATCGTGCCCAGGTCGGGAATGTATCCGTAGAGCACCTGCGACACCGTCATCACGAAGAACGTCTCGGTGAGCACCGATCCGCACAGGTGGATGTTCGCAAACAGCGGGATGCCGAAGTTCACCATGTCGCGACGCAGCGGCTTGGCCTTTTTCGCGCACTCGAGCGCCACGGCCAGCGTGGCGGCGGAGGACATAGTGCCGATGGCGGTGAGGTACGCCGGGCCGTAGTGGCGTAGAACCTGCAGCGGATTCTTGCCGGAGTACGCGCCCGCCGCACCGTAGAGCACCGCAAGCCAAATGTAGTGGCCCACGATCACGATGAGCACCACGGCGATGAACACCGGCAGCTGGCGCGTGATGGTTCCCTCGTAGGCCAGCCCACAGAACGTGGACGCGATGAACAGCGGCAGAAGTGGAATGACCACCTTGGACACGATGACCAGCACAATGCGTTGGAATTCGTCGAGCAGCTTGGTCATGATCTCAGCACGCGTCCACACGGCGGCAAGACCCAGCAGGATGGAGAACACGAGCGCGCTCATCACGCTCATGATCTGCGGGATGTCCAGTTGGAACACCACCTCGGGAAGCTCCTTGAGGCCTTCGACCGCGCTTGCGATGGACAGGTTGGGAATGATCGCGTAGCCCGCAGCCATGGAGAAAAACGCCGCTCCGATGGAGGACACATAGGCCAAAAGCACCGCCACGCCCAGGATGCGCGACACGTTGGACCCCAGCTTGGTGATGGAGGGCGCGATGAAGCCGATGATGATCAGCGGCACGCAGAAGTTGATGAGCTGGCCGAGCACGTATTTGATCGTGACCACGACGTTCATGACCGCCTCATTGGCCACCAGACCCACGAGGATGCCGAGGATAACCGACACCAAGAGGATGAACGGCAGGCTGGTTAGAATCTTTTTCATGGATGAGCACCTCTATGCTTTCGGAGCGGGCGCAAAGGTGGGCCCGAACGCTGAGACAAAAGTGGAGGTACTGTACCATAAGTTGCACGCGCAACCGAATATGCGTCGGGAAACGACACGAACTGCGCCGATGCGGGCGCGGTGCCCAAGCGCACGAAGGCCGCGACCCGCAATCGGCGAAAGCGGAGCGGCGTGCACAATGCCGCACCAAGTCGAACCCGCACCGGGCAACAGAAGCGCAAAAGCCCGCCCGGAGCGAATCCGGACGGGCATCGAAGGGGGCTTTAGAAGCTGCGCAGCCGAGCCGCTGGTTCGGCCGCCTTAAGCGTCGCGCTTAGGCAAGAACTTCGAGCACAGCACCATGAAGGCGAGCACGCCCAGGGCGAACACGGCGATCACGATGACGATCTCGGGCCAGGTGGGCGCATAGGTGCCGGTGAGCGTCCAGATGTTGGCGCCGGTTTGCTGGGCCGCCTGCGTGCCCAGCGTGATTCCGTTGGCGCCAGCGATGTTGGGCTCGAAGAACGAGGTCAGAAGCAGCCAGCAGCGCTTGCAGAACACGCCGAGCACCACCAGCGCGCCCGCGAAGAGCACCAGGCCGGTCTTTTGGCGGTTGCGCGCGAACACCAGGATGCAGAACGGAATGGCCAGGCCGCACACGATCTCGAACCAGAAGAACGGCGCGGTGGGGCCGCTCGTCATGAGCGCAAGCGTCTGCGCGCCTTCGGCACCGGGGTATGCCATGGTGAGCACCTCGCAGCCGATGAAGTACGCATCCACCGCGATGCAGGTGGCAAGCAAGCCGGCCAGGCTGCTGAACAGCTTCTGGTCCACGTCGAACACACCGACACGACGCAGCGCCGCAAGCGCGATCAGCAGCATCGCCAGGCCCGAATCCATGGCCGAGGCCACGAAGATGGGCGCCATGATGGCCGAGTACCAGCCCTCTTTGGCGATCTGCAGGCCGAAGATCCACGCGGTCACGCTGTGCACCAGGATGGCCACGGGCAGGGCGAAGCGGCTCACGATAGCGACCTTATCCTGCGCACCGGGCTTCTTCGAAGTCATGAAATACAGATACACGATGTTGATGATCAGGTAGCACGTGATGATGCAGATGTCCCAGAACAGAGGCGAGGTGGGATTAGGCCCCGTGATGATGCGCCACACGCGCTGAATGCCGCCGAGGTCGATCAGCACGAACATGCCTGCCATGCAGATGCATACCGTGGAGAGGATGACGGCGGGCAACGCCACCTTCTTGTACTCGGCCACGTGGAACACGCTTGCCGAGGATGCCACGATCAGGCCGCCGGCGGAAAGGCCCACCATGAACATGAAGCAGATGATGTAGAGGCCCCACGAGTTGGAGTTGTTCATGCCTGTGACGCCCAGGCCGCCCATCAGCTGGTAGACCCAGGTGGCGATGCCGATAAGCGTCACCACGCCCAGCACGCCATAGGCGATCTTAGTTTTCGTTGTCATATGAACCCCCTACGACTCAAAATAGTGGACTTGCGGACGGGTGCCCTTTTCCTCAAGCAGCACGTAGCCGCCATGCTCGCGGATGGCAACCGAGATCTCGGAGTTCGGATCGTCCAGATCACCGAAAATGCGGGCATCGGTCGGGCAGCACTGCACGCAGCGCGGCTCTTCCCCGGCATCGGTGCGCTCCTTGCACAGCGTGCACTTTTCCATCACGCCCTTGTGGCGAACGGGTACGCGAGCATCGCCGTAATTGAAGCCAGTCGAGCGAACCGGCTCGTTCCAGTTGAACACACGGGCGTTGTAGGGACAGGCGGCCATGCACATACGGCAGCCGATGCATTTGTCGTAGTCGATTTCGATGCGGCCCTTGTCGTCTTTATAGGTTGCTCCTGTTGGGCACACGCGCTGGCACGCGGCATTCTCGCAATGCTGGCACGCAAGCGGCAGATAGGTGCGCGTGAGGTTGGGATAGGTGCCCTCGGCGCCGTCGTAGATGTCGCAATTCTCAGTGAGCACGCGGTTCCATAGCATGCCGTCAGGCACGTTGTTCTGCATCTTGCATGCGAGCGCACAGGTGTTGCAGCCGATGCAGCGATGCAGATCGATTGCGATGGCGAGTTTCGTCATTGCCTATTCACCGGCTTTCTTGATCTCGATGAGGGTGTCGTTGAACGGAATCATGGGGCCGTACGGCAGGGCGTAGCCGCGCTCGTTGAGCTGATCGTTGGATACGCTCTGCATCAGCGTGCCGCCCAGCTGGCTCGCATACGTGCTCTCGGCCATGTACGCGCTGCCAGGCTGGATGGCCTCGTTCAGACGAAGCTTGGTGGTGAAGCTGCCGCGATCGTTGAACACCTCCACCTGGTCGCCGTCGGCAAGGCCGCGCGAGGCCGCTTCGACGGGGTTGAGCTCGATGTGCGGTTCGTAGAGCTGCTGAATCCATGCGGCGCCCGAGTAGGTCGAGTGCACACGGAATCGCGAGCGGCTTTGCGTGAACGCAAGCGGATACTTATCGCGCAGCGGATTGTCGGCGTAAATCTCGTTGGGCTCCTCCCATTGCGGGAACGCCTGGCCCCACTCGATCATGTTCTCGTAATACGGCTCCTGGCGCCCGGACGGCGTGGCAAGTTCATAGCCCACCTCAGGACCCAGCGGGTCTTCGGTGCCCACCAGCTTGACGGCGCCATCCTCCTCGAAAAGCTTCTCGAGCGTGATGCCTGCCATCTGAGGATCTTCGGAGGTGAGCAGCGCACGGGCAAACTCCTCGCCGTTTTCGGGATAGAACTCGCCCAACCCCATGGCCTCCGCGATGCCCTTCTCGATATAGAAGTCCGATTTCGCCTCGAACAGCGGATCGAGAATCTTCTGGTTCTGCAGAATATAGCCATTGGCGTTCTTCACGCCGCCCACCTCATCCTGGCATTCGAACTTGGAGCACACAGGAAGAATCAGGTCGACGTAGTCGCAAACGGAACTCTGATAGATGTCGGCTACGCACACAAAGTCGAGCGACTCCAGCCATGCGCGCGTCTTTGCCCAGTTGGCGGCCTTCTGCGTGGGGATGTCGCCAAAGAACATGGCGGCGTGCACGTTGTCAGCCTTCTGAACCATATCGTAGAAGCCCATGGGGGAAGGAGCCGCGCCCGCGCCTTCGGGCAGTGGCCACGCACCCATCATGGCGTTATAGGGCGTGACATGATAGAAGTAAATACCGCAACCCGTACCGCGCTTGCCGTAGTTATCGGTGAGAGATGCGCACAGAGCGTACGCGTGACCGGCCACATCGTTGTTGCCGATTTTATCGACACCGCCCACACCGTTGCTGATGATCGAGGGACCTTCGGCATATTCCTCGGCAATGCGGGCGATGGTGTCGGCAGCAACGCCGGTGACGCCCTCCGCCCATTCGAGCGTATACTCCGCGAGATCTTCTTTGAGACGCGTGAATTCCGTCACGCAAGTGCGGCCATCGACCTCGAAAGAGCCTTCGAGCGCGGCATGCACGCCTTCGGTGTCGAAAAGCACGGCACGTCCTGCTTCTTCGTCCCACACATAAGGAGCCTTGACCTGCGTGGGCTCGCCCGTGGTCGCATCCACGGAATCGCGCATCTCGCCCAGCACCTCGCCCGTCTGGGCGTCGATGAGGAACGGGAAGGAGGTGTGCGCCAGCAGATGGTCAACGCTGTAGAGCTCGTTATCCACGATATGCTTGGCGAATGCAAGGAACATCGCCGGGTCGGTGCCGGGCTTGAGGTTCACCCATTCGTCGGACTTGGACGCCGTGACGCTGAAGCGCGGATCGAAGCAAATTATCTTGGTACCCGCTTTCTGCGCGTCGAAGAAGGCGCGCGACCACATCATGCCCGTCTCGAGCATGTTGCAGTTGACGAGCAGGATCGTCTTTGCCTGTGGCCACTCCCAGATGGTGTTCTTGGCGAACATGCCGTCCCAGCCGAACGCCTGACCCTGGCCGTTGCCCTGGCCCATGTCGTAGCCGTTCATACCGCCCGCCTGCGCGCCCAGAAGCGGCGCAAGCAACGGCGTGAAACGCTGCGACGCCTCGGTGGAATACTGAATCCACAGGGAGTCTTTGCCATAGGAATCCTGGCATTTCTTGAATTCATCTGCAATCATCTGGAATGCCTCATCCCAGGTGATGGCCTCGAACTCGCCGCTGCCACGCTCGCCCACGCGCTTCATGGGCGACTGCAGGCGCGCATCGCCGTAGATGTGCTGAATTTCCGAGATGCCTTTCAGGCACACGTTGTGGAAGCGGTTGTCCTCGTTTGGCCTAGGCTCGATCACGCTCAGGCGCCCGTCGCGCACCGTGCATTTGAGCATGCAGTTGCACAGGCAGTGTTCGTTGTGGTAGGTGAATGCGGTGTGCTCGTTCGCGGAGCCTTCGTCCGCCTGCGCCGGAGCGAGCCACTCGCCCGTCGTCGCCATGGCGCCGACCCCCGCAAGGCCGGCAACCCCGGCAGCGCCCTTGAGGAATCCGCGACGGCTAAGGTCGCGATGCCATCCGTTGGCTTGTGCCATTGTTCCCCCTTCGATCGTGTCGGATTGCAACGCATCCCTGCGTGCCCGGGCGTCAAGGATGCGTTAAACTCGCAGGTAGAGTGTATGAAGGGCACCACTGAGATGCACTTGCCAGTGTTTTAAAAGCGAGGCTTACGCCACACGTTTTAAAAACTGGTAATTTGCCAAGAGCACCATCGCCCGAATTTCGAAGGAGAAACGATGACCGAGAAAGCGGAGAAAATGAATGACCCGCGCGTAGAGCGCACTCGGCGTGCCATCCAGCAGGCTTTTCATGAAATGGTGAACG
>CAUWMI010000029.1:0-21321 GCA_963559755.1 uncultured Slackia sp. | reverse complement strand
CATTAGCGAAAACAAGACCGAGCGCGAATGCGCCGCAACCGCCATCGCCATGGCGCGCGAAGCGGGTTACATCTCGCTCGACGAAGCTCGCGCCGCCGGCCGCACGCTTGCAGCAGGCGACAAAGTGTACGCCGAAAGCTACGGCAAAACGCTCATCCTAGCGCACATCGGCACCCGTCCGCTGGAAGACGGCCTGAACATCCTGGGCGCGCATATTGACAGCCCGCGTCTGGATATCAAGCAAAACCCGCTCTATGAGTCGGGAGATCTGGCACTACTGGACACGCACTACTACGGCGGCGTGAAGAAGTATCAGTGGGTCACACTGCCGCTTGCCATCCACGGCGTAGTTGCCAAAAAGGACGGCACTGTAGAGCGTGTGAACGTGGGCGAAGATGCAGGCGACCCGGTGTTTTGCGTGACCGACCTGCTGATTCACCTCGCTGGCGATCAGATGCAGAAAAAGGCGTCGGAAGTCGTTGAGGGCGAAGCGCTCGACGTGCTTGCCGGCAGCCGTCCCATGAAAAAGGCCGAGGGCAAAGCCGACGACGAAAAGACCGAACTCGAGAAGCTCGCCGATAAAGAACCCGTCAAGGCGCTGCTTCTGTCCAAGCTGGCCGAGAAATACGACATGGAAGAGGCCGATTTCCTGTCCTCCGAGCTCGAAGTGGTGCCCGCCGGCCCCGCGCGTGATTGTGGCTTTGATGCGTCGATGATCCTGGGCTACGGCCACGACGACCGCGTGTGCGCTTATCCCAGCCTCGTGGCGCAGCTCGAAGCAACCGACCTGGAGAAAACCGGCATCTGCATCCTGGTTGATAAGGAAGAGATTGGCAGTGTGGGCGCCACGGGCATGACCTCGATGTTCTTTGAGAACACCATTGCCGAGATCATGGACCTCGCCGACCAGGCGGGCGATCTGCCGCTGCGCCGTTGTCTCGCGAACTCCAGCATGCTGTCGAGTGACGTAAGCGCCGGCTTCGACCCCTCGTACGCGAGTGCGTTCGAAACCAAAAACACGGCGTACCTGGGTCGCGGCGTGGTATTCAACAAGTTCACGGGCAGCCGCGGCAAGAGCGGATCCAACGACGCCAACGCCGAGTATATGGCCAAGATTCGCGCCATCATGGAGAAGGGTGATGCCGCGTTCCAGACCGCTGAACTGGGCAAGGTCGATGTTGGCGGCGGTGGGACCATCGCCTATATCCTGGCCAAGTACGGCATGAACGTAATCGACTGCGGCGTGGCGGTGCTCAGCATGCACGCACCCTGGGAGGTCATCGACAAGGCCGACCTCTACGAGGCGCTCAAGGCCTACCGCGCATTCTTGAAGTGGGCGTAAGGAAGAGCTGAATCCGAAAGTTACAGGAAAGGCCGGAACCACCCGGCCTTTCCTATGCACGGCAAAATCCGAACGGCGCAACGCTCAACCATAATATGAGGAAAGTCCTGCGCAGACCCGTCCATTGCGGCGCCGCTCCTCGCTAAACACGCTATAGTGATTGCTTGCATTTATTCGCCAGGAAAGGCCATCCATGACCCACGACTTCATATCGCTCGCCATCATCGCTGCCGTTGCCGCGCTGGCGCCGCTCATCGCCAACCTTATCCCCAAGAAACCCGTGCCGGAAACGGTGCTCCTGCTTTTGGGTGGCGCCATTCTGGGACCGCATCTGGCCAACGTCATCTGGCTGGACGAGAGCGTGGCGCTCCTCTCCGACCTGGGCTGTGGCATGCTCTTCTTGCTCGCAGGCTACGAAATCAATCCCAAGACCATCACCGGCCGCGAAGGCAAGCGCGGCCTTGCTACCTGGGCGGTGTCGCTTGCGCTCGCTTTCGTGGCTGTGCATGCGTTCACCGGCGTCCAGGCACGCGGGCTCGACGGCCTTGCCGTGACCATCGCGCTCACCACCACCGCCATTGGCGCGCTTATGCCCATCCTCAAAGAACGCGGCCTTATGGATACACGCGTGGGCTCGTCCATCCTTTCGTACGGCACCTGGGGCGAGCTGGGACCGGTCATCGCCATGGCGCTGCTGCTCTCCACGCGCGCCACGTGGCTCACGGTAGTCATCCTGCTAGGCTTCGTCGTTGTTGCCGTGCTTGTCGCACGTTTCGGCCACCGCACCGCACGCCGTGAAGGACGCATCCGCGACATTCTGTTCGCGGGTCGCGACACCACCTCGCAGACGTTCGTACGCCTGACCGTCGCGCTGCTCATCCTGCTGGTGGCAATCTCGTCGCTGTTCGACCTCGATATCGTGCTGGGCGCATTCGCCGCCGGCTTCATCTTGCGCTACATCATCCCCGAAGACGACGAGGTGCTGGAGAAGAAGCTCAACGCCATCGGATACGGATTCCTCATCCCGCTGTTCTTCGTGGTGTCTGGCGCAAAGATCGACCTCTCCGCCGTGGCGGCACAGCCCGGCCTGCTCGTGGGCTTTATCGCGATGCTCGTGCTCATCCGCGCGCTGCCCATCTTCGTGTCGATGGCGCGCGACAAAGACCCCGAAGTGGATGCCATGGGCGCGCGCAACCACGCCACCGTGGCCGTGTACTGCACCACCGCCCTGCCGCTGATCGTGGCCGTGACCTCGGTTGCCGTGGACGGAGGCGCGATGGACGCCTCCACTGCCTCGGTGTTCGTGTCGGCCGGCGCAGTGACCATGCTGCTCATGCCGCTGATCGCCTCGCTTACCTACCGCGCCGCCAACACCCGCGCCGTAAAGTGGCTGGAGAAAGAGGGTAGGTAGCTCTACCCCAGCATTTCCTTCATATCGGCGGCAGCATCACCGGAAATCGGGCGAATGTCGAAGGCGTCCACCAACACCTTGAGCACGTTGGGCGACACGAACGCCGGCAGCGTGGGACCCAGGTAGATGCCCTTGATTCCCAAATGCAGCAGGGTGAGCAGGATGCACACCGCCTTCTGCTCATACCACGAAAGTACCAGCGTAAGCGGCAGATCGTTCACGCCGCAGTCGAACGCCTCGGCAAGCGCGAGAGCAATCTTCACGGCGCCGTACGCGTCGTTGCACTGGCCAACGTCCAGAAGGCGCGGGATGCCGCCGATCGACCCCAGATCGAGATCGTTGAAACGGAACTTGCCGCACGCCAGCGTGAGCACCACGGTGTCATCGGGCGTCTGCTTCACGAAATCGGTGTAGTAATTGCGTCCCACGCGCGCACCGTCGCAGCCTCCCACCAGGAAGAAGTGACGCACGTCGCCCGCCTTGACAGCGTTCACTACGGTATCGGCGAGGCTCAGCACAGTGCCATGGCCGAAGCCGGTCGCCATATGGGTTCCGCCGTTGATGCCTGCGAACTCGCGGTCTTCATCGTAGCCGCCCAGCTCGATAGCCTTGTCAATCACGGTCGAAAAATCCTTGTCATCGCCGATGTGCGGTGTATCGGGGAAATCGACCACACCGGTGGTAAACACGCGGTCGGCGTATGACGCGCTCGGCGGCATCAGGCAGTTCGTGGTGAACAGGATGGGAGCAGGCACGTCGGCGAACTCTTTACGCTGGTTCTGCCATGCGGTGCCAAAGTTCCCCTTGAGGTGCGCATACTTGCGCAGTTCGGGATACGCGTGGCCAGGCAGCATCTCGCCGTGGGTATACACGTTCACGCCTCGGCCTTCGGTCTGCTTCAACAGAAGTTCAAGGTCACGCAGGTCATGCCCGGTCACGATAATGAACGGCCCTTTCTCCACCTTCATGGTCACATCTGCCGGAGCGGGCGTGCCGTAGGTCTCGGTGTTCGCGCGATCGAGCAGTGCCATGCATGTCAGGTTCACTTCGCCCACCTTGAGCGCCAGCGCCACAGCGTCATCCACGCTTGGATCGGTGGCGAGTGCCGCCAGTCCTTCATAGAAGAAGCCGGTCACCGCAGGATCATCGTAGCCAAGCACGTGAGCATGATGCGCGTAAGCGGCCATGCCACGCAGGCCAAACAACACGAGCGACTTAAGGGAGCGCATGTCCTCATCGGCATTCCAGATGGCGCCCATATCAAAATCGGGGCACGGCTCAATGCCTGCCACGGCGGCGATACGCGCATTCTCCTCGCGCACGCGCTGAGCCATCGCCTCATCGCCTTCGCGGGAAAACGACACGTTGGTCACGCACGTGAACATGGCATTCATCACAAGTTCGTCGGTCGCCGCATCGGGGATTGCGCCCGCCGCCACGGTACGCGCGAGGCCTATGAGCGCCCCGGTGATTTCATCCTGCGCCTGGGCGTCGTCGGCCTTCTTGCCGCATACGCCTGCCGCACCCGTGCACCCCGTGCATCCGGCAGTTTGCTCGCACTGGAAGCAGAACATCTTCTGGTCGGTCATGGAATCCCCCTGTCTCTTCGAGCGCGGCCTTTTGCCTGGCTCCTGTTCCGAACTGGGGGCAGCATAGTGCTGTTATAATTGCATTTCCGTTGTATATACAACGTGCAGGAGGTTTTTCATGGATACTTCTTCGCAAAGCAACGCAACAGCTTCGCCAGTCACCAAAACGCGCATCGACATCACGCTTCTTGCGAAAACGCGCCTCTTCCAAGGTGCCAACGCACACGAAATCGAAGCGATGCTCCAATGCCTGGACGCTCAGCCGCGCACGTATCCTAAGGGATCGTACATCTATCGCATGGGCGATATGCCACGTGCGATGGGCCTTGTGCTCAAGGGCTCGGTTCGCATCGAGAGCACGGACGCCTGGGGTGCAACGGCGGTATTCGCCCAAATTGGCCCTGGTCAAGCGTTTGCCGAGGCATACGCATGCGCACCCGGAGAACCCATGGAAGTGGCTGCGGTAGCGGCGCAGGACTGCGAGGTGCTTATGTTGGACGTCCAGCGCATCATCAACGTCTGCTCCAAGACGTGCGAGCGCCACGCCCTCTTGATCAGGAACCTGCTGGCGGTCATTGCGCGCAAGAACATCGGCCTCTCGCAGCGAGCACGCCACACCGCACCCAAAACCATTCGCGGCAAGGTGCTGGCATACCTTTCTTCGCAAGCGAGCACCCAGGGGTCGCGCACGTTTGACATTCCGTTCGATCGCCAGCAATTAGCCGACTATCTCTGCGTCGATCGCAGCGCCCTCTCGGCCGAACTCGGCCGCATGAAACGCGAAGGCATCATCGACGTGCGCAAAAATAGATTCGTTCTGAACAATTAAGCAGAGAACTAGGGACGCCCCTCGTCGGCGTCCTTTTTCGATGCGCATGCATGGTTCTCGGAGGAACAGCCCTCACCGCCATGGCACCCGTCCTTCCCGCCGAACACGCGTGCCGCGTGACGGAGCGCAAACACGAATGCCACTAAGACGATTGCCAGCAGAATAATGGTCTGCACATTGATTTCCATCTCCACCATTGTGCACCACCTCTACACCCTCTTGTAGCCGGTGTACACAGCCGCAATGGCGCACAAAAGCATCGCCCATCCGAAAAACTTATGCTTCTTCATCGTGCTCTCCCTTCGTTTCTTGCATGCGGTTTAGCCCCATCGACTAAACCGAACCGCGCGAATCAGCTCCTCGTCGCAGAATCCTCCATTTTGGTGCGAGGTGCTTGTTTACCTTTGTTGACTTTTCATTAGTGTAACACTATTCTAACTTTTTGTTAGTCGAGGGAAACTGCCAAGCTCGCCGATTCTGCTCCTCTTGCCGCATGCCTCCAGAGCGCGACATCGAGCGCACTCGTAAATCAAGGGCGCTCCCCGCGCATTACCAAGAAAAGGACGCATCGACGCTAGGCGAGCTCATGCAGAAGACTGCCTCGAAATTGGCGACTGCCCGCAAGGGGCAAAAGGAGGAACCATGAACGCAAAAATCGGATCGCTGCTCGTAGGCGCAGGCTTTCTGCTGGGAACCGTAGGTGTAAAGGCCCTTACCAGCCCGCAGGCGAAAAAGTGCTACGTGCAGGGAGTTGCGGGCGCGTTGCGCGTTAAACAGGGTTACGAGGAGATTGTCGAGCAGGCGAAGGCAGAGGTGGATGATATCGTGGCCGAAGCCACCTACCTCAATGCTTCCAAGCCTTCCAAATCCGAAGATTCCGTCGAAGGAGAGGGCGCGGCATCCGGAGATGAAAGCACGCCCGCAAAAACCGCTTCCGCCATCGCTTAGCGAACCACGAACGGCAATCGCATGGAATACCGTATTCATCACGAAATTCCGGGCAGAATACGCATAAAGCTTGCCGGCCCTATACCCGATTCCGAACTCGACGCGCTCATCAAAGTGATTGACGCTTGTCCCGCGGTCCGCAAGATACAGGTCTACGGCCGCATTGGGCAGGTAGCCCTCGAATACGACGGGGGAGCCGAAGCACGCGAGCGAACGTTGCGGCACCTTAAAAGCATCTCGCGAAACGACATTGAGCAGGCCAAAGCGGGCTACGCCGTGGCGCTTGCGCCGCGCACCCACGCCTTGCTGCTGCAGCTTGCACGCATCGTGGGCGCCTATGTCGCACGCCGCTGGCTTTTGCCTATGCCCATTCGAGCTTTATTCGCCATAAACGCGTTCCGCCCGTTTCTGACGGCGGGATGGCAGGCCCTGCGTCGCGGAAAGCTCACCGTGCCCGTGCTCGATGCCGCGGCAATAGGCATCTCGTTCATTAAGCGCGACCCCAAGACCGCCAGCCAGACAATGTTCCTGCTCCATGTGGGCGAAGCGCTGGAGGACTACACGCGCGCCGCATCGGAAAACGAACTCATTGAATCGCTGCTCGATGTGCCCGACTCGGTTCAAAAGGTGGAGGGCGATACCGAAATACGCGTTCCGGCAGCAGAGGTTAAGCCTGGTGACGTGGTGGCCGTGCGTACCGGCATGTCCATCTGCATCGATGGCGTGGTGGAGCAAGGCAGCGCCATGGTGAATCAGGCCACGCTTACCGGCGAACCGCTCCCCGTAGAACGCACCATAGGCGACGACGTATTCGCTGGCACCGTAGTGGAGGACGGAGAAATCCTCGTGCGCGTGCGCGAAAGCACCGGAGAGACCAAACTGCGCTCCATCGTGGCGCTGGTTGAACACGCCGACTCGCTGAAATCCGAAACGCAAACGCGCATGGAAGCCATGGCCGACCGGATTGTACCGTGGAATTTCTTGCTCGCCGGCATCATAGCCGTCACCACGCGCAACCTCGCCAAAACATCCGCCGCGCTGATGGTGGACTACTCATGCGCCCTCAAGCTTGCCGGATCAATTGCCGTGATGACCGCCATGAGCAATGCGGCAAAGGCAGGCATTATGGTGAAAGGGGCGCGTTACTTCGAGGCATTCGCCGAGACGGACACCATCGTATTCGACAAAACGGGCACGCTCACCGAGGCGGCGCCCAAGCTGGTGCGCGTCGAATCGGTGAGCGACACCTGGCCCGAGGATGAAATTCTGCGCCTTTCCGCCTGCCTGGAGGAACACTTTCCCCACCCCGTGGCGCGCGCCGTGGTGCATGCCGCCGAAGAGCGCGGGCTCGAGCATCGCGAGCGCCACGCCGCGGTGGAATACATCGTGGCGCATGGCATTGTTTCCGCGCTCGATGGCAGACGCGTAGTTATTGGGTCGAGGCATTTCGTCGTTGAAGACGAGAAGGCGCATTTGGACGAGGCGCACGCTGCCAACATAGACCGGCACTTCTCAGGGCTCTCGCCGCTTTACTTGGCGGTTGACGGGACGGTGGTGGGAGTTTTGGGCATCCAGGATCCCATTAAGCCAGGAACGGCCCAGGCAATTTCCCACCTCAGGCAACTCGGTTTTAAGCACATTGTCATGCTGACGGGCGATTCCTCTAAAACTGCGTCGCTTATCGCCAAAGAGGCGGGCATCGACGAATGGTACGCCGACCTGCTCCCCGAGGACAAGTATGCCTATTTAGAAGCACTCAAGGCTCAGGGGCATCGCGTGGCCATGGTGGGTGACGGCGTGAACGACTCCCCCGCCCTTTCGCTCGCCGACGTGGGCATTGCAATGGGCCAGGGGTCCGACATTCCAACACCGACCTCTCGTCACTCGTCACCCTTCGCACGCTCAGCCGCGGGCTCCGACGCCGCATGATTGGCTCGTACCGAAACGTCATCGTTATTAACTCGCTGCTCTTGGCGCTAGGCATCGGTGGAGCCATCACGCCCCAAGCATCGTCGCTTTTGCACAACGCCTCCACCGTGGGACTATCGCTGGCAAACACGAGTCGCTACGCATAGCCACTGCCAGCGCCCACGCGCCGCTTCGCGCAACGCACGCCCCCAATGCACGAAAAGCCGCCTCTAACAGGCGGCTTTTCAGTAGGAGGGCATTGGGGTTGAGGCACTGCTCCCTAGTAATGCGAGCAGCCGCCAAGCGCTGGAGTCGAATCGACTCGTCGCAAGCTCGCGATGCACTCTATCCGAGCATCGCGAGTGCCTCGTCGGCGGCGGCTTCGGCCTTGTCCAGCGTCTCCCAGGTCAGCTCGGGATTATGGGCACCTTCGCTGTTCTCCACCATCACGAAATCCCAGTAGAACTGAGAGGTGCGGTGCAAATCCTGCAGCGTAGCGAGCTCTTCGTCGGAGAGCGTTCCCGCCTCGCGCGCCTCGGCGATCTTGTTAATCATGTCCTCGATCTTCTCGCTGATGGCGATGACACGCTCCTCTTCCTCGGCCTGAATCGCAGCGACCTTGCCGGCGATGCCGCCCTCGTCGCTCGCGTGGCAACCCTCGGTGTTGCAGGTGCTGTCCATAAGCTCCTGGTTTTCCAGAGGACTCTTCCACGTGTGGGACACATAGGTGCTGCCGTCTTCGGCCATCGCTTCACCCATGTGGCAGCTCGCGCACGTCATACCCTGCTTAGCCATGTACGTGGAATCGCCGCCGTAGATGGTCTCGAACTCAGGATGCTGAACCTTGATCATGCCAGCACCCGTATCGGGATGCGTCCAGTCGCTGAACTCGCGCTCGTTGAAGTACGCGAGAATGGCATCTGGTGTCATCTCGTCGGTGCCGCGGTAGGCGTTATTGAGCTCCTTGGTCTCGGGCTCGAAGAAATACTCGTTGTGGCACTGGCCGCACGCCTGGGATTCCTTGGGAATGTCGTCCGCATCTTCCGCACCGATCGACGTCAGGAAGAACTTGTTGGCAACCGTGATGGACTCAGGGTCGTTCTCATGGCAGTTATAGCAGCTGATGGGCTCGGTGTACTGCTCGACAACATCCCAGAATGGTTGCTTGTAGATGTCGCCGCCCTGGGTGTTTACCGTAGCGGTGAACTGCGGTGTCTTGCAGGTAATGCAGTTGGCGGACTGGTCTTTCTCGTTCGTGCGCGGGGTTTCCTTCACGCTCGTGAGCGAATAGGCATGGCTCGATGCCTCGTCATAGCCCAGCGCGAACGCATATCCCTTGTACATGGTGTTGAGCGCGGGATACAGCTCTAGATAATCGTGCTTGCCAGAATCGGGCGAATTCTCCTCATTCGCCTTGTAGGTCGCATACTCATCCGGATAGATGTCCGACCATGCATCGGCCGTGATCACGCCATATTCATCGGCTTCGGGAGCCGGAACGGGCATCGAAGCCTCGACGGACCCTTCAACCGGCTCGCTCGTGTTCGCCTGAGGCGAGCAGGCGATGAGGCCAGCGGCCAAGATAAGCGTCCCCGTTGCGCCGATGAGTACCGCACGCCCCTTCTTCGACACGGTTTTCATAGTCCTCCCCCTTTCCTTGCGTATCGCGCCGCTCTTGCGGCACTTCAGATATGGAGAGGATATGAAAAAGCATCCCTTCCGATAAGGGATGCTTTTACTCGAAATAATGGGGATGGTTTGCGCGAGTGACGCCGGCCCTATTCGTGACGATGCCCGCAGCCACAGCCTTCGCCGTGCTCGTGATGACGAGCATGCACATGAGCGTGGGCGTGGTCATGGCCGCAGCCGCAATCGTGCCCATGCTCATCCTGCGGAGTCTCGCCCACGGCCGCGACGCCTGACGCCGCGATTGCCGATGCCACCATCTGCTCCTCCTCGGTGGTTACCACCTCGTAGGGCCATTCCATAATGCCGCCCGCGTCGTACACGTTCACGTAGCCGATGGCCTCCATGTACTGCGCCGCTGCCGCGCTGCGCGCGCCCGAGCGGCAATACAGCACGATGACAGACGCGTCATCGGCCATCTCCATGCCACGCGCCTGGGCGATGGCATCCAACCCGCGCTCGGAAAGCGCCTCGTCATAGAGGCAATCCGTGATGGTCTCCACCGGCATGCACCCGGCACCCGGAATATGCCCCGCGTCAAACTCCTCCTGCGAGCGCACGTCCACCAGCAGCATGTGCGGGTCGTTCTCTAGCATCTCCTGCACGTCGGCGATATCTATCTTCATAGCGAATCTCCTTGACTTCAGCATTTGTTTCAGCGAATTGTACAGCCTTCGGCGCGTTACAGCCTCAGCTCCACGATACGGGCATCGGTAACCGCCCCGTTCTCTATCGTAAGTTTGGCCACACTGGGAAGCGACCCGTCGCGCGGATAGACCGGCGACCCGGGGCACACGAGCATCCGCGCCGGAAACGCCTCGGCCCCGTGCTCGATGCGAGGCACGTGCGTATGGCCATGCACCGCCACCCAAGGCGCCGGATCGCCCGGAGCAAGCGCCGAGGTGCGCCCTGAAAGCGCACGCTGCAGGCTGCTCGGCGTATGCGTGATCAGGAATCGCACGCCCCCGATCGTCTCGGCGGCATAGCGACCCACCGAATCGCCGTACTCGGGAATGTCGTTGTTGCCCAGCACCGCCGTGACGGGCGCAAGCGTGCGCAGCTCCTCCAGAATCTCGATGCGGCCGATGTCACCCGCATGAATGATGTGGTCGCAATCCGCCAGCTCGAAATACGCGGCGCGCGGCAGATGCCCGTGCGTGTCGGAGACGATGCCCACAAGCATGTCTACTCCTCCTCGTCGTCTTCGCCGGCGGCGTCGATGATGGACGCGGGCGACAGCCAGTCGATGTAGGGGCGACACAGAAGGCGCGCATCGCGGTACGCCTGCGCCATGGTGACGATGGTTTGCCCCTGATAGTTGCCCGATTTTTGCAGCTCCACCACCAGCGCCACATCGGGCGTGGTGTCCTCGGTGAGGTTGAGCGGCAGAAGCAGGTTCATGCTGTTGGTACGTGGATAATAAGCGGGCACCGCGGTCTTGTAGTTCCATCGCACCTGACGACGCGCCTGCTCAATGGCCGCGTTGATGCTGTTGGAAAGCCTCGTGAACAGACGCGGGTCGCCCGCAATCGCCGCGCGCAGCCGTTCGAACCGCGCCGCACGTCCGCGCGGCGTCAGATCCTCCACGCCAGCCAAGATGCCCCGGCATTCCGACGAAGAGGCCAGCTCGTCGCGCAGAAAGTTGAGCGGAAGCCTGTGCACGTTGTCCACTACGATGTGACGAATATCGCACACCACCTCGCGCTCCAGGTCAAACAGCAGATCCTCCTTACGCTGGAGATAGCTTGCCGGCTGGGGCAGCGGATTCATCTCGCGCACGAGCCGCTTGCCGAACTTGCCCGTGCCCGCCGTGCAGAAACCCGCGAACGTCCACGGCTGGCGGCTCTCCGCAGGCGACGGTTCGAAGCACGCATAAATGTCCTCGTAATGTTTGTCCACCAGGCCGGTGTTGAATGCCGCGAAGCTCTCGTCGTCCGAAAACGCCACCTTGTCTTCGAGCGTCAGGCGGTAGAACGTATAGCGAATGTAGTTGTGCAGAATGTCGTAACGCTTGGACGAGCCGCCCACCGCCTGAATGCCGGGCACTTCGCAGAAATCCCAAGGCTCTTCAAGCGCGAGCGATGCGAGCGTGGAGAGAAACTCCGGCCACGATTTCAGGTCGGCGAATCGCTCGAACGCCTTGCCGGGAGCCACCCGTCCGCGCGGCAGGCGGGCCGGGCGGACCGCAGACCTGGAGGCTTTGCCGGAATCCCCCGCTTTGGATTTGGTAGTCGCCTCCGTAGAAGACCGTTTAGCGACGGCGCTTTTCTCATCCGGTTTCGCAGCAGGAGAGGCGCCGGTCGCCTTCTGCTCGTCCGACTTTCGGTTGTCCTTCTTGCCCTTTTCATGAGCGGCTTCCGCCTTGCTAGCACCTTTCGCTTCGAAAGCAGCCGGGGCTTTCTCAGCGCTCTTGGGCGAGCATGGCGCTTTTTTCTTCGATGGCTTGCCGGACTCAGCATTCGAAGCAGCAGATTGCTGAGTTTCTACCTGCGAGACGGACGAAGCGTCCGACTCCGCTTCGGATTGATCGGATTGCTTGGAGGCAGGTTTTCCAGACTTGCCCGCAGATGCCCCTTCGTCAGCGGAATCCTTAATAGGTTCCAATTCGTCTTTAGTATCTTTTTTACTCTTTATGTCATTTTCTTGCTTAGATTCTTTTTTCTTCTTAGAGCCATTTTTACTATTTTGCTCCTTCTCGTAATTATTGTTTTCATGCAGGGAGAACATGGATTGCGAAACGCCGCCCACTTCCTTGGCGGACGTGCTCACAAAGTCCGACATCTCCTCGAGCATAGGCGTGAGTTTGATGAAACCATAATCGGCCTTGTCTATATCCTCGCGCAGGAAGCACCACCCCAGATTTGCCAGCGGATACTCCTCATCGAATTCGAAATTACGCTTAAGCACCTGATAGATGAAGTGTTTGTCATCCTCCGTCATATGCGGAGCCTGTTTTTTGCGAGCGGCCATGCGCCCTCCTTATCTATATGAAACGAAGCCGTCATCGCGGCTTCGCATGGAAATCGTCATTTATGGTACGGCTCGCCACGGCTGATCTTGAATGCGCGATAGATCTGCTCTAGCAGCACCACACGCGCAAGATTGTGAGGCAGCGTTATCTTGCCGAACGAAAGCGTCTCGTTGGCGGCGGCGTACACATCCTGGCTCACCCCGCTCGATCCGCCGATGACGAACGTGATATCGCTTACCCCGCTCAACGCAATGGCATCGATGCGCGCAGAGATGCCTTCACTCGAAAGCTGTCGCCCCTGAACATCAAGCAGCATCACATGCGAATACGCCGGCAATGCCTTGAGGATGTCCTTGCCTTCCGCCTTGCGCGCGGCATCATCGCCACCGCATTTTGCCGGGTCGCGGTCGGCCACCTCAATCACACGCACCTTTGCATATCCCTTAAGGCGTTTGAGGTATTCGTCGCACGCAGCCACCCAGAACTTCTCCTTTAGCTTGCCTACGGCGATCACGGTGATGTTCATCCAAGATGTCCTCTCTTGCGCCCCATCGAAGCAGCGCACCGCCCGCATCATAACCGGCGCGACGCAGGCGCATATCCAGTAGGGCTATCCGATAGCCATGAACTCCGTCACGCGCAGAACCAGCGTGTACGGCGTCATGCGCGGCCATACCTCCGCAACCTGCTTGTATTCATCGCTCTCTGCGGCCACCAGCTCACAGCGCATGCGCACGCCCTTGTGACGCCCCGCCTTGCTCTCTGCCTGGGGATTCGCCGCATCGTACACCACCACGCACTGACCCGTGCGTTCGATATTCTTGCGCGTGCGATTGGCGGCAAGCGTCATAACCAGATGCGTGTCATCCGCCATCATGGGCACGAAGATGGCGGCGTTGGGCGAGCCGTCCTCGTTGACCGTGGCAACCACCGAGGTGCCCTCGACCTTGCCCATAGACTCCTTCAGCGTGTCACCCACCAGCGTGGTGAACTTGCCCGTTGCCGCAAACTTCTCCAGCATGATTGCCTTCTTCCAAACAGCAAGGCTCCGACCTATACCGGTGCCACTTCCAAACTACCTCAGCGAATCCCTTAGCGCAGCCAGCTTTGCGCGCACATCGGGATTCAAACGCTCTGCTACCGTGTTCTTGACGGCAACCTTGGGAGCGTCGTCAAGCCTCGACTCGTGGACATGCAGGTTCACGGCGCGGCTGAAGCCGTCAGCGCTCATGCGGTCGACGCCGCCGCCGAACACCGTGTTCTGAATGGACGCGTCGCTGGTGACCACCATGGTTTCCACGCCACGTGCGCGCGCCTCCCAGGCAAGCTTCTCAATCACCTTGTCGGCAGAATCGCCCGCGCGCGAGAACATGATGCGCACGCCGGCGATGCGCTCCACGGTGCCGTCCGAAAACTCGTTGTCGGCCCCGTCAAAAACGATGATCGCATCGGAGTCGCGGCCGGCGTAGGCCACCACATCGTTGATGAGGGCCTCACGCGCACGATTGAACGCATCGTTGTCGTAATCAGGGTTGGGCCCCGCGTGAAGCACGTGTCGATAGCGAGAGCCGCTACGAAGCACGTTATAGCCGTCGACCAGAAGGAGCCGCTTTCTTTGCTTTCCCATAGTTTGCTAGTTTCTTAAAAATACTTACTTTCCAGCAGCCTTTACAGTGCACTGGCGCATCCACTCGTACATGATAGCCGTGGCGGCTTGCGCGACGTTGAGCGATTCGACCTTGCCCACCTGCGGGAGCTTGGTCAAAAAGTCGCAGCCCTCCATGGTCAGGCGCGAAAGGCCCTCGTCCTCGCTGCCCATGACCAGGGCGATTTTGCCGTACAGCGGCGCCTCCCATACGGTGTGCTGCGCGTGCTCGCTCGCACCCGCCACCCAGAAGCCCTCCTTCTTCAGGCGCTCCAGTGTGGAGGCGAGGTTGGCCACTTGGCTGATCTTCAGATGGTTGATGGCGCCCGCCGAACTCTTGTAGGTGGCGGCGGTCACGCGCGCTCCGCGCTTGTTGGGGATGACCAGGCCACTTGCGCCCACGATCTCGGCGGAGCGGGCGATGGCGCCCAGATTGCCCGCATCGGTCACGTGATCGAGCAGCACCACCAGGGCACTGCCCTGCTCATCGGCGCGCTTGTTGGCATCAGCGATGATGTCGGTCATGCTCACGTAAGGGAACGGCAGCGTCTCGGCCATCACGCCCTGATGGCTGCCGCGCTCGCTCATGTCATCAAGCACTTTGCGCGAGACGGGCTTCACCTTCACGCCGTGCTGGCGCGCCTTGCGCAGGATGTCTTTGATCTGGCCGTCCTGCTGCACGTTGTCGGCCATGAGCACGCTCTTGAGCGGCATGCCCGCACGCAGCGCCTCAATAACCGGACGCCTTCCTTCAATGTATTCTGCCATATGGTCTTTCCTTTATCCGTATGTCTAAGCCCGCTTGATGCGGCTGCCGGCGGCGGTGTCTTCGATTACCAGGTCGAGTTCTTTGAGCTGGTCGCGAATGGCATCGGCGCGCGCCCAATCCTTCGCGGCGCGAGCCTCGGCGCGCACGGCGAGGATGGCCTCGGCGGCATCGTCCACGTTGTCGCCCGTATACCCCGCAACGTCTTCGGCAATGCCGATGAGCGCGATGGGCAGCTCGGCCTGCTTGACGGGGAGATCGATGCCCAGCAAACCGAACGCGCCCAGGATGGAGGCGGCGCACGCGATGCACGCCTCCTGGTCTGCCGCGCCTCCCGCCTGCTCCACATACGTGTTCGCCTCAGTCACCAGCGAGAAATACGCCGCCAGAGCGCCCGCCGTGTTGAAATCGTCGTTCATCTGAGCTTCGAACTCGTCCTTAGCGGCATCGGTCGCGTCGAGAAGCTTCTGGGCGAGCTCCGCATCAACCGCAGCGCCCTCCTCAACATGGCCCGCCGCCCAACGCAGGTTCTCCACGCAGGTGGCGATGCGCTCGAGGGAGTTCTCGGCACCCTCCAGACGCTCCCATGAGAAATCCAGAGGCGAGCGGTAATGCGTCTGCAGCATCAGCAGGCGAAGCGCCGCCGCGCTGTGAGCGTCCAGCACCTCTTTAAGCGTGTAGAAGTTGCCCAGGCTCTTGGACATCTTCTCGCCATCCACGCGCAGCATGCCCGCATGCATCCACGTGTTCGCAAAGCCCTGGTGCCAGCAGCATGTAGCCTGTGCGCATTCGTTCTCATGATGCGGAAACGCCAGGTCACCGCCGCCACCGTGGATGTCGATGGGCGTGCCCAGGTAGCGATGCACCATGGCGGCACACTCGGTGTGCCAGCCGGGACGGCCCTTGCCCCACGGCGAATCCCACATGGGCTCGCCCGGCTTGGCGGCCTTCCACAGCGCGAAGTCTAACGGGTCGCGCTTGTCCTCATTTTCCTCGATGCGCGCACCCACCATGAGGTCGTCGATCTTGCGGCTGGACACCTCGCCGTAGTTCGGATCACTGCGCACTGAGAAATACACGTCGCCGTTGTCGGCCGCATAGGCATGGCCCTGTTCGATCAGGCTCTTAATCATGCCGATCATCGGGCCGATTTCCTTGGTCGCGCGCGGGCGAATGTCTGGGTCCATAATGTTGAAGCGATGCATCTGCTCGATGAACGCCTCAGAAAACTCGTGGGCCACTTCTTCGGGAGAGCGGCCCTGCTCGTTGGCACGGTTGATGATCTTGTCGTCCACGTCGGTCAGGTTCTGCGCGAACGTGACCTCATAGCCGCTCGCGATGAGCCAACGGCGAATCACATCGAACGAGAGGAACGTGCGCGCATTGCCGATGTGAATCTGGTCGTACACGGTGGGGCCGCACACGTACATGCGCACCTTGCCCTCTTCGATGGGCGTGAACTCGCGCTTCTCGCGCAGCTGGCTGTTATAAATACGAATCATGATGACTCCTTGAGCTTTGAGCAACATTGCAAAACATGCAGGTTAAAGAAAGCCAGCGAGAGCCCGTCCGGTGCTTCAGATTGCCCCGCCGCCACCCTGGCAAACATGCCTGCAGCATGATTGGGTCCTCTCTATGCAACCGAGAGGGAGCACGGCGCCAGCATCGCCAACGCGCGCCGAGAAGAGCACAAGGGGCAAGACGAAGTGCCCGACGGGTTCGCAGCGTCGGAGTGACACGTTGGTCGTCATGCCGACGCAACGACTATTAACATCGCTCCAACAACGCCACAGCCTGGGCCGAAATGCCCTCTTCGCGGCCTTCGAAACCCAAGTGTTCGGTGGTGGTGGCCTTCACGCCCACGGCATCCACGGAAATGCCCATCGCGTGCGCCAAGTTCTCACGCATGGCCTCGCGATGCGGCGAAAGCTTGGGCGCCTGCGCGGCAATCACGCTGTCAACGTCCACGATCTCGAAGCCCAGCGAGCGTACATGCTCGGCAACGGCCGCCAAAAGCTTGAGCGAATCGGCACCGGCATACTTCGGGTCGGTATCGGGAAACAGCTTGCCAATGTCGCCCGCACGCGCCGCGCCCAGAAGCGCATCGGAAATCGCGTGCGCCAGCACATCAGCATCCGAATGGCCCAGAAGGCCCTGATGATGCGGGATATCCACCCCGCCCAGAATCAGCTTGCGGTCAGGCGCGAACGCATGCACGTCGTATCCCAGCCCGATTCTCATGTTAGAAGCGTTCGTCACGCGTCTTCTCCTTCGTCCTTCTCGACCAAGCCCTGCGACTGCACGATTGCCGAAAGCATGCGGTAATCCTCCGGCACCGTGAGCTTGATGTTGTCGCGCTTTCCTTCCACCACCAGCACCTTGCCGCCCATGCGTTCGATGAGCGACGCGTCGTCGGTGCCGATGAAGCCCTCGGCCAAAGCCGACGCATGTGCGCGACGGTACACGCCCGAGCGGAACACCTGCGGCGTCTGCGCGTTCCAGAACACGCGGCGGTCGGGCGTGCCCACGATGACGCCGTTCTCCACGACCTTGAGCGTGTCGACGGCGGGAGTGGCGACGATAGCGCCGTCCGCATCGAGTGTGCCCTTGAGCGTGTTGATGGTGTGCATGATGAGCTCGGGCGAAATCAGCGGGCGCGCGCCGTCGTGCAACGCCACGTATTCGTAATTGTCCGGCACGTATTCCAGACCCGAAAAGGCGCTCTCCTGACGCGATGCGCCCGCGGGAGCCATCACGATGGGCGTCACGAAATTATGCGGGTCGATGGCGAGCGCCCAGTATTCCTGCATGCGATCCTCGGGACACACCACCACGATGATGCCCACGTCCTCAGTCGCGTCGAACGCCATGATCGACCACGCCAGCGTGGGGCGCCCGGCGATTTCGACGATCTGCTTGCCGCCGTCATGGCCGAAGCGCTCACCGGAGCCGCCCGCCAACACGATTGCGGCAGTCTTGGCTTTCTTGGCCACCTTGCCCTGAAGGCGCGCGGAGGCAACCAGCCCCGCCGCGGCACTTGCGTCCTCGAAATCGGATGCCACGTCGGAGAGAGCCGACGGCAAAAACACGGGGTCGACCGCGTTCTGCTCGAAAATAGAACGCGCAGTATCGTCGTTGCTCATAGGTGCCCTCGCTTCTCTCGCCGGACGATGCGCACGGTCGTGCACATCAATCTAGGTTCATCGTGCCACCGCACGCATCATCCGTGCGGAACTTTCTATAACCATTCATATTATCCCATCCGACGAATATCGTGCGCGGCAATGGGGCACTTCCCGGGTTCGACACAGGCGAAAAAGCGCACATATAAAGAGGAGGCCCGTGAATGAGCCTCCTCTTGGAGCGATATTTTCATTTCGAAAACCGGTCGAGGTGGCTGGCGCAGTCGCCCCTTGCTTAGTCGGCAGCGCCGTCGCTCGATGCGCCACCCGGGCCGCCGCTTCCGGCGTGCGCCAGGTCGAACTGCGGCAGCAGCGTCTCGGCCTCACGCGCAATGCTGTCACGCTTACGCGGCGCGGGAATCTCGCCCTGCCCCTCGGTGAACACGAGTTCGTCATCCTTGACGTCCACATCGATCACGCTGCCCGCATGCCACTTGCCTTCCAGGATTTGTTCGGAAAGCGGATCCTCTAGCAGGCGCTGAATGGCACGGCGCAGAGGACGTGCGCCCATGGCGGTGTCGGTGCCTTCGTCGGCGATGAACTTGTTCGCCGCCTCCGTCAGGTTGATGGTCATGTTCTGCTCGATCAGACGATCGCGCAGGTCGGCCACCATGAGGTCGACGATCTGCAGGATCTCGTCGGCCGTGAGGCTCTTGAACACGATAATTTCGTCCAGGCGGTTCAGGAACTCGGGGCGGAAGAGCTTCTTGAGCTCGCTCATCACGCTGCTCTTAATCTCCTTGTCGGAGAGGCCCTTCTGCGACTCAGGCGCAAAGCCCAGCGGCGCATCCTGAGCGATCTCGCGCGCGCCCACATTGGACGTCATGATGATCACCGTGTTGCGGAAATCCACCGAGCGCCCCTGTGCGTCGGTCAGGCGACCCTCCTCCAGAATCTGCAGGAGGATGTTGAACACGTCGGGGTGCGCCTTCTCGATCTCGTCGAACAGCACCACCGAGTACGGGCGCTGACGCACGGCCTTGGTCAGCTGGCCGCCCTCGTCGAAGCCCACGTAACCCGGAGGCGAACCCACCAGGCGGCTCACGCTGTGCTTCTCCATGTACTCGGACATGTCAAAGCTAATGAGCGCCTCTTCGGAATTGAACAGGAACTCGGCGAGCGCCTTGGACAGCTCGGTCTTGCCCACGCCCGAGGGGCCCAGGAAGATGAACGAGCCGGCGGGGCGACGCGGGTCCTTGAGGCCACTGCGCGAACGGCGGATGGCCTTGGACAGTGCGGTCACGGCCTCGTCCTGGCCGATGATGCGCTCGTGCAGCACGCTCTCCATGCGCAGAAGCTTCTCGGTCTCGGCCTCGGTCAGGTTGCTCACGGGCACGCCAGTGGACATGCTCACCACATCGGCGATCTCGGCCTCGCCCACTTCGCCCAGCTCGCGCTCGGTTTCTTCGGAGAACTTCTTCTCGGCCTCCTCGCGCTTGACGGCCAGGTCTTTCTCCTGGTCGCGCAAGGCGGCGGCGTGCTCGAAGTCCTGCGCGGCAATGGCCTGCTCCTTGTTTTTGCGGACCTTTCGCAGCTCTTCGTCGATCTTCATCACATCGTCGGGCATCTTGCGATTGCGAATGCGCATGCGCGCGCCCGCCTCGTCCAACACGTCGATGGCTTTATCGGGCTGGAAGCGGTCCTGGATGTAGCGGTTCGACAGGCTGACCGCCGCATGCAGCGCCTCGTCGGAGTAATGCACATGATGATGCGCCTCATAGCGGTCGCGCAGGCCCGTAAGGATGCGCATGGTCTGCTCCTCGGAGGGCTCGTTGACCACGATGGTCTGGAAGCGACGCGCGAGCGCGGAATCCTTCTCCAGATGCCTGCGGTACTCCTCGGTGGTGGTGGCGCCGATCACCTGAATCTCACCGCGCGACAGGGGCGGCTTGAGGATGGCGGCGGCATCGATGGAGCCCTCGGCCGAGCCGGCACCGATGATGGTGTGCATCTCGTCGATGAACAGGATCACGTTGCCATCTTTGATGACCTCTTTGATGACCTTCTTCAGGCGCTCCTCGAACTCGCCGCGGTACTTGCTGCCAGCGACCAGAGCGGACACGTCCAGCGTGACCAGACGCTTGCCGCGAATGATATCGGGCACCTGATCGGCCACGATAAGCTGCGCCAGGCCCTCGGCCACGGCGGTCTTGCCCACGCCGGGCTCGCCGATGAGCAGCGGGTTGTTCTTCTGGCGGCGCGAGAGCACCTGCATCACGCGCTCGATCTCGGCCGCACGCCCGATCACGGGGTCGAGCTTGCCCGCGCGCGCTTTAGCCGTGAGGTCGGTGCCGAACTCCTCCAGCATGCTGGCCTCTCCGCGCGCCTCGCCCGTGCCGAAGAACGGCACGCCGGCAGCCACGGGGCTCGGCTGGCCCACCAGGTCGTTGAGCGCGGTGCGCACCTGGTCGAGCTCTACGTTCAGGCGGGCGAGCACGTCGACCGCGCTGCCCTCGCCCTCGCGCACGATGCCCAGTAGCAGGTGCTCGGTGGAAATATAGGTCTGCCCCATTTGCATAGCTTCGCGCAGGGCGTGCTCCAGAATACGACGCACGCGCGGCGTGAACGACAGATGGGCCGTGGGATCAAGCGTTTCGTCAGGGATGGATGTCTTGCGCACCTCGTTGAGCGCGTCGTCGTACGTCACGCCCACATGCTCGAGCGCCTGGGCGGCCATGCCCTCGGGCTCCTTCGCCAAGCCCAGCAGCAGATGCTCGCTGGCAACGTGCGGCTGCTTGAGCTGGCGCGCCTCCTCCTGGGCGAGCACAAGCACGTGCTTGGCCTTGTCTGTGAATTTCTCGAATGCCATAGGGCCTCATTTCTTGTGAAGCTGACGAAAGATGCCGTCGACGGAGCGTTCCGTGCCCCCTTCGCCACGCGCCTTGCTCGCGCTGTGCATCTTGCTCGCCATACTAGACATGCCTCGTAATTTTCCGAATCATCCTAGCACTCATGTGCCCCGAGTGCCAATACGAGAGCCGCGCGATACCATTTCGTTACATCGCGTACATAAATACAAAGGCTCCCGAAGTTGGGAGCCTTTG
>CAUWMI010000028.1:0-22272 GCA_963559755.1 uncultured Slackia sp. | reverse complement strand
ACCTTCGGCTCGATCTAGCCCTCCCCTAATCGAGCCGCCCCTCCTCATGCCCGCGAGTTCAAGCTCGCGGGCATTCTTTTGCTTAACCTATAACTTGCGGGGCAAACCCGGAACAGCCGTCGGATTAAGAAAAGCTCAAGCACTTTCCCTCTTCTGCGCATTGCGCCAGATACAGATTGATGAGCGTTTGGTACGGCACATCCGTGCGCGCTCTTTCGCTTTTGAAATAACCGATTACGTCAACATCAAAGTTCATGGTTACTGTCTTGCGAAGCTTTTTAGCATAGGGATTTGCACGAAATCCCTCGTACACTTTTCCGTAATTTGATTTAGCCGTATTTAACACTTTTCCGAAAAAGTTCCCCTAAGAAGCGAGATGACCCAAGCAGGACCATCCCAGCACTCATCCTTTGCCCGGAAGCGTTTGAGCTCATGCCTTGGGCAGAGGAATTGCATCGAATAGAAAGCTTTTCGCCATCCAGGCAAGTTTACTCGGGCAGGCCCGCCACGAGGGCGAATACGGTGTCACCGGCAAGGATGAGCTCGTCGCCGGGATGGATTTCCACCGCATCAGACACCGTGAGCTCCGCGTCGATGTGGTCGGCAGGCTTCGCTTCGACAACCGCAACTTCAGGCTCTGATCCGATGTCTGCAACTCCGGCTTTGGCCTTGGCGTTCGCGGTCTCGGGTTCTGCCTCGGCGATTGCCGCCTCGGCTTCGCCCTTCGGCGGAGCGACCACGATCTTGCTGCGATCGACGCCGCTTACCACCACAGTGCCATTGCGCGAGCCCAGGTCCTCCACGAACCAGCGGCCCTCTTCATCGCACCATACGTGCGCATGACGCCCCGAAACGCGCGGGCCCACATCGGCAACGTCGCCCTCACCCAGCGCGAGCGCACCAATCTCGATGCCGATGCCATCGGGCGACACCCAGTGGGCGCCTCCCTTCACGTAGCCGTCCACCACGCGCACCAGCCCCAGCGCGAACCGCCCATGGACCATGCACCCCTCATCAGCCGAAACGCCCGAATCGCCCAACGAGGCCGCAGGCGTGGTAGCAAGATTGTCACCATGAATCGACTTAGCGTACGCCACCGCAAACTGCGCCGCGCTGCGCACATTTGCCGTGCACCCCGCCGCAACGAACAGTGTCATGGCAATCTCCACGCGCTCATCGTTGGTGTAGCCCGCTCCGCCGATAAGCCGCGCAAGCACGTTGTCGTACAGCGCCACGTCCTGATGCGCAGCAGCAAGCGCCTCCTTCATCACAGCGCCACCGTCGCCCACGATGAAGCCCAGAATCTGCTCGCTCGACAGCGCGCGCTTTTCGCGAGCCTTGAGGCGCGCCACGATGCGCAGCGACGATACGCCGAAATCGCTGAAATACCTATCCTGCAGCGAGCCCACGGGAGCATGCACGATGAAGCGCGACACCCACGTGCGATCACTCACGCGGCTTGCGGGGCTGCGCCCGTCGGCCAGAGGCTTGCCCGAAAGCACCAGCGAGGCGAGCTCTTTGTAGCTCATCCCGCCGTATTTCTTCATGACGGCAAACAGCGCGCCGCACGGAGTAAGGTGAGCTTCCGTCATGATTCGTCCTTTCCATCTTGCGCGGCATCGTTGACCTGGGATTCGTCGGCTTGAGAGGCATCTTCGCCTTGCAAAGCTTCAACCGTCCCGGAGACTTCGTATGTTTGCGAGGAATCGTCGGGCGATTGGGATTGGGATTGGGATTGGGATTGGGATTGGGGTCGGGATGAATACGGGGATGAAATCGAGGCCGGCTCCTCGACAGGAACCGCACCCCCCGACTTGGCATCATCGCGCACGGCAAGACCCGCGGCCCCAGCCAATGCAGGTGCCTCGCCCGGCCCCTCCGGCAGACCCGTTCGTTTGGGCTTGCGCGGCGTGGGCAACGCCACGGCCAGCGTGTAATCCACCACCAGCGGGCACCATCCAGCAGCAACCGCCGCAAACAGGGCCGCAGCCAGGCCGCGCCATACGCCCTGCTCCGCCGAAACGCCCGAGAGAGCAGCCGCACCCGCAAGCGCGCCCACCGCAAGAAACGCGCTTCCACGCACGAGCCCGCGCAAGGTGCCCGCATCGCGCCACCTGCCCAAGAACCCAAGAGCGCCCGGCACGGCGAGCATCGCGGAAACCGCAGCCCCATTCACGTCGCCCGCCCAAGTCAGCGGCCCCATGTCAAGCGAAAGGTGCGCGCCATGCACGAGCAGCCCCGTGGCGCATACGACGATAAGCCATACCGCCGCCGATGCCGCCTTGGCCGCGGCCTTCACCACCGCACGCATCTCCATGGTCGACACCGCAGAGCCCTGCGGCTCGCCGTCGAGCATGCACGGTAAAAGCGGCTCGCCGGCAAGCGAGCGCTCGATATTCTCAGCATATTGGCGGCAGAACGCAGAGAGCGCACCATGCATCTGACGCGCAGTGGGGCGCGCCTCCTGCGACACCGCAAGGCACCTGACCAGCAGTTCGGCAAGCTGGGCATCCACATAATCAAGCGCGTCGCGCACGTCCTCGGCATCGGGGCGCGGCGATATTCCGCTGGCCGCCCGCTCCACCATGACCGCAACCTCGGGCTCATGCATGAGCACCGCCGCAACATCAGCGGCAGGATTGTGCGCCATGATGGGCGGCGTAGGATTCTGCTCCGTCTTCACGCGATAAGGCGATGCCACCTCTGCATCGTCTTCGCCTCCCACCAGGTCAAATGGTGGGTGCCCGCATGCTAGGTGGTACAGCACGCTAGCCGCAGCATACACGTCGATCGCGGGAGATTTGCGCAAGTGCTCAACGCCAGGCACGTCGTCGGAGAGCATCTCGGGAGGCGCATAGTTGGCCGTCGCCTTGCGCGCCACCATGTTCTGGCTGGTGAACGAAACCCCGCCTTCCACCGACGCCGACGACCCAAAGTCGACCAGACACAGCTCGAACGCGCCCTCGTCCGCCTGCTCGAGCACCGACATGCGCGAAGTGCGCACCATCACGTTGCCGATGGACACGTCGCGATGCACCATGACGTCCTGGATCAAATCCATACGCATAAGCAGGTCGAACAGATCGCGCCCAATGCGCGCGGCGGTCAGGGGCGGCACGCGACCCTCGTCATCGGCCGCAAGCAGGCGGCACGCCTGGGCGAGCGTCTGCCCCTCGATCCACTCCATGACGATGGCGGGCGCGCCGTCGACCGTGCCGAACCCGTACAGGCGTGGGAACCCCGCCAGCCCCGAAAGCACGCGATGACATTCGTATTCCTGGCGAAACGCCCGCTTAAGAGAATCGATATGGCGCTCGTGCTCTTCGGCATCGGTCGAATCCGCGCGGTCGGGCAGCACGAGCGTCTTGAGCGCAAACGCCTCGCCCATAGCATTGGTCGCACGCGTAACGCGGCCGATACCGCCGCGACGGGCGTGGGCCTCGTCGGCGAACAGCGTGACGAAGCGGCGCAGATAGGCATCGCGCTGCGCGTCGTCGAGGGCAATGGGCGATTCAAAGTCGTCGACATGCACCAAGCGCATGGCTCGCTCCGAGCGCTCGATGCCCCACGGCTCGCGCGGCGATCCAGCCGAGCTGCTCGCGCCGTTGCCGTTTGCATCAATGGGGTCTATCGGCCTCGTCATAGGGCAACACCCGCGTTCGCCATGGCGTTGTATTCATCCAAATACGGCTGCGCCTCCTCGATGATGCCGACAACTTGCGGCCAATACGCACCGAGATCATTCTGAGTTGACGAGGTATACGCCAAGCGCCAGGCAGCCTCAAGCCCCTCGGAGTAACGGAGCAGCAGCATATGCATGTAAATCAGATCGGCCGCGGCGGGCTGCCATTGCGAATCGTCCTTGTATGCCATCCCGTTGCGCAACGTGCCCCAAGCGCCCGTGACGTCGTCGCACAGGATTTGGCTTTGTGAGTACATCGAATCGATTTGGTCAGGGGGAAGGTGCAGAATTGGCGCACCCCACCCGCCTTCGAAGTACGCCCTCGATGCGGCGATGCGCTCGACGTAGTCGTTCAACCCATTCGCATAGCCCACGAGATACTCATGATATTCAGCCTCTTCCTCCGGCGTGGGGCCATCGGGCTCCGGCGTAGGCGTAGGCTCGGGTTCGGGCTCGGGATCGGATGCCGTATCGTCATCAGGGTTCTCAGGCTTGGGATTCGAGTCCTGATTTTGATTGCTGTCGGACGCTTCGCCCTGTGCAGAATCGCCCTTGTTGACATCGTCATTCGCACCAGCGGAATCGTCGGACCGGTCATTCTCGTTATCGGAAGAAAGGCCGGCGAACCCATGCAGCGACCCGCTCACGAACGAGCCGAGCGACGAGAAGCCGCCGACAGAAGAGGAGCCCGCAGAGCCGGACGCGCCTTCGGCTGCATCCTCGGACGTCTCGGAGCCTTCGCCATTGCCCTGCCCCGATCCGATGAGCTCGCCCAGAATGCTCGCCATCATGCGCTGCGAGCCAACGGCCGGATCAGAAGGTGCCTGAACCGCCGCCGCAATTGTGTTGGATGAAATAACAAGCCCCGGAACCGCGGCGGCATATACCGCCGACCCCAGCACGAGGCATGTAAGCGAAAACACGGTGAGCCCCGTAAGCGCTGGTCTAAGCGCGCCGCGGCGCCTCCGTCGTGCAGAGCGCACGCTTCCTTCGAGCTTCTTGGTCACGGTTCCTATCTCCTCGCACGACGACGCGCACGTCGTATGCCGAACAATCGCACTTCAGCATGGTCGCACTAGGAAGCACCCCCCCCGAAGCAAACCATGCGGGTCACTCCGCCGAAGGCGCGCTGCGCGCATCCCGTTCCGGCAGGCAGAGAAACCGCGCTATTGTATCGCAAGAATTCGGGCTGGCGACGCAAGGTCGTGCCCCTTTCGGCAACGGGCCTCATTCCCGCAACGAGCGATGGCCTGGGGTGGGATTTCGTCAGTTTTTGCTACCCTTGCGCGCAATGAGCGAATGAACCACGCCGACCACAGCCGCCACCAAGGCGGGGGCAAGCCAGCTCAAGCCGATATCAGCCAGCGGCAGCATGTCGAACGGCAGCCACGCACCTGCGAAGAACGCGTCGCGCACGCTCACGATCACGCTCTCCACGGCCACCACGCCCACGACCCATTTCCATACGTAAGGCACGCGGTCGCACGCGCGATGCAGCATGCCCATGATCACCAGCACGATGGCGGCGGGGTACAGGGCGTTCAGCAGCGGCACCGAGAACGTGAGAATGGCCGTGAGCCCAAAGTTGGACACCACGCACGAGAACACGGCAAAAATCGCAGCCCAAACCGCATACGGCAGCTTGGGGAACGTCTCGGCAAAGTAGGTGGAGCAGCAGCTGATGAGACCCGTGCACACGTTGAGGCATGCGATGAAGAAAATCGCGGCGATGATAATGGTGCCCGCCAGGCCGAAATGCCCGGTGGCGGCAGCCGTGAGCAGCTGTGCGCCATTTTGCGCCTCGGGCATATAGGCGGCCGTGACCACGCCCGCAAATCCCAGCCCGCAGTAGATCAGCAGCATGAGCACGCCGGCCACCACGCCCGCGCGCGAGATTTCGAACGCCACATCGCCGGGGCGCTCCACGCCGAACGAGCGGATGTTCAACGCGATGACGATGCCGAAGTTGAGCGCGGCCAGCAGGTCCATGGTCTGGTAGCCGTTGAGGAAGCCCTGCACCGCTGCTGCGTTGTCGTACGGCGCGCGCACTGGCGTGGGCTCGCCCAGCGGAACGACGATCGACGATGCCACGATGATGACGATGAGGATGATGAGCGCCGGCGCGCAGATGCGGCCCAGCACCTGGGTGAGCTTGCCCGGGCGCATGGCCAGCGCGTAGGCAACCGCGAAAAACGCCACCGAGAACACGATGGATGCCACATTGAGCGGCGCGCTCTCGGGCAGCAGCGGCGCCAGCATCTCGAACGACGTGGATGAGGTGCGAGGAATGGCCAGGCAGGGTCCGATGGAGAGGTAGACCAGAACGGTGAACACCAGCGCAAACCGGGCGTTCACGCGTCCAGCAAGCTTGGGGAGATCGCCCACGAGCGCCACCGCGACGATACCCAGCACCGGGAATCCGATGGCCGTCACTAAGAAGCCGATCATGGCGGGTATGGCCTGCTCACCCGCCTGCGCGCCCAGGAGCGGCGGCAGAATCAGGTTGCCCGCGCCGAAGAACATCGAGAACAGCGTCATGCCTACGAGCAGGCTCTTCTTCAGGTCGAGGCGGGTGCGCCCCGCCTGCTGCGCGCTACCCGACGCCTGTTGCGTGCTATTTGATGCCGGCTGCGCGCCCTGCGTCATCGTCCCCTCGGCCATATGCATCCCCTTCCGCAAAAAAGCTCCCGCGCAAAGGCGGGAGCAACGTCTCTCTCAAAGCGGAGGCATGATACCACAGTGTCGCGTCTTGGCGCGAGGGACTATCTAGCGCGACACAGCACGCATCACGAACTGGTACGCCTCTTGGTAGGTCAGCCCGGCCTTGGGCTCGCTGCCGGGCGTTTTGGCCGCCTGCGCGCATGAAGCCGCGACCACCGCCTCCACGCTGTCGTGCTCAGGCGTGATGCGCGTGCGCCCATCGGGAAGTGTGACCTTTTTCGCGCGCACCTCGCCGTACGGCGTACTCGCGCGCAGCTCCTCGCGCGGAAGCACCGTGCGCTCCATGGGCGAGCGGCGGATGCCGATGGTGGTGGTGTGGGCGAACAGCTCCGCCTCCATCGCGGGAATATCGTCCCGCATGCAGATGACCTGGACCTGATATGCCGGGCGGTTCTTTTTCATAAACACGGGCACGAAATGGGCCTCGCGCGCGCCGGCGGCGAACAGGCGCTCCATCACGAAACCCAGCGCCTCGCCCGTGCAGTCGTCCACGTCGCACTCGAGCTTCCAGATGAGCGACTCGCGCCGCGCGGTTGGGCCTTCGGCATCGAAAGCATCTGCGGCCTCGATAATCATCGCGCGCAGCAGACTGGGCACCGCGTACTCGCGCTTGCCCGCGCCCAGGCCCATGCGCTCCACCGTGAAGCGCTCGGGCAACGCGTTGCGTGTGCGCACGGCGGCGGCAATAGCGGCACCGGTGGGCGTGACGAACTCGCCTTGCGCCTCCATGATGGAGAGCGGGATGCCCGCCTCGGCGACCACGTTGGCCACCGCCGGCACCGGCACCGGAAGCACGCCGTGCTGGCAGCGCACCGTGCCGCGCCCTTCGCACAGGCGCTCCACCACTACGTCGTTAAGCCCCAGGTCATCGAAGCACACGGCGAAGGCGACCACATCCACAATGGAATCCACCGCGCCCACCTCGTGGAAATGCACCTGATCAGCTGAAACGCCGTGGGCCTTCGCCTCAGCACACGCAATGATGCCGAAGATGCGCAGAGAGACCTCTTTGGCGTGGTCGGTTATGTCGGCGGCACGAATGATAGCCTCGATTTCCGCCATTCCGCGATGCTCATGATGATGGTGGTGATGGTGGTGCCCATGCGCGCCGCGCTCGTGATGATGTCCGCACTCATGGGCATGCTCGTAAGCGTGCTCGTAGCCTGCGCTTTCGCCCAACATGCGAGCGACCTCGTCGTCGCTTCCGTGCAAGTACGCCATATCGTGGTCGTGGTTCTCATGCGCGGCATCAAGCACCACGTCGAAATCGCATGCGTCGAGGCCGGCCTTCTTCACGCGCGAAATGCGCACCTCGAACCCATCGACCGGTAGGCTCGCCAGCGCTTTTCGCAACCGCTCCTCGTTCGCACCCAAGTCCAAAAGCGCCGCCACGGCCATATCGCCGCTGATGCCCGATGCGCATTCTAGATACAACATTCGTCCCATATGGTTATCCTTTGCAGCTATTGTTTATGCCCCTCGAAGCGTTGACGGCAGCCGAGGAGTTCACAAGTCCAAAATAATGGCGGAGCTCTGACCAGGTATTATATGGTATATTACCTGGTCAAAAGGCTGTTTGAAAACGCCAGAAAAATCGAGTTGTGAACTCTTTTCTCTGGCTTGGGAATCGGCGCGCCCGCTTCGCACCTTGTGCGCCGCCGACCCGCTTCGCGCCTTGCGTGCGGTCGAGCGCTCGTTTCGTTCGCGCGTTGCCCCGCGCCCGTTTCGTTCACACGTTGCCCCGCACCCGCTTCGCGCTATACGTCCCGGGCCTACCCCTTCGCGCGCTCGGCGGCGCGTTTGCAGGCGTGGTCGATAAGTGCCGCCTGGTAGCCCGCGCCGAACCCGTTATCGATGTTCACCACGCTCACGCCGCTCGCACAGGAGTTGAGCATGGAGAGCAGCGCGGCGATACCCCCCAGGTTCGCGCCGTAGCCCACGCTCGTAGGCACCGCGATGACCGGGCATTTCGCCATGCCGCCCACCACACTGGCGAGCGCGCCCTCCATGCCGGCCACCGCCACCACGCTGCTCGCGCCTGCGATATCGTCCGCATGGGAGAGCAGCCGGTGGATACCTGCAACGCCAACGTCGTAGAGGCGCACCGTGCGGCTGCCCAGCATCTCGGCGGTCACGGCCGCCTCCTCGGCCACGGGCAAATCACTCGTTCCGGCGCAGGCGATGCACACGTAAGCGTCGCCGTCCGGCTCGGGCAGGCCGCCCACGATGGCAAGGCGAGGCGTGTCCCGGTATTCGAACGCATCCGCATCGCACGGAGCGAGAAACTTTTGAACCTCGGACGCTTTATCGGCATCGAGGCGCGTAATAAGCACGCGCTCCTGCCCCGCGTCGCGCAAGGCATCCACGATGCCCGCAATCTGATCGGCGGTTTTGCCCGCACCATAAATGACCTCGGCAACGCCGGTGCGCTCTTTGCGCTGCGTGTCCGGCTTGGCGTAGCCCAGGTCAACGTATCCTTCTGCCCTATCGCTCATCTAAATACTTTCTAACAGAGACTTACTCTTTAATCTATATTGAATAAGAATTAGAAACTTAATGCTAATAGTGCCTTAGAACTCAAACAGAAAGTTTCATACCGAGCGATTGCGCCACAGCGTCCAGCGACTCTCGTGTCAACGGCCGCCCCTGCGTCACTTTGGTAGCAAAACAGGAGAAATTGGGCTTGTCGGCCGTGGAAAGGCCGATCGCGCGCGACGCTGCGCGCACGTCATTCTTCGTGAAGCCCGCCTCACGGAGTGGAGAGCGCACGCCCAGCTCGGCAAGCGCCCGGAACCCGGGGCGATTCGCCGGGTCGTCCGACGCGTTCGTGCCATCGAGCAGCACGCGCCGACCATCGCGCTCCATCGCGGCGAGCACCTGGCCGAAGATGAACCGTTTGCATAAGTAGCAGCGGTCGGACGGATTGGCGCATACCTCCGGCTGCGCGAGGATGTCGGCCCGCATAAGCTCGAACTCCGCGCCCGTCTCCTCCACGACGCGTCGTGCGTCATCCAGCTCGAACGGCGCCTGAAACGCGGTCATCACCATGTACGCCTTCACGTCCAGCCCGGCGCGACGCATGGCAGCCAGCAGAAACGACGAGTCGCATCCGCCGGAAAAGGCCAGGCCATAGCGCTCATCGGAATCAAGGCCACGCACGGCATCTTCCCACGTCAATCCCATGTCTATTCCGCCTGCCCCTCGCCGCACGAGCCGCACAGATGCGATCCGGGTTGCGCGGGCTCGGCACCGGGCCGCATGGATTTTTCCGCTTCAAGGATAATCGTATCGTAGTTGGCGATCTTGTAATTCAGCCGGTCAAGTCCGGCCTGCAGATCAGCGATGCGGTCACGCACCAGGTCACGCTGCTCCTCGAGCAACGCCTTGCGTGCCGGGGCCGTCTCCTCGCCCTCGTCGAATAGATCCATGTATTCAATCAACGCTTCGATGGACACGCCCGCGGCGCGCATGCACTTCAGAAACTCGATGGTGCTGCAGTTCGTCTCGTTATATTCACGGATGCCGCTATCAGTGCGCGGTACATGGCGCAGCAGGCCCACGCGCTCGTAATACCGCAGCGTGTCAGCCGAAATATCGTAGCGCTTGCTCACTTCGGCGATTTTCATGATGCCACCCTTCCCTCGACGCTCGGCGCGCAACACGATGCAAAAGACTTCGCGGCACGCTTGATGGACATCGGCGGCCATGGCGCCTCGTGTAGCAATCGTCACGAAGCGCAATTATGAACCAATTTATCCATCGCTCGCATTGAACCACTTGGAGTGGACTTTAAGTCAAGGGATTGCGACAAACCTTTCAAACCCCATGGAGGGGCATCGAACTCGACGGGGCGTCCGGCGCCCCAAAAAACAAGGAGCCAGAAAGCTGGAGGCCAGAAGGCGTAGAGCGCAAGAAGCCGAAGGGCGTACGAACCACTTGAAACCAGTCGGCCGCTATTTGTCAGGAATTCACCCTGCATGCAACCGCATGCGCAAGCGTCTCGATGAGCGCAGGATCGGCACCAAGAGCAGGAACATAGGTGAATCGCGCCCCTTCGTTTCCGAAACGCGCGCACTCCTCCTCGAAATGACGCGCGGCGAGCTGACCCACCTCGTTGAGCGTCTCGAGGCAGTCGGTCGCAAATCCAGGGCACACCACAGCGACGTTTTTGGCCTGCTCTTTCGCCAAGCGCGACAGCACGGGCTCCAAAAACGGCCCTATCCACGTGCGGCTATCAAAGCGAGACTGGTATGCCAGACGCACATCGCCGCGCGGAATGCCCAGCTCATCGGCCAAGGCGCGCACCGTGGCAAGCGTCTGCTCGGGATACGGGTCGCCTGCATGGGCGTGCGACATAGGGATAGAGTGGAACGAAACCACGAGTTTGGACCCGGGCGCGTAGTCCCACGCGCGGCGGACGGAGCGAGCGAGCGCCTGGAGGTATCCTGGAGCATCCCAGTAATGCTCGATGCGCACAACGCGAGGCGCGTTCGCGGTGGGAGCCGTAATCGACGCCGAAGCAGAACCCTCCGCAAAGGGCACCTTGCCGTTTGATGCGCCGCTTCCCGCGCCCTCACCCTCGGGCGCATGCCCGTACACGCGCTTGAATGCGCGGCCGAATTCCTCGAAGCACGTACCGGCGCACGATTTCGTATATTGAGGATACAGGGGCAGCGCGACGATCGTCTTCGCGCCCGCATCACGCAGCTCGCGCAGAGCCGACTCGACCGAAGGATTGCCGTAGCGCATGCCAACTCGAACGGCAACCGAATCGCCCACCAGCTCGCCCAACCGCGCCTCGAGCGCGTCACGCTGCGCGAGCGAATCCTTGATGAAGGGGCTGCCTTCGGGTGTCCATATCGACTGGTAGAGGGGCGCTGTCCTCTTGGGGCGACTCGGCAGGATGAACAGGTTGAGAATAGGCTGCCACAGAGCCGGCGGCATGTCGATCAGATTGCGATCGGAGAGAAATTGCTTGAGATAGGGCCTGATGGCTTCGGGCGTCGGCTCGTCGGGGGTTCCCGTATTCATGATCACAACGCCGAGCACAGCCATCCCCTTTCTCGCGCGCTCCTTTCGTACGGCAACGCGCACCAGCCCGCCACAGGAGCGGATTATCGTTCTTCAAGCAAGGCCAGACGGAGAGACTCGCGCATAGCCTCTCGCCGAACTCTACCACGCGAAACGAACGCCATGCACATACAGATTAGAAGACGCATGAACCTGCCCGCTTATACGTTTTACGGCGTATGCGTACCGGGTGCCTAACGGGCGATGATTTTATGGCGTAAGCACGAATTTCACGCACGCGGGCGTGGACGGGTTTTGCGACGCCGCGGTCTGAACCCACCGCGCGGGGCCGCGCCGCCGATTGCGCCGCCGCCATATGCATCGTCCCACTCGGGCTCAGGCGGATCCGGACGCAACGGCACGCCGACGAAGGCCACGCAGGCAATGACCACCGCTGCGGCGATAAGCACGGGTGCCACATCGGCAAAATCGAACACAGCGCCCGTCGCGCCGATCGACGCGCCTGCGACGCATGCGAGCACCATCGCCGCACCCGACACCACAGCCCCGGCGATGGCCCACGGCTTGCTCCCCCGCGCGCAGAACAACGCGAGCGCCACAGCCGCAATCACCCACGAAGCGGCCTGGATCCACATGCCCGGGTCGCCCAGCAAAACCAAAGCATTAGCCTCCATGTGGTTGGAAAGCTGCCCGTTCACGAACACGTTCCACCCGGTCAGCGACATGCTACCCGAGCACGCGAGCACGAACGCCGTCAGCGCCGAGAAACCCGCCGTGGCAGCCGCCCCCGGCACCCGCAGGAAGTAGCCGGCCAAAAGCGGCGCGAGCGGCCCCAGCCCGAACGCGCCCAGAGCCACGCCGGTCACGCCCGTCGCCGCCTGCGCATGCCCGCGCCGGCCGACGAACGCCCACCATGCGCCGCCCGCGATGAGGAACGCGGCGCCCAACACATACGCCCCGTTCGCGAACAGCGCCGCAGCAAGCGCAACGATGGCGACGGCCGCCCCCGCGGCAGGAAGCACGGCGGCGGCCGCAATGCATACAAGCAGCACCGCCCAGAACGCAGGCGTTTCACGCCCGGCAACCGTATAGAGCGCAGGGATGTTCGTCACGGCCTCAAACGCGGCAAAACCGCAGACCGCAGCGGCCCACAGACGGAACAGCACCGCCTGCGCGCGCTCGCCCAGCCGATCCATCAGGCTCACGCGCTCGCGCACGTAGCGCGGCATGGGCTCGGTCGCGTCCTCTTCCTCCTCGGCGTCGTCGCACGCCTCGCCCACCAGCACCGCAAGCTCGCGCATGCCGCGGCGCGCATCGCCCAAATGCGGCATGAGCGCGTCGGCGAACAGCGCCACCGAATCAAAGCGGTAATCGCGCTCGATGGCGAGCGCCCCGAAGATCGCCTCGTCGGCCTCCTCGTCCACATCGTCGCGCACCACGGAGGGAATGACCAGCTCGGCCTCCTCGATAGCCACCTCGGCCTCATGGAGCGTTTCCGCCAGAAACGGATTGTCGCCCGTAAGCATCTCGTAGGCAAGCGCCGCAAGCGCCCATTCGTCGGTGCGCGCATCGGGAGCCTCGAGGCGCATCTGCTCGAGCGGCATGTAGCCGATGGTGCCGCCCGCCGCCTGGCCGTACCCCGCCTCGCACGAAAGCTGCGCCAGGCCGAAGTCAGACACCTTGACCTGGCCCTGGCGATTGATGAGCACATTGTCAGGCTTGATATCCAGATGCAGCACTTGGTTGGCGTGCGCCTTGGTCAAAGCGTCGGCCACCGCGTCGAACACGCAGGTGGCAATGTTGAGGGGAAGCGGCCCCGCGAACTCGTCCATGAGATCGGTCAGCGTGATGCCGTCGACGTACTCCATGATGAGGTAGGCCGTGGCGTTGCGGTAATCCACCTCGAAATCGTAGACGCCCACGATGTGCTCGCCGGAAAGCATCGCGGCGGTGCGCGCCTCGGCCAGACCGGGAATGTCGCTCGGCGTCGGGGCAGCCGCGTACTGATCCGCCCCCGCCTGCGCCGCATACGGCCCGCGCTCGGCACCCGGCACCCCGTTGGCGGCCCGCGAATCCCAATGCAGCATCTTGATGGCAACGCGACGTTGGATACGCGTGTCCCATGCCACCTGGACCACGCCGTATCCCCCGCGACCCGCCTCTCCGAGCGGGCGATATCTGTTCAAGATGAGATTTTCCACCCATGTAACCTTTCAATTACAATTGGCGCTTATTATAGTTGGTTGGTTACTATTTGCTTAGGCTCTCAGACCATAAACGCAGAAAGGCGTGAGTCGACCATGGGAATCTTCTCCAAGTTCGAAGGCAAGATGGAAGACACCTTCGAAGGCGCCGGCGGGATGCGCAACGCCCCCATCTCCCCCGTTCAGATCATGAAGAAGGCGGAAAAGCAGATGCGGCGCGAAAAGATGGTGAGCGCCGGCAAGCAGTACGCCCCGACGCTGTACACCGTGTTGGTGAACCCCGATGACGACCAGCGTCTGTTCGGGTTCTATCCCACGCTCGCGGGCGAATGCGAAACGCGCCTCGCGGCATCCGCCGCCTCCGACGGGCTGTCCATGGACGGCCAGCCGCTCGTGCGCTTCATCGTCGACGAAGGCCTCAAGCATGGCAAGTTCGATGTGATCGCTGAGGTGGTGAGCGCGCCCATCATCGAGCAGCTTCGCGCCGAGGAGATGCAGCGCTACGGCATGGGAGGCGCCAACCCCGCCCCCGCCCAGGCCGATCCGTATGCCCAACAGGCGTACGGCCAGCAGCCCTATGGCGCTCCCGCCTATGGCAACGGCCAGCAGTACGGCGCCCAGCAGCAGTACGGTGCCCCGGCTCAGCAGCCGTACGGGGCCCAAACCCCCTATGGCGCGCAGCAGCCTTACGGCGCTCCGGCCGCGAGCGATCCCTACCACCAGGGTGCATACCCCGCGCAGGCTGGTCAGGGCGCGTATCCCGCGCAGGCCCCCCAGGGTGCCTACCCTTCGGGCATCTCGGTTCCTCCCGTGTTCGACGCGGAGCCGGCGGCCAAGCCGCCTCTGCCCTATGTGCCTGAGGAAGAAATCGATCGCTCCGTGGACTACGGCGAATACACCTTCAACAGCAAGAACTTCGCGGATTATCGCGAGGAGGAGCAGGCCGCGCAGCAGCACGAGCATCATGAGGCCGGCACCTTCTCCGACGAGGAGCCCCTGCCCGGTGCCGCGCCCGCAACGCCCGCCAACGAGGCGGAGCAGGATGCAGGCGATGCCGCTCAGCAGGACGCTTCCGGCGCGCAGGCGGCAGGCGCCGCCCCGCAGGAGCCGTACGCGCAGCCCGCTTACCAACAGCCTGCCGCGGCCTACGATCAGTACGGCCGCCCCATGCAGCCCCAGCAGATGGGCGCATTCCCGCAGGCTCCCGCCGCAGGTGCCTATCCTGCCGGCATGGGCGCCTACCCCGCGGCCGGCGCCATGGCGAACCCCGCGTATGCCGCGGCAGGTGTCGCCGGAGCGGCCGCCGTGCAAGGCGTTCCCAACACCGTCGCGTTCACGGCCGGCACAGGTCAAGCGACGCCCGTTCCCAATCAGGGCATGGTGCGCGCGCATCTGATCGACATCGCGTCCAACCGCTCCTACGACCTTGCCACCAACCGCGTGCTGCTGGGCCGCGAGACCGGCAACGACATCGTGATCAACGATCTCAACGCCTCGCGCCAGCACGCTCAAATCGAGTTCGAGCCCCAGGGCATCTGGGTCATCACCGACCTGGGGTCCACCAACGGCACCCTGGTCAACGGCATGCCCGTGCAGCGCCGCGGCCTGACCGACGGCGACCGCATCACCCTGGGCGTCACCGAATTCGTATTCACGCTGCGATAGGAGCCTGCCGTGATCGACGTCATTCTTCTCCTGGGGCGTCTGCTGTTTGTGGCTCTGCTCTACCTGTTCCTGTTCGCGCTCATGAAAACGGGTATCGGCCTGGTCAAGGGCCAGCGCGCCAAAGAAAAGTCGTGGTACGTGTCCGTCGAGCGCGGGCCTAAAGAACTGCGCGGCGTTCGCATGGCCGTGCACGGCCCCGTGATCGTGGGGCGCGCGCCGGGCGCCGATATCGTCATCGGCGCGAGCTACGTCTCGGGCCGCCACGCCCGCTTCAACCTGATGGGATCCAACCTCTTCGTTGAGGATCTGGGCTCCACCAACGGCACCGCCGTCAACGGCCGCCTCATCACCGAGCCCGTCGCCCTGCGCGATGGCGATGTTGTGAACGTGGGCGACGTTGCCATGCGCGTGAGGTTCGAATAATGTCCGCCGCCAAAGCGCCCAAGGCGCAGCGCGGCCGCCACGCCAAAGGCGCGATGCTCTCGTACGGCTCGCGCACCGACGTGGGCCTGGTGCGCGACCATAACGAAGACAGCCTGACTGTAACCCCGCCGCTCTTTGCCGTGGCAGACGGCATGGGCGGCCATGCTGCCGGCGAGGTGGCGAGCGAAGTGGCCATTCAGTCACTCATCGCCCACGCCCCGCACACGGCCGACGGCGACGACCTTGCCCGCGCCGTGGTGGAGGCGAACCGCGCCGTCATCCGCGCCGCCCGCGAGGGGCTGGGCCGCCAGGGCATGGGCACCACGATGACCGCCGCCGTGCTGGACGGCCCCCGCATGGTCATCGCGCAGGTAGGCGATTCGCGTGCCTACCTCCTGCATCAGGACCGCCTGCAGGCCGTTACGCGCGACCACTCCCTCATGGCCGACCTCATCGAAAGCGGCCAGATAACCCCTGAGCAGGCCAAGACGCATCCCCAGCGCAGCGTGATCACGCGAGCCTTAGGATCCGACCCCAATACGCTCCCCGATATATATGAGATGACCGTCGAGGACGGCGATCGTCTGCTTCTGTGCTCGGACGGCCTTTCCGGCATGGTGGACGATGATCTGCTGGAAAGCACGCTCATCCGCGTGGGCAACCCGCAGAAATGCGCTGACACCTTGGTAGAGGAGGCTCTTGCTGCGGGCGGTCACGACAACATCACTGCCATCGTGGTGGACGTGGCGGCGGGCGCCGAGAAGCGTGTCGCCAAAGAGCGCCGCCGCGGACGCATCGGCGCAGCCCTGGCCATCATCGCGCTGATCGCCGTGCTCGCGGGCGCCGTTGTGGGCGGCAACGCCTACCTCAATCACGTGGCATTTCTCACCGTGCAGAACGACCAGGTGGTCATCTGCCGCGGCATTCCCGGCGAGTTCATGGGCATCCAAACTTGGAAGCTCGAGCGCGATACGGGGCTTTCCGTGGATGACCTGGCGCTTCCGCCCAATACGGCATCACGCTTGGCGGAAGAGGGCATTCGCACCGATTCCGTAGAAGATGCCGAAGAGCTGCTGAGCACCTGGCAGTCCCAGGCCGAGCAAGCGCATGCCGCCCAGACGCAGGGCAACACGAACGGCAGCGCGGCGTCGAACGCCAATGCTTCCAACGCGAATTCAAACGCAGGCGCAGGCGAATCGCCCGACGATTCCGCCGCCGATCCGAACGATAATGCGGCCGAAGGCGGCGATGCCGCATGACGCGCCGCAACACCGAGCTTCTGCTTTTGTGCCTCGCGGCGCCGTTTGTGGTGCTGTTGTTCGCCATGGTGCTCACCAATCAGGGCACGGCGCTTTCCCTCGAATCGCTCGCAGTGCCGCTGGGCCTGTTCGGCACGTTCGTAGCGGCGCACATCGCCACGCGCTTCTTCGCCAAAAACGCCGATCCCGCCATCCTGCCTATCGCGTTCGCGCTTTCGGGCATCGGCATCGCCTTTGTGACCCGCCTGGCGCCCGACCTCGCAATGCGCCAGGTCATGTGGCTGTTCCTGGGCATCGCGCTCATGGTGATAACGCTCGCCGTGGTGCGCAACCTCGATAAGCTCGCCCAATACAAATATACGTTCATGATCGCGGGCATCGCGCTTCTGCTCATGCCCATGCTGCCCGTTATCGGTCATGAGGAGCTGGGCAGCCGCATCTGGATCCAAGTGGGCGGCTTCAGCTTCCAGCCCGGAGAGCTGGCAAAGCTCTGCATCGTCATATTCCTCGCGTCCTACCTTGCGCAGAACCGCGAAATGCTGAGCGTGTTCACCGTGCGCGTGGGCCGCTTCCGCCTGCCCGACGCCTCCACGCTTCTGCCGCTGCTCATCATGTGGGCCATCTCGTTCGGCGTGGTCGTGTTCGAGAAGGACCTGGGCAGCGCGCTGGTATGCTTCGTGCTGTTTCTGGTCATGCTCTACGTGGCGAGCGGCAAGAAGCTGTTCTTGGTGGTGGGCTTCGGCCTGGCCGCCATCGGCTGCGTGGTGCTGTACACGTTCTTCGGGCATGTGCAGGTGCGCGTGCACACCTGGCTCGACCCCTTCGCCGACGCGCAGAACACCGGCTATCAGCTGTGCCAGACCATCTACTCGCTGGCCGACGGCGGCCTGTTCGGCGTGGGCGTGGGCAACGGCTTGGCCGAGAACATCCCTGTCGTTGAATCCGACTTCATCTTCGCGGCCATCGGAGAAGAGACCGGCCTTCTGGGCGGCGCGGCCGTCCTGCTGCTCTACCTGAGCCTTGCGGTGCGCGGCTTTGCCACCGCGGCGCGCGCGAAGAGCGATGTGAGCTCGTTTGTGGCCGTGGGCGTAACCGTGACCATCGTGTTGCAGGCGTTCATCATCGTGGGCGGCGTGACCCGCCTGATCCCGCTGACCGGCATCACCCTGCCCTTTATCAGTCAAGGTGGCTCCTCGCTTCTTGCGGCATTCATCGGCATCGCGCTTCTTTTGCGCTGCGGCGACGAGGGCACCGGCCTCACCTCCGAGATGCGCGACGGCACCGGGCGCATGGCCGCCATCGGGGCGCATGGCACGCACGGCCGCGCCGCGGAGACGGGCGTTCTGGGCCGCTACGCGCTGGGCCGCCGCCTCACCGGCACCATGATCGCCTTCGCCGTGATGTTCGCGCTCCTGGTGGCCAACCTCACCTACATCATGGTCATCAAGGCCGAGGAATATCAAAGCTACCCCGGCAACAACCACACCCTGATGAAGGAGGCCGAGACGGAGCGGGGCTCCATCAGCACCTATGACGGCGTGGTTCTGGCCGAAAGCGTCAAACAGGACGACGGCACCTATGCGCGCACCTATCCGCAGGGCACCATGGCGAGCCATGTGGTGGGCTACTACTCGCAGCAATACGGCACTTCGGGCATCGAGGCGTCCATGAACGACACCCTCAAGGGCCAGGAGAACTTCGCCAGCTGGACCGACGTGATCAACGCCGCAGCCGGCATCGAGCAGCCGGGCAACGATGTCACGCTCACGCTGAACTCCAAGATCCAGGCGGTTGCCGAGCAGGTGCTTGATGGCTACTCCGGCGCCGTGGTGGCACTCGACCCCAATACCGGCGCCGTGCTCGCTAGCGCAAGCTCGCCCACCTACTCCAACGCCGACATCGACCAGCTGCTCGCCGCGGCGGCCGACGGCACCGACGATTCCGGCGGCGCGCTCATCAACCGCGCCATGAACGCGCTCTACGCGCCCGGCTCGACCTTCAAGATGGTCACGCTCACCTCTGCGCTGCAAAACGGCACGATGACCACCGATTCGGTCATCGAAGCGCCCGCCTTCATGGAGATCGGCAACGCCAAGGTGACCAATGCGGGCGATGTGGACTACGGCGAAGTGAGCCTGCAGCGTGCCTTCGAGGTTTCGTCCAACACCGCGTTCGGCCAGATCGGCGTTGACTTGGGAGCGAATACCCTGATGGAAACCGCCCAGAAGTTCGGCTTCAACAAAGACCTCGACCTGGAGGTTCCGCTCACCACGAGCCTTACCGGCGATGCCGATGCCATGAGCACGTGGGAAACCGCATGGGCCGCATGCGGCCAGGCCGTTGGCGACAGCAGCACCCACACCGTGGGCCCGCAGGCAACGGTCATGCAGATGGCCATGGTGGGCGCCGCAATCGCCAACGACGGCGTGCTCCAGCAGCCCTACTTCGTGGACGGCGTGTACAACGCCCAGGGCGAGCGCTCCTACACGGGCAGCGGCACTTCGCTCGGTGCAGTCATGGACGCTTCCACCGCCGACGAGATCACCGAGATGATGGAGGGCGTGGTCAACAACGGAACCGGCTACGCTGCGGCGATCGACGGCGTGCAGGTGGCGGGCAAGACCGGCACCGCCGAGACCGGCAAGGAATACGACGACAGCTGGTTCGTGGGCTTCGCGCCCGCCGACAACCCCAGCGTGGTGGTCGCGGTGATCATCGAGCAGGGCGTCAACGCCGACATAGAGGACGAGAGCGGCCTTGCGAGCCCGCGTGCGAAGACTGTGTTGGAAAAGGCGCTTGAAGTGCAGGGACTGATGTAAATGCGGTACGATTAGCTATCGCACTCAACAATCGACGGGGCCGCCTTGCGCGGCATCCCGCTTTTGCATAGACGGCATACGTCGCATAAACGCAGCAAGCCAGCTTTAGACGAGGGAGACTACAAGATGATAGGCAGGGTGTTCAACGGGCGGTACCGCATCACCGAACGCATCGGCATCGGCGGCATGGCCGAGGTCTACAAGGCGCAGGACCAGGTGCTCGGGCGCACGGTGGCCGTGAAGGTCATGCTCCCGCAGTACGCGGCCGACCCGGAATTCACCGCACGCTTCAAGCAGGAGGCCGCAAGCGCCGCGAACCTGCAGAGCCCCTACATCGTGAACGTGTACGACTGGGGTCAGGACGACGGCACCTACTTCATCGTCATGGAGTTCGTGCGCGGCACCGACCTCAAGAGCGCCATCCAGCAGCGCGGCGCCATCAACCAGCGCAAGGTTGCCGAAATTGGCAGCCAAGTATGCCAGGCGCTTTCCGTGGCACACGGCCTGGACATCATCCACCGCGACATCAAGCCGCAGAACATCATGGTGCAGCCCGATGGCAACGTGAAGGTGATGGACTTCGGCATCGCGCGCGCCAAGAACAGCGTGAAGACCCAGACCTCCAGCGTGCTGGGAACCGCGCACTACATCTCCCCCGAGCAGGCGCAGGGCAAAGAGCTCGACGGCACGAGCGACATGTACTCGCTCGGCTGCGTGCTGTACGAGGCCGCAACCGGCCAGCTGCCCTTTGACGGCCCGGATGCCGTAAGCGTAGCCATGCGCCAGGTGAACGAGGCACCCGTGCCGCCCAGCCAGGTGAACCCCGAGATTCATCCCGATCTTGAGGCCATCATCCTCAAGGCCATGGAGAAAAACCCCGTCAACCGTTTCCGCACGGCGCGCGAGATGAAGCACGCGCTGGATGACTTCATGATGGGCCGCCCCGTCAACCTGGGCGAGAACATCAACAGCGCAGCCACCCAGGTCATGGGCGGCGTGGTGCCCCCGATTAGCAACGATGTCGCAGGCGGCACCGCCGTCATGCCCGCCGTGGGCGGCATGAACGGCAATTCGGGCCCCATGAAGACGGTCGACTACCGCACCGGCGGAAAAGAGTTCGACATGGGCAAGAAGAAGAGCTCCAAGCGCACGGTGGGCATTGTGATCGGCGCACTGGTGGCCATCCTTGCCATCGCCGGCATTGCGCTGGCGGTTTCTGGCGCGTTCGGCGGCCAGACCCGCGTGCCCGATGTGACCGGCCAGACCGAGGAAGCCGCACGCCAGGCCATCGAAGCCGCAGGCTACACGGTGGGCGAAGTGACCGAGGAGAACAGCACCGATACGGTGAGCGGCCGCGTCATTCGCACCGATCCCGCCGCCGATTCGGAACTTGCCAAGGGCGAGACGGTCAACATCGTGGTTTCCATCGGCGCCAAGAAGGGTACCGTGCCCGATTTGAACGGAAAGACGGCCGACGAGGCGCAGAAGATGATCGAGGATGCAGGATTTGTCGCCAAGTTCGGCGGCAACGAGAGCTCCGATGCCAAAGAGAACACCGTGAGCAGGCAGGATCCCGCCTCCGGCACCGAGGCCGACGAGGGCGCCACCATCACGTATTGGATTTCCACCGGCCCCGAGCTCACCAACGTACCCAACGTGATTGGCGACGATCAGGCTACGGCGAAGGCGACGCTCGAGAGCACCGGGTTCACCGTGAGCGTCCAGGACGGCGAGTATAGCGACCGCTACGATGAGGGCGTGGTCATGAGCCAGGAGCCCAACGGTGGCCAGCTCGAAGAGGGCGAGACCGTGACCATTTACATCTCGCTTGGCCAAGACCCCGCCACTATTCCCGTGAACGTGCCCGCCGTGACCGGCATGACCGAGGACGAGGCCATGAGCTCGCTCAATAACGCCGGTTTCACCAACGTAGGCGTGAGCTACGAGTCGAGCAACACCGTACCCGAGGGCCAGGTGATTAGGCAGACGCAATCCGGCACCGCCACCACCGATACGTATATCGAGATCGTCGTGTCGGGCGGCCCGGGTGCCAGCGCCGGCAACGTGGACGGCAGCGACCAGCCGACCAATCCCGATGACGGAAGCACACAGGACGGCGACCAGAGCTAAGGGCTTAACAAGGACGCATCACCAAGAAGACGCGCAGCGGGGCGGTTCCTCACGGAGCCGCCCTTTCTGTTTCTAAACCATCTCACGAGGCAGCAGCAAGAGCCGCTTCAATGCAGTACCGCCCAAAGCGCAAAAGAAATAAAAAAGAGCAAAAAGTGTAAAAGCTCATCCTGATTGAAGCCTGCATGTCAGGAGGCACAGAGGGTGACCACCGGGCACTCATAGAGCTATCGAACTCATGCACGCAATATACGAAGCGGTTTAAAGCCGGTGTCGAGGATACGTTCGATTCGAGCTCCCCCATTTCAAAGAGCTCCTTCGCGAGAGACTATAGGTCA
>CAUWMI010000027.1:0-22556 GCA_963559755.1 uncultured Slackia sp. | reverse complement strand
CCACGCGCGCGACTACGTGCCCATGGATGAGCGATAGTTGAGTGGCGGTCATTCACTGCGACTGACGACCGGCTGTCCACCGGTGGGATAGCGAGAAGCGGTTCTCTTGGGCCGTTTGTTGCACGCGGCCGGCGCTATAATCGACCCCACGCACTCACGGTCCGTCGCGATAGCGCGGCGGACCTTTGCCATCCGGCCATATAATGCCTCGCGTGATCGTTAACGATTGGAGCACATCATGTCCCTCGCGCTTAATTCGACCCTTTCCTCCCTCAAGCCTTCGGGAATCCGTCGCTTTTCCGCGATGGCAAAGGCCACGCCGGGCTGCATCTCGCTCACGCTGGGAGAGCCGGACGGCAATACTAACGAATCCGTAAAGGCACAGGTCACGGCTGACCTTGCTGCCAATTTGACGCATTATCCCGCCAATAACGGACAATCTTATCTGCGCGAGGCCATCGCTGCCCACATGCGCGATGCGCGCGGTCTTGCAGCGCTGGGCTACACGCCCGATGAAGTGGTGGTAACGAGCGGCGCCACCGAGGCCTTGTTTGCCGTGCTCAGCACCATGATCAATCCTGGAGACGAGGTTATCATCCCTACTCCGGCGTACATTTTGTATGAATCCATTACAACCCTCAATCGCGCTACGCCCGTGCTGATGGACACGCGCGCGGCAGGCTTCCAAATCACGCGCGAAGCGCTGGCCGCCGTCGCGAGCGAGCACACCAAGGCCATCATCATCACATCGCCCAACAACCCCACCGGGTGCGTCTTGAACGCGGAGAGTCTCGATGCCGTGGCCGATTTCGCGCGTGAGCATGACGTGTTCGTGATCTGCGATGACGTGTACGGGCGCCTGGTGTACGCGGATGGATTCCAGAGCTTCGCCGCCCGACACCCCGAGCTGCGCGACCGCATTGTGGTGTGCGACAGCTTCTCCAAGCCGTACGCGATGACCGGATGGCGCCTGGGCTGGATTGCCGCCGACACGTCTTTCGTTGCGCAGGCGAGCAAGGTGCACCAGTATATGGTGTCGTCGGTGCCGTCGTTTGTGCAGCATGCGGCGGTGGCGGCGCTAGAGTCTGACATCGAGCCCGCGCTTGCCGTGTATCGCGAGCGCCGTGACCTGGTGCTTCGCAGGCTTGACGAGATCGGACTTCCCGTGAATCGTCCCGACGGCGCGTTCTATGCGTTCCCCTCGATCGAGCGCTTTGGCCTGACGTCCGAGGAATTCTGCGAGCGCCTGATTAAAGAGGCTGGTGTGGCGCTGGTGCCGGGCGCGCTGTTCGGCGCGGAGGGCTACGTGCGCCTGTCGTATTGCTGCTCGATGGAGGATATCGCCGAGGGTCTCAACCGCCTGGAACGTTTCGTGCGCAGCCTGGAGGCCTAGGCGCGGTTTTGCCTGATCCGTGCTATATATCCGTCCACGTCCTCTTGCGACCGCCTCCTCATTTGCCCACCACTCTCGGCCACTATTCTCTTATTTGCTTCCCAGGCCAGCGCTGAATCTGGCGCTTTCATGAGAAATGCCCCCTTGTTGGTTGTGGCCCAACGCGCCGCCCGATATGCGCGCAACACTTGACGCCATCGTACAACCGCCGGGCCCGCCTCTCCGAGTCACCGCTCGAGGGCGGGTTTGACCGATGCGTCACAGGAGTGCCGTCATGCCAATCTGCCTCAGCCACCAATCTGCACTCGAATATTTGAGGGCAAGCGACGAACGCGACCCGCATTTAATGGAGGCACCTCGAACGGGAAAGTTGGACGGAGCAATGATATCGCGCGCTGAGGAGGCCCTCGCGGAAACATCGCTGCAGTTTTGGTTCGAGCGTCCCGTTCATCTGCTCGTTTCCAGCGACAAACACACCTCCGGAACATCTGGCATCGTACGGCATGTGAACACCTCTGCGCTTCCTCGCCGATCCATAATCCAATCGGATTCCGGTCTGCTCGTCGCGGCTCCGGAGTTGGTGTTTCTTCAGATGGCGAGCCAGCTGCCCGAGATTGACGCGACGCTGCTCGGCTTTGAGCTGTGTGGGTCGTATGTGCCCGACCCCCATGACATGAGGGGGTTCCGCACGCGGGAGCCTCTGACAAGCGTTAAGCGTATAGGCGCGTTTTTAGATGCTTGCCCAGGTCAACGAGGTGTTCATAAGGCTCACAAAGCGGTGTCGAATGTATTGGATAACGCGGCTTCACCCATGGAGACCGCTATGGCGCTTATGTTGACTGCTGCGCCGCGCTTAGGCGGGATGGGATTCGCCCGTCCCGAGCTCAATCGAGAAATCATCACGGAAGGAGGCATTCGTAGGGTTGATCTTTTGTGGCCCCGTTTGAAATTTGGACTCGAATATACCGGGCGACCATATCATGCAGGCGAGTGGGCTCACGAGAGAGATGAGCGCCGAAAAAATGCCATTCTCGCTTCTGGCGTAAGGCTCATGACTGTGTATTTTAGAGATATAGCTCAGGCTTTCTATTTTGATCAGCTCGTAAAGGAAATCTGCAAAGCAACACGTCAGCGCCGCAGAATCAGGGTGAGGGATTTTAAGTTTAGGCAAAGCATTTTACGAGCAAAAGTGCTGCCCGCCATCAAGGGCTATGAATCTTGGATGGGTGATTAGATGTGTATCGGTAGGGCTGTTCATCTGGGGTTTGTTCGATTGCGCCCCATTGCTGGCGTTCCTAGGCGCGACGCTCTCGATCCCCGAGGGCGGTCAAAAAACGAGCGAATGGGCGGCGCGCTTGTTCATTTCGTTCCATCCGGTCAATTTTGTATCGAATGGGCGAATCTGACGTTCATGAGCGGCCCGAAAAGTGGGGCTCTTATTCTTTCGAGTGATATTTGACGACTTATGGAGCGAAAAAAGAAGGCATCTCCCTTCGAAACGTTGGATCGACTGCGTCAAAATCCATTTCAATGCTTGTGGCGAATCGGAGTGCCGCCCATTCGATGAGTTTTTGACCGGATGTCGGAGACTGAACGTGCGTCTCGCCCAGACAATGAAAATCTGACCATTTTTCAAGGGTGCGACTCCAAGACGGGGCCGATTATGTGGCGTAGCTGCTGGACTTGCGGTCGCACTCCGCTTTCGTTAATTATTCGCCAAATTGATATGACTTGTTGGTTGTTGCTGGAGCTGCGTTTCGAAGTTGTTGGCGATGGGGCTATACTGGGTAATCGCAACCGAACGCATGAAGAAACGACCCGCACAAGTGGCGCATGCATGAATGTCTGCATGCATAGATGCACTTAGATGCAAGATTGGGGAATTGTATGTCCGACAAGAAAACTATCCTCGTGACCGGCGGCGCTGGGTTCATCGGCAGCCACACCTGCGTCGAGCTGCTGCAGGCCGGCTACAACGTGGTGGTGGTGGACGACCTGTCCAACTCCAGCGAGAAGGCCATCGAGCGCGTGCGCACTATCGTCGCCGAGGCCGAGGCGGCGGGCAAGGCCCCCGCGGGCGCCGCGGACAGCATCAGTTTCCACCAGCTCAACATCCTTGACCGCGATGCGCTTTCTGCCGTGTTCGACGCGCAACCGGTGGACGCGGTCATCCACTTCGCCGGCTTCAAGGCCGTAGGCGAAAGCGTGGAAAAGCCGCTCGAGTACTATCACAATAATCTGACCGGAACATTCGTGCTGTGCGATGTGATGCGCGAGCACGGCTGCAAAAGCATCGTGCTCTCCAGCAGCGCCACCGTGTACGGCGAGCCTGACAGCGTGCCCCTGACTGAAAACGCCCCCAAGAAGCCCGCGACCAATCCCTACGGCTGGACGAAGTGGATGATCGAGCAGATTCTGACCGACCTGCACATCGCCGATCCGGAGTGGGACGTCGTGCTGCTGCGTTACTTCAATCCCATCGGCGCGCACGAGAGCGGCCTGATCGGCGAGGACCCCAAGGGCATCCCCAACAACCTGGTGCCCTACGTGGCGCAGGTGGCCGTGGGCAAGCTCGAGGCCGTGGGCGTGTTCGGTGATGACTATCCCACGCCCGACGGCACCGGCGTGCGCGACTACATCCACGTGGTTGATCTTGCGCGCGGGCACGTGGCGGCGCTCGACTGGATGGCCGGTCGCACCGGCGTCGAGGTGATCAACCTGGGCACGGGCAAAGGTTCCAGCGTGCTTGACGTGATCCATGCGTTCGAGCGCGCGTGCGGCCACGAGCTGCCCTATGTAATCAAGCCTCGCCGAGCGGGTGACATCGCCGAGAACTACGCCGACCCCGCCAAAGCCAAGGAACTTCTGGGCTGGCAGGCGGAATACGACCTCGACCGCATGTGTGAGGACAGCTGGCGCTGGCAGTCGGGCAACCCCAACGGCTACGCGGATTAAACAACTGCATGCCTAAGGGCCCGCAAGCGCGATTGAAATCATAAAGCAACAACCGATAAGCGCCGCGATGTCGGCGCTTACCATCAGAATTCCTGGCGTTCTTTTGTGAACGTCAGGAATTTGCGCACAAAGGGGCACATACGGTCCAGTTCGCGAGCGCATACGAGCGAGCCAAATGCGCGGGACTCTCGGAATTCGTATCGTATTGCTCGGCAGAAGTCGTTCGAACCTTGAGAAGCGGGCCGTGCCGGCTTTGCTTCGACGAGAGTAAAGTTTGTTTAGAAATCCAAATCGAAACAGGAACTGGCTTACGTCGAGATGACGCCCCTTATTTTCATGGTATGGTGTTTGGAGCTTGACGCGGTACGATTGCTTTGAGTATGCGCGGGAACGCCACGTTCGGGAGGTTTGTTGTATGAGGAAGCAACAGATTTCTGATATGACCAAACAGCAGCTGGCAAAAGCCCTTTTCTCTTTTATGCGCATCAAACCGCTCGATAAGATCAGCGTGACCGAGGTGGCGGAATGCTGCGATGTTCCTCGGTCAACCTTCTATTATCATTTCGAGGATATCTACGATCTTGCTTCGTGGGCCTTGTCCATGAAGCTTCTTGAATGCCTCGGGGAGGGCGGCACCTGTTTTTTGTGGGGCGACGGCCTCAAAGAACTCTTCCGATGCTGCCATGAAAACTACGATATCTGTCGATGCGCCGTCAGGGGCAACGATGTATGGCGCATGGCCGATTCGTTCTGCGACCGCTGCATGGACGGAATCATGAAAGGCATGCGTGAATTCGACGGAGACCGCGGAACCGACGAGCGTTTTTTGCGTTATCTCGGTCTGTTTTACGGGCACGCCGTTTTAGCCACGCTCATTGCTTGGTTCAGAGGCGATATGGCTGAACCTTATGAAAAAATCACCGCCGTAATCGACTTTATGGTGAAAGATGGCATGGACTCGGCGCTCAACAACGTGCAGAACAACCCCGAGATTCTCGAAGCCTTGCGGGACGGGGATTCTTCCATGCCTTGTCGTGCGCCGCTTCTTGTCAGGTAGCCTCAAAACGGATCGCGTTAGCAATCGAAACGAAATCATCTGGCAACGAGGGTGAGCCCCAATGGTTCGCCGTCGCACATATACCGCTGTCCTCGTATCGATTTCATCCGAATTGATTTCGCCCCATGCCGGGAAGTCGTTTTTCAGATGCCAAATGTTGGACATTGTCTTGCGAAGTGTCTTGTAACTGACGCGGATAATTGAATTTGCCCCATGTTATGACAGCGCATCGAGAGCTGCCTCATTTCTGCGCGGCTACCGCTGTTCTGCAGATTGTTCCGACAGAGCGCGCCGTGTAGCCTATATCTCAAGAAAGGCCGGATGACCTGGCATTAGATTCGAAGGCGGTATCGGCTTGCATCCTGCTAGACGCTCGTGCGTCGCGCGCCGTTGCCGTTGTCGTTTTCGCAAAAGCCAGCATTCGACCCGCATGAGCGACGTGAGACGGAAGGCGGTTCGACCATGTGGTACATGAACGAAAATCGGGAGCTCATTCGAGATTCGGCACGGGAATTCGCGCAGAAGGAGCTTGCGCCCGTGGCGCTTGAGATGGATGCGAGCGAAGATTTCCCCATGGCGCAATTCAAGCGCGCCGGCGAGCTGGGCTTTTTGGGCATCACGATGCCCCAGGAATACGGCGGCATGGGAGCGGATTACACCACGCTCGCTATCGTCTATGAAGAGATTGCCAAGGTGGCGCCCACGCTGTGCGTTGGCATGGGAGCTCACAGTATTCTCGCCGGCGAGCTGATTATGCTGTTGGGAAGCGACGAGCTCAAGCGCAAGTATCTGGCCCCCGCGGCCACGGGGGAGAAAATCCTCGCCTGCGCGCAAACCGAGGGCGTTGGCGCCATGAACCACGAGGAGTGGAGCTGCCGCGCAGTGGAGGACGGCGACGACTTCGTCATCAACGGCACCAAGATCTTCTGCAGCAACCTCAAAGTCGCCGACGCCTACGTCGTGCTCTGCGTGACTTCTGACCATGTTGACCCGGTGACCAAGCAGGGAATCAGCGCCATCATCGTCGATGCCGATACGCCCGGCCTGTTCTGCGGCGACTACGAGCAGAAGCTGGGATGGCATGGCTCCGCGAGCGGAACTCTGTCGTTTGTCGATTGCCGCGTTCCCAAGACCAACCTGGTGGGGCCTCTGGGCGGAGGGCTTATCGGCCTGATGACGTCTGCCACGAATGAGTTCATGACCTGCGGACCTATTGGCCTCGGTATGGCGGAGGCGTGCTACGACGCTGCATACGAATATGCGCTCAGCCGCGTGCAGAAGGGCAAGTCGCTGTATGACAACTATCAGGTAGTGCGTCATATGTTCGTCGATATGTGGGGCCAGATCGAGGCCATGCGTGCGCTCGTCTACAGCGTGTTCTCTGAAAAGGACGAAGGAAAACTGTGCCTGGCAAAGGGTCGCCTCATGAAGATTCAAGGCGCAACGGTTGCCGAGTACGTCGCGCGCCAAGCCATCCAGATCTTCGGCGGCCTGGGCGTGGTCAACGAGATGGGCATCGAGCGCTTCTGGCGCGACGCGAAGGTGATGGCCATCGGCGGCGCGTCGCTCGAGGCGCTGCGCGACGACATCGCCCGCATGATCGCAGGCGGAATGCAGGACAAATAGGAAAGCGGGGATCGACCGGATTCTCCAGCTCTGTTGAGCAACGAGCGCGTCGTGCGCCGCGATGCGGACAAAGGCGCCGACGGTCTCTCGCGGCCCGGTCGATTCCTTATGCATCGGACACATTGGAAGCGAACGAAAGAAAGGACGAGACATGACTACATGCACGTTCGCCAAAACGCCCGAAGAAGTGCAGAAGATGTACGCCACCGTGGGGCAGATGGATCACTGCGAAGGCCTGTTTGTCTCCTGGGTAACCGACCCTTCCGCTATCGCCGCGGCATTGCCCGAGCAGCTGACGGCGGTCGCGCCCGTGTGTACGCTGTATTCGGTGCTCGTGGGCGACGCGAACTTCTCGACGCCCTACAAGGAAGTGGCGCTTATCATCCCGGTCATCTATGACGGAGTGCCCGGCCTTTATCCCGTCTCCATCATGCTGACCGGCACCGATAATGCCGTGTTCGTAGGTCGCGACCAGCTCGGCATGCCCAAGAAGACCGCCGATTCCATCACGCTGTGGCGCAGCGGCAGCCGGGTGCATACCGACGTCAAGCGCCTGGGCCACACCATCTTCGATCTGGATATGGAAGTGGGCGAATACAACGACCCAGCAATGGCCGCGCAGATTTTCGGGACTGACTTCACTGCTCCGCAGGATGGCATGCAGTACTTCTACAAGTTCGATATGGGGCAGGACAAGGATGCACGCATCTTCGTGGACAACGTGCGCCTGCTTTCCTACCACGGCCGCATGACCTATCACGGATGGGAGCCCGCGAGCGTGAAGTCGATAACGTCCGAGCCTTCCGACAGCGATCCGTGGGCGATGTTCCCTGTGGTCAAGCCTATTGGCGGCGGCTGGACGATGCTCGACATCAGCCTGCTGGGAACGCAGAAGGAAACCCCGGTCGAAGCCACAGACGAGACGGTGGGCAAGCTTCTTGCGGGTAAATACGACTCGCCTCAGTTCGGGTATCCCACGCGCATGCTGTAGGGGGGGCGCACGCGGCGCTTGGGGCCGTGTCTCTTGGGGCATCTTCGTGCATGGCGCAGATCAGCCCTGCGCTATCGATTCGCTCTGAAGTGTCCCTTGGGACGCCCCAAGCGCGTGCTGCAAAGGCTTTTCAAAAGTGGAACTCTGCATTTCATTCGGGAAAGGATTCATCATGTTTGAACTGACGGGAAAAGTTGCTGTAGTGACCGGTGCGTCGAGCGGCTTGGGCGCGGACGCTGCACGCGCGTATGTCGAGGCGGGCGCGAATGTCGCACTGCTGGCGCGAAGGTTTGAAAAGCTCGAGGCTCTTGCGGAAGAGCTGCGTGCTGCCGGAGCCGATGCGCTGCCTGTACAGTGCGACGTCACCGATGAAGAGTCGGTCAAAGCCGCCATCGAGAAGGTGCTCGAGCATTTCGGGCATATCGACATCCTGCTGAACAACGCCGGCGTCGCGGTGCGCGGCGGTGTTGACACCCTGACCGTTGAGGACTGGAACAAGTCGATGGACACCAACGTGAAGGGAATCTTCTTGGTGAGCAAGTATGTCGTGCCGCATATGATTGCCCAGAAGTACGGGAAAATCGTCAATGTCGCGTCGGTCAACGCGGTCATCGCCGACAAACAGGACGTGTTCATTCGCCACGGCTATAACGCGTCCAAGTCGGCCGTGCTCGGACTCACGCGCGGAATGGCGGCAAGCTACGGCAAATACAACATCACGGTCAACGCGGTGGGCCCCGGCCTGTTCGAGAGTGAAATGACCGCGAACACGTTGTTCAAGAGCGAGGAGTTTCTCAAGGGCTACAGCTATCAGTGCCCGCTCGGCCGTCCGGGCGCACGCGGCGAAGAGGCTGGTCCGGTGCTGTTCTTCTCGAGCGACGCCTCAAGCTATGTGACCGGCGAGTTCGTCATTATCGACGGCGGTTCGAGCATCGTGTAGGCATCATACGGTATGGCGGTAGGCAATCTCCTTGAGGTATCAACGGCATGCCTGCCGGGGTGCGATGATCGCCAAGCAGCGATGCGTCTCATGGCGTACTGGCGGTTTACGCGCCCCGCCGCCATAGCGATAAGGGTTGACGGGCGTGGGGCTCTCGGGCTCCACGCCTTTTCCCTGCCTTAAATACCTCGCTCCTGTGGTAACGGCATGAATACAAGTCGGGTTTTTGCGCTTCATCTCGGACGGCTGCGTTATCCTACGATGGATTTACTGTTGCCGCCGCGCCAAGCCGTGCATCATGTTCGTCAAGGAGCGTCCTGTGCTTGCGCCTGCGGCCCGCATAAGAAAGCGAACCCGCATGCTCGAGCTCAGAGACATCAAGAAAGATTACGTTTCCGGTGACACCACGGTTCACGCGCTCAAAGGCGTGAGCCTGCAGTTCCGCGACAGCGAGTTCGTGGCGGTGCTCGGCCAGTCGGGCTGCGGCAAGACCACGCTGCTCAACATCATCGGCGGCCTGGACCATTACACTTCGGGCGACCTGGTGATCAACGGCACGTCCACCAAAAAATACATGGATCGCGATTGGGATTCCTATCGCAACCACAGCGTGGGCTTCGTGTTCCAGAGCTACAACCTCATTCCGCACCAGACCGTGCTCTCCAACGTTGAACTCGCCCTTACGCTTTCGGGTGTGTCCAAGCGCGAGCGCCGCGAGCGTGCGGCCAAGGCACTCGAGCAGGTGGGCCTGGGCGATCAGCTGCACAAGAAGCCCAACCAGATGTCGGGCGGCCAGATGCAGCGCGTGGCCATCGCGCGTGCCCTGGTGAACGACCCGGCCATCGTGCTGGCTGACGAGCCCACTGGTGCGTTGGACTCCGAAACCAGCGTCCAGGTGATGGAGATTCTCAAGGAGGTCGCGAAGGACCGCCTGGTGGTCATGGTCACGCACAATCCCGAGCTTGCCTACCAGTACGCCAACCGCATCGTGCAGCTCAAAGACGGCCAGCTGGTCGACGATTCCAACCCCTACGAAATCTCGCAGGCCGAGCGCATCGCGCTGGAGGACCGCTCGCTGGGCGCCTCGCCGCGCACGTCCATGAGCCTGGCCACGGCGTTCTCGCTTTCGCTCAACAACCTGTTCACCAAGAAAGGCCGCACGCTGCTCACGGCGTTCGCGGGTTCCATCGGCATCATTGGCATCGCGCTCATCCTGTCGCTGTCGAGCGGTGCGCAGGATTACATCAAAGACATGGAAGAGTCCACGATGGGCAGCTACCCGCTCACCATCCAAACTTCCACGATGGACCTGACTTCGCTCATGGGCGCCATGATGGGTACCATGGCCGATGATTCCAGCGCTTCCGAGGAAGGCGTGGTGCAGTCGAAGGACGTGATCACCGGCATGGTGACGTCTATGGCCAACGACACCACCGAAAACGACATGGAGTCTATCAAGGAATGGCTGGATTCCAACCCCGACAACCTGCAGGATTACGTCACCGACATCCAATACAGCTATAAGACGCCGCTCAACGTGTACCGCGAGACCGATGACGGCTCGTATGTCCAGGTGAACCCCACAACCGTGATGGACGCGTTAGGCTTTTCCACATCGGGCTCGGTGCAGACCGAGATGCTAGGGAGCATGTCGGCCTTGGGTAGCGGCTACGACGTGTGGACGGCGTTGCTCAGCAACCAGGAGAGCGTCCAGCGCGACTACGACCTGGTGGATGGCAGCTATCCGCAGGCGTGGAACGAGGTGGTGGTGTGCCTGGATTCCGACGGTAACATCTCGGACTACACACTGTACTCGCTGGGCCTCAAAGACCAAGACGAGCTGCGTGACATGATGAGCGACGCGCTGGCCGGCAAGAAGTTGGACGACCCCGAGCCTGTGGAATACACCTATGATGAGCTGATGGGTCTCACGTTCAAGCTGGTGCCTCAATCGGCGTATTACGAGGAGCATGACGACGGCACCTGGGCCGATATGTCTGAGGACGCCGATTACGTTGACGAGATTGCGGCGGCGGGCGATGAGATCAAGGTTGTGGGCATCGTGAAGCCCTCCGAGGATTCGTCGGCCAGCAGCAGCACGGCCATGTACGGCGGCGTGCTCTACACCAACGGGCTCATGGAACACCTGATCGAAGAGGTGAACGAAAGCGCCGTGGTCAAGGCCCAGCGCGACGATGCCAACACCGACGTGTTCACCGGCTACGCCTTCCCCGCTGAGGACGAGGACGACCTGACCATGGACGGCATCCAGGAGATGATCGACCAGATGCCCTCCGCGCAGGGCGAGCAGATCCAGGCGTACATCGACCAGATGCGCGACCAGGGCATGTCCGACGACGAGATTGTGACCGCGTTCCAAAGCCAGATGTCGCGCCAGACCAGCAACGCCACCTACGAGGGCAACCTCGACAAGCTGGGCGTGGCCGACGTGGATGACCCCTTCGCCATCAGCATCTATCCGATCGACTTCGAGGCCAAGGAGAAGGTCGACCAGATCATCGAGGATTACAACAACCAGATGAGCGACTCCGGTCAGGACGACAAGGTAATTCATTACACCGACATCGTGGGCGCCATGATGTCCAGCGTGACCGACATTGTGAACTCGATCACGTACATCCTGATCGCGTTCGTGGCAATCTCGCTCGTGGTGAGCTCCATCATGATTGGCATCATCACCTACATCAGCGTGCTCGAGCGCACCAAGGAGATTGGCATCCTGCGCTCCATCGGCGCGTCGAAGAAGGACATCAGCTGCGTGTTCAACGCCGAGACGTTCATCATCGGCTTGGCGGCGGGCCTGCTGGGCATAGGCGTCACGGTGCTGCTGGACATTCCCATCAACATGATCATCGAGATGGTGGCCGGCGTGAAGGATATGGCCGCCGTGCCCGCAGGCGCCGGTGTGGCGCTGGTGATCATCTCGGTGGTGCTCACGCTTATCGGCGGCGTGATTCCCAGTCGAATGGCCGCCAAGAAGGACCCGGTTACGGCGTTGCGCACGGAGTAGTCGGGCGCTTTCGGGCCGGCGCGCGGTTGCCGTTTGCGGGTGGCGCGCGCGTTCACGCCGTCAAGGCGGCACGCGCCGGAGGCGGCCTCGCCAATGCGGCGTCGTGATTGTTTCGCGATACGGCGCGCGGAATGGTACAATAGCCCAGTTGCGATGCCTCCGTAGCTCAGGGGATAGAGCACCGCTCTCCTAAAGCGGGTGTCGGCCGTTCGAATCGGCCCGGGGGCACCATCGATTTGTGCAGGCCATCGGATTCGGTGGCCTGTTTTGCAAGAAAGAGGTCGCGTGAGTGCGATGGGCGCAAAAGAGAGCAGCTTCCGGACGAAGCTCCGGTGGCTCCCGTTTGCGCTTGCGCTCATGGGCGCGCTCGCGTTGGCCGGGTGTTCCGGCGGTTCCAGCGCGGGGGCGGGTGCTAACGCGGGCGATTCCGGTGGCACCACGAGCTCGGTTGGTGCGGGCGGTGCGAGTGGCGGCAATGTGGCGCTCGCCGACGAGGGTGAAACCAGCGGTCCCGAGTGGAGCGCGCCTTCGACTATCGTGCTTTCTCCCTATAACCCCGATGGCCTGGAGGGCACGCCGGAAGCGGGCGTGGACACGTCCTCGCTTTCGCAGGGCTACGTGTGCGCAGTGGGGCAATCCGACAGCCGTCTGAAATTCCAGGTGGCCTGCGGCGATGCGGCCTACAACTACGATCTGCCCCAGGATGGCACGCCCATCGTGTGCCCCATCAACATGGGCGATGGCGCCTACACGTTCCGCGTGATGCAGAACACCTCGGGCGATAAATACGTTGAACTGTTCTCGACATCCGCCCAGGTCACGCTCGATACCGAGTTCGAACCGTTCATTCGTCCTAGCTTCTATTGCAGCTACGACACGTCAAGCGCCGCGGTCAAAAAGGCGTCCGAGCTCGCTGCCGGCGCCGCCAATGAGGGCGATGTGTTGCGCGCGGTGTACTCCTATATCGTGAACAACGTGGCTTACGACAACGATAAAGCCGCCGAGCTTGCCACCCAAACCGGATATGTGCCAAATCCTGACGAAACCCTCGCATCCGGCAAGGGCATCTGCTTCGACTACGCGTCGCTTGCCGGCGCGATGCTGCGTAGCTTGGGTGTTCCCACCAAGATCATCACGGGGTACGTTTCGCCTGATGGCATCTACCATGCGTGGAACATGGTGTATATAGACGGCAGCTGGCACACCGTTGAGATTTCGGTCGATCCCGACACGTGGACGCGAGTCGATTTGACGTTCGCGGCATCCGGCGCGCTCGACACGGTGGGGGATGGGTCCGCCTATGAGGACCGTTATGTATACTAGCGATGGAGAAAGAGAGGTGCCCATGGCAGCAACGACAGCGGCAACGGCATCGTCGTCGGCGTATGCGACGGTGGCGCAGGAGCGCACGTCCGCGGTCAAGCCGCTTGAAAGCGGCGCCGTGAGTGCGTTCTGCGAAGGCGTGGCCATGATGCTCGCCGCCGGCATCCAGACCGACGAGGCCGTGGGGCTCCTGGGCGAAAACATGAAGCCCGGCCCCTTCAAACAGGCGTGCGACCAGGTGTATCGCTCGCTCATTGGCGGCTGCTCGCTGTCGTGCGCCCTGCGCGAGGCGGGTTGTTTCCCCGGGCGCGCGGTGTCCATGGTGGCTTCGGGCGAGGAATCCGGCCGTCTGGAAAACGTCCTGCGCAGCCTTGCCGTGCAGTATGGCGAAGAAGAGCGCCTGTTCACCAAGATGCGCAGCGGCATCGTATACCCCGCGGCGCTGCTCGCGGTGATGACCGTGATCCTCGCGTTCACTGTGGCGGTCATTTTGCCCGTTTTCATCGACGTATACGAGAATCTGTCCGGCAGCGTGGCGGCCGGCGCGTTCGCCTACGTGAACGTGGCGGTGGTCATCGGCTGGGTGGCGCTTGTGGTGATGGCCCTGGTCACGCTGGTGGCCATCGCGATTGCCGTGGTAAGCCGCGGGTCGGGCCGCGGGCGCGTGGTTGCCGCGTTCTCGCGTCTGCCGCTTACGCGCGATGCCATGTATCGCCTGGGCCTTTCGCGTTTCACCTCGCAGCTCGCCACTTATATTTCGGCCGGATTTGACACCAATGACGCCATGGAGCGCTCGATTGCGGCGGTCGACCATCCGCTGCTGCGTGCGCGGCTCGATCGGGCACTTGCGGATATGACCAGCGCGAACGACCCAAAGAGCCTCGCGCAGGCGGTGTATGACAGCGAGGTGTTCGACCCTATTTACGCGCGCATGCTCATGGTGGGCTCGCGTAGCGGCTCGGTCGAGGATGTGCTGCAGCGCCTGTCCGACGCGTTCTTCGAGGATGCCGTGGCGCGCATGGACGACCTGATCGACGGCGTGGAGCCGGCGCTGGCCGCGTTCCTCACGATAAGCGTGGGCGCGACGCTGGTTGCGGTCATGCTGCCGCTCATTGGCATCATGGGCGCGATAGGGTAAATCATGCGCGGCCCCTACGAACAGACCGATTCTCGCACGCGGCGCGGGCGCTTGATCGCGGCGGCTGTGGCCGTGGCGATTGTGGCGGTAGTGGCGTGGTTCGCATGGGCAGCGATCTCGGCTGACCTGCGCGAACAGGGCGCGGAATCCATGCGGCAGGTCATTCTCGATGCCGCCGTGCAGTGCGCCGCCATCGAGGGGTCGTACCCCGCCACGCTCTCATACCTGGAGAACCATTACGGCGTGACGGTGAACCATAACGACTACATCATCACGTACGAGGCCTTCGCGTCCAACGTGATGCCCACGGTGACGGTGGTGCCGCGATGAGCGCGCATCCCAACATATATAGGTATACGGAGGGGCTTTCGGGCGACCCCCGCAAGGATGCTGCCGCGCGCGCCGTGCAGACGGCCGACCTGCGTGCGCTCGCTCGCGCGGGTTCGGGGGGCGCGGCAGGCAGCTCGCATGGCTTCTCGCGCACGGCTGACCGCGCATTCATGCTTGTGCTGTTCGCTGTGGTGGTGCTGGCGCTTTTGGGTCTGCTCGCTCTGGGCACCAATGCATACCGCACGCTCGCGGAAGATCGCGATGATGCCGCGGCGTTGCGTCAGGAATCGGGCCTGCTGTTGAATACCGTGCGCGCCAACGATGCCGCGGATGCGGTGGAAGAGGGCGCAGGACCCGAGGGGCCTTCGCTTGTGCTGGTGGAGCGTCTGGATTCGGGAACGTTTGAGACGCGCCTGTATGCCTACCAGGGTGCCATTATGGAAGAGTATGTGGTGGCCGGTGCGGAATATGATCCGGCGAACGCGACGCGCGTGGCCGCTTCGCAGACGTTTGAGTTTTCTTACGACGCAACATCGGGCCTGCTCACGGTTGTGACCGATGCCGGCGAGGCGTGCATCGCCCTGCGCTGCGCAGGTGGAGAGGGAGCTTCGGTATTTTCTTCGACCGCCGCCGGCGCTGCTGACGATGCCGCTTCTGCTTCTGCTTCTGCTTCTGCTGTTGATGCTGCTGCGGATTCGGCTGCCGCATCCGCCGCCGACGCGTCTGGCGAGCTTGGCGAGCCTGCCTCCTCTGCGTCCGACTCTAACGCGGGAGAGGAGGTTGGCGATGAGTAACCCCCTGTTCGTTCACACTTCTTTCTCCCGCACCGACGTTTCGCGTGACCGCTCTTCGTGGCACGGGGCCGCCTTCGTGTTCGAAACCATGCTGCTCGTGGCATTCATCGCGGCTTCGCTCGCGGTGCTTGCCGCGGTGTTCTCCGGCGCGCAGATGCGCGGCATCGAGGCCATTCGCCTAACCGACGCCGTGACGCTCGCCGCCTCCGGTGCGTCCAACGGGGCCGAGGATTTTGCCGCCGACCCCGAAGCGGCCTATGCCGAGGGCGCATCTACTACGTATTACGCCGTGGCCGCGGGCTCGGTTTCCGCATGCGACCCCTCTGCCGCCAATGCGTGCGAGGTCACGCGCGTGGTCGAGCGGCGCGACACCGCGGCGGGCGCGCTCTATGATGCGACCATCACCGTGACGCGCGACGGCGAAGTGCTGTATGAACTTGAAACTTCCGCCTACGTGAGCGATTGCGCGAACGATGCCGCGTCCGATGCTGCAGCGGCATCTGATGGTGTGGCTGCTGATGCGGCGGCCCCCGATGCTGCGGCATCCGCCCCTTCCCCAGATGAAGGAGGGCGATAGCCATGGCGCGTGAGAAAGGTTCGGTGCGCATCGGCCCCGTGAGCGTGTTTGCCCTGGTGGTCATCTTGGGGCTTGCCGTGCTGGCGGTGCTTTCTGCCGCAACGGCCCAGGCATCGCATACCGAAGCCCAGGCCCAGGCGGATTTCACGCGTAGCGCGTACGTGAACGATGCCGCCGCAGCTCAAGCCCTTGCTGATATCGACACCGCCCTTGCCGATGCCGCCTCTGCCGTAAATGCCGGCGGGCAAGATGATGAAACGGCTGCTTCCGCCGGAGTGACGGGGCTTGAAAGCAGCGCGGACTCCGCACAAGGCAGCCGAAGCACCAGGTCAGATGAAGGCGAGCAAGACAATGCATCCGCTGCGGCGGAATCTACTACAGCGGCTGCATCGGCAACGGCATCTGCTCGTAATCTCGACGCGGCCATGGGGGCCATTGCCGCCGTGCTCCCCCAGGGGCAATTGGACAACGGCTGCACTGCGGAGTCGTCCGTGGATGGCACCGCAGTGCACATGATCTTCTCCACGGAGGACGGTCGCACGCTTGATGTGGAGCTGACCATCTGCGAAGACCTCACCTACTCGCTCGAACGTTGGAGCGTGACCACCGAATGGAACCAGGAGCCCGATGAAACCAAGCTCTGGCAAAGCGGGTGATTGATTGGCTTGACCTCCGTCCCTGATTCGCGCTCGCGGCCAGGTCCGACCCCGACCCGGGCACAACCCTAGTCCGACTCCAGTCCGACCTCGACCTTAACTCTGGCCCTACCCCAGTCTGATCACAACCTCAGCTCGATCGAACCCTAACCCCAGCCCCGACCTCAACCCGAACCAAGCGACCCCGCCCCCCGACCCTCATCCCACTCCCGACCCGCCCAAACAACCCCCGACCCTCCCCAACGATGAAGGAGAAAGCACCATGGAACTCAAAGACATCCTGAAGCAGATGGTTGACGCCAAGGCATCCGATGTATTTGTGGTGCCCGGTCTTCCGTTCACGTACCGCGCCGACGGCCGCCAGGTGCGCGCCCACGAGGCGCCGCTCATGCCCGCCGACACCGAGCGGTTTGTGCGCGCGGTATATGCCGCCGCGGGTCGCGACATCGAGGCGTTCATCGCCAGCATGAACCACGATGACGATTTCTCGTTCGCGCTGCCCGGCATCGGCCGTTTTCGCGCCAACATGTTCCGCCAGCGCGGCTCTCTCGCTGCCGTCATTCGTGTGATTCCCTTTGGCCTGCCCGACCCTGAGGCGTTCGGCATTTCCGAAGATGTGCTGTCGTGCGCCGACTTCCAAAAGGGATTGGTGCTGGTCACGGGCCCGGCAGGGTCGGGTAAATCCACCACGCTCGCGTGCATCATCGACCGCCTGAACCATACGCGCCAGGGCCACATCATCACCATGGAGGATCCGATTGAGTACGTGCACCGGCATGGCAGCTGCATCGTCACGCAGCGCGAAGTGCCCACCGATGTGGCCACGTACTCCGAGGCGTTGCGCAGCGCCATGCGCGAAAGCCCCGATGTGATCCTGCTGGGCGAGATGCGCGATGCTGATACCATCGCCACGGCAGTCACTGCGGCCGAAACCGCGCAGCTTATCTTCTCAACGCTGCACACCACGGGCGCGGCGAGTACGGTCGACCGCATCGTGGACGCGTTCCCGCCCAGCCAGCAGCGCCAGATTCGCATCCAGCTTTCCATGTCGCTGCAGGCCGTGGTGAGCCAGCAACTCGTGCCCACGGTGGACGGCTCGGTGGCGCCCGCGTTCGAAATCATGCGCGCCAATCATGCGATTCGCAACCTGATTCGCGAGGAGAAGACGCACCAGATCGACAGCGTGATTGCCGCCGGTGCCGCGGCCGGAATGCGCACGATGGACCAAAGCCTGTTCGCGCTGGTCAAAGAGGGACGCGTGGAGAAGGAAACCGCCCTGCAGTTCGCCGTGCACCAAGAAGCCCTCGTCAAACGCTTCGAAGCCGAAGGGTTGTAGGCCCTGGGACAAGTGTTCCTGGTTCCAGCCCGGGTTTTGCCCAAGTCTATCCCAACATCCTTAGCGGCCTATGGGTACTTTTCCTTGGCCCCGGGGTTTCATTCCTCCGGCACCCTTCCTCTTTCGACGTTGTGTTTGCCCGGCGGCGCCACAAAACTCATTTTGTGCATGGTTCGCGCAGGATTCGCGCCAAAAAACGCCACGAATCGCGTTTTGTGCACCGTTGTCCATATCGGCGTCGACGGAAAGGCTGCCGTCGCAGGGTGCCCGGAGATTCTCCTCGCGTGGCTAACGCCTGAAACCACTCGTTTAGTGAGCTCCGTTTTAGTGCCGGGAGATGCTGGTGGCTCGGAAAACAAAGAATTTTGCCGCTTGAAGCGTTTTGCGTACCGGGTGCTCTGTGCCTCGAGGCTATTCATGGAGTGCGCGGGTTGCACGAACAGTGCACAAAACGCGATTCGTGGCGTTTTTTGGTGCATCGCACGCCCGACGGTCTCAGGCTTGTCGCCTAGATTTTTCAAGCTCGCGTTCAATCCGGCCGGCTTCAATTTGCTCACGTTTAAGCTGGTCGATTCTATCCCAAAGAATCGTTTTTCTCAGAGCAATCCTCTCATCGGTCAGTTCAAACGTGCCCTTCCTGATTCGCTTTCCGGTCAGGCGCGCCACTTCGCGTGCAACGATTTCCATCGATGGCGCATGATATATTTGGTGCTTGGTTAGCGTAATGACAGCCAGGTTCTGGGCGAGTAGCTCGATGCGTTTGCGTGAATCCTTTGCAATCCTCTGCTTCGTGGCGTGCTCGAGCTCGCTGTCATATTCGATTACGAGACTAGCATCAGGCCAAAGCATGTCGCACTCGTAGCTGTTAACCGTCGAAAGCGCCGCAGTCTTGCCCGTCATATCCACATGGGCATTCATGAGTGGATGATCAATGCCGAACCCACCGTAGCGGAACGGCAGACAAAGAAACATCGCGGCAACGGATTCCATGGGCGAAGCCGAGCCATCGATGACATGCGGTAACGCCCTCGCCGCGGTTCTTGCTCCGTGAAACCCTTCCACCCTCTTGAGGAATGCCCCAATTTTGGCAACGCTAGTCAGCGGCTTCCGGTCGAAGAAGCCCCGTTCTTCGAATTCGTTCGCATGGGTGGTGTTTTACTCATGTGGACAATCGCGGGGGGGGGTCGCCTTGTTCACATGACCGATCTGCGGAGGTTCGCCTTGCTTGCATGACTGATCGCGCGGGGTTTGCCTTGCTTGCGTGGCTGATTACGTGGAGGTTCACTCTGCCTGTGCCCGATTGTGCGGAAGCTTGCTTTGCTCGTATAGCCGATTTGCGGAATCGCTTTGCTTGCACTTAGGTCGTGCGGCCAGCGCTCTACTTGCGTTGGATGCATGCAGCGGCGCTCGAGTTTATGCGGTCGCCCTACCTATGCGGTCGTCCTATAGAACAAGCCTAGCTTAGAAACCTTGCCAAATCCTTGCCCGCGCGTTCGGTTTTTGCGGCGCTGATTATGCGGAATAGGTCTGCGCAAATCAGCGGAATCTTGCCGGCATCGACCCACGCAGTCGAAAGAAATATCGCAGCCTTCCCTCTACGTGCACGCAAAACCTTGCCGATTTCCCTTACGGTTCTTACCAAAACCTTGCCGGAATCTTGCCAGTCCCAGGCCCTTGCCGCCTTTGCCGGAGTCTTGCCAGGCCCTCGCCGCCCTCGCAGTATCGAATGCGGCGGTTGCTCGGGCGCCCATCTGCGTTGAACGCCGACATCTCGTGCTCGGGCGTGTGACTCTCCCAGCCGCTCACACGACCTGGGGGTGGTACTGCGGCTTCGTCTGGGCCGACGAGCGTGTATCCTCTTGCCGTGCGCCCTGTGTGTGGTGGACCCTCGGCTCCAGCCTGGGTCAACGAGTGCGTAGTCTCCCATCGTGCACCACGTACGTGATGGACCTGCGGCTTCAGCTTGGGTCAACGAGCGTATAGACCCTCATCGCGCGCCCCGTGCATGACGAGAGAACAAAAAAGCGGACCCCGATCTCCGAGGTCCGCTTACTCAAATGTGCATATCGTTATGCGCCCGAGGCCGAAGTCCTAGAACTCAATCAGCTCGTAGTCGCGCGAGCCGTAGCCCAGTGCCGCGGCGGTGGAGATGGCGCGCGTGCCGTTGCGGCTCATGACACGCTCCATGAAGTGCGCGCGGCCGGGATCGTCGGACCCCATGACCAGGTCGATGCATGCCTGATCGATGGCCACTGGGTCGAGCGACGCCAAGATACCCACGTCAGCCATGCAGGGGTCTTCCGCGTTGCCGAAGCCCACGCAATCGCAGTCCACCGAGAGATTCTTCATCACGTTGATATAGGCGATGTTGCCCGCGAAATGCTGGTGCACCGTCATCGCGGCCTCGGCCATGGCCTCGGGGAACGCATCCTTACTCGCATGCTTCTCCCAGCATTCGTAGCGGTCATCGCCCGCGCCAGCGGAATGGATGAGCGCCTTGCCCGCGCGGCTTGCGCAGCCAATGGACAACTGCTTGATTGCTCCGCCGTAGCCGCCCATGGGGTGCCCCTTGAAGTGGGCCAGCACCAGCATGGAGTCGTAGTTGACAATGTTTTTGCCCACCAGATTTTCGTGCAGCTGCTTGCCGCCTTCGATGGGCCACACCAGGTCGGGGCCTTCGGCATCCATGATGTCCACGTCGAAGTACTTGTTCCAGCCGTGCTCTTCGATCAGCTTTAGGTGCGACTCGGTGTTGTCGCGCACGCCGCCGGACGCGTCGCCATAGGCGGTGTTGCACTCGACGATGGTGCCGCTAACCTCCTCAACCATGGGCTTCCAAAACTCGGGATGCAGGAAGTTCTGGTTGCCCTTCTCGCCGGAATGGACCTTCACGGCCACCTTGCCCGGCAGCTGAATGCCCAGCTTGTGATAGATTTCGACCACCTTTTCAGGAGTGATCTCGCGGGTGAAATAGACTTTGGATGCCATGCGTTCCTCGCTCTCTGTTGCTGGCCGATAGGCGAAAACGACATTTTGGATGACGATTGTGTCCGAGGTATTCGCCGCAAGAGGCCTCAAGGCGTAAGCGCTCTGACACAATGTCAGCTATAAGTATACCACCGCATGTTCGTTTTCCGTGTGCCGCGCGGTATTGCATTTCTATCGAAAAACTTCGAGCCTCTCCTCGATGTACTGTAGCCCGGCCTGGCGCTCGCGGGGGTCGAGCGATGTCGCAAGATCAACAGCCACGACGCTGTTTGGTAACGCGCTTCCGATGGAAAACGGCAGCCACTCTGCAGTAAGAATCTCAATATTGCCGTTGGCGGCAGGCAGGAGGCAGTACCGTGATTGGATGGATTCCATTTCGCGCTCCGGAAGGTACCCGATCGCCCGGTTCGACCCCATGGGAGCAACCAGATCGAAGTCTCTGTGCGCGGCATACGCCTCCTTGGGACTCACTGCGATTGCGCTTATCCCGGTGCAGGCAATGCTTTCTTTGATGCGGGGGACAAGCGTGTCTTCGGCCCAGAACGCCGTTCGATCCCCGCGCTTTCGCACGCTCCAGACAACCTGTGCGGCGCTAAGCTCCGATAGCCGCTTCTTAACGCGAGACTTCTGAACGGGCGAAAGCCAATCTGCCTGAAGGCCGTCCAGCATCCATAGTATTCCCCAAGCAGAGCGTAAACCTAGAGGGCGTCCCGCAAAACGTTCCGCGGCGGCAAGACGGTAAACAGATCTGGCTTCCAACAACAACGTCCTTCGACCTGGGCGAATGGAGTCCAGTACGCTTTTTCTTGCGAGCTCGACTACGCGATGCTCGGCAATGCCGAGTCGATTTGCGGCATCATGTGGCGTTAGGTAGCCGGGTATGTCTGTTTGATATTTCATAATCAGTATTATATAGGACTAATTACGAAATATTCAGGATGCCAGCATCCTCAGGTTCGCGTATCCACGATGTCTTCGTGCGTCGGGAAGGCTGAGCCACGCGGGATGATTGGGGTCTTCGAGAATGTTGGCAGCGCGCCTAATTCGTCGTAGGTCGGAGCCGCGCAACAGCGATTTCTGCTCGACGACGCTTTCCATGATGGATGACAGCATCGCTATGTCGTTGAGATGTTTTTCGCTTAAGGGGTCCGTTGGGGAGACGACAGCCGATTTCATGATTACGGCGCCGAGTATACTCGGAATCCGAATATGGGCGACTCGGTATTGCGACTGGAGATTAATGGGCACGCTGCGCATGATAGCCTGGGTGCCGCCAGGGGTTTCGACTAAGCTCCATCTGCTGCTGCCAAATGTATTTTTGTGCGTACGCGGTAGATGGTCGGCAAGGAAGGCATCTACGGTGGCACATTCGCTCGAGAGTCTGTAAAAGGAGCCCCCTCTGAAGTTGGGAGGCACAGGGG
>CAUWMI010000026.1:0-23674 GCA_963559755.1 uncultured Slackia sp. | reverse complement strand
AACTAATGCATAACAGCGACTCTTCTGAAAAGGATAATTTACATTGGATGCATCGAGAAAGTCCATCTAATCATACAAGGTTGCTCATTTTTACATAACTACGGCTAGGAACGCATGCCTGCCTCCGCAAATGAAAATAGAACGCCTGTGCCGCATGCTCGTCTATCGTCATATCCCATACTTACGTTTGACGCGGTCAAGCTTGCGGTGCCACGGGGCGTAAAGCGCCAACAGGAACACCACGGTGGCAACGCCGTGCACGATGTCGAACGGCAGCGCGGCGGCGTACACCAGCGCAAACTGCAGCGCATCCTGCGGATGGTAGAACCCGATGATGCTCCACAGGTTGAGGATGACGCCGTAGAGCGGACCCGAAATAAACCCGTATAGGTAGAGAGGCGACGCCGTAATGACACGGCGAAGTTGAGATGAGGCCGCTTTCTCGCCCGTGTCATTGTGCGCGATTGCCCCGTCGAACAGGCCCGTCTGCGCGAGGGCGCCGGCAAGATAGCCTATCAAGCCCCACGCGTACATCTGCCACGGCGTCCAAGGGCCTTGGCCGAAAAAGAAATTCGACGCAAGCGCCGCAAGCGCCCCCACCATAAAGCCGCTACGCCGGCCGAACGCCACGCCGGCGATGATGGCAATAGCGCTCACCGGCTTGAAGTCGGGAAACGGCGCGAACAGAATGCGCCCCGCTGCCGCAAGCGCCGCAAGCACGACGGTGGGCATAACGTCGCGCATGCGGGGACGCGCCCCCTCGAACCCGATGAAGAACACGCCGAGCGAAACGAGCACGACCGCAAGCGAAAGCAGCGCCGTCTGCTCGAACCCGCTTACCACGCAGGCGGCAAGCACGACAGGTACCGCGACTATCGCCAACACCTCGGCGGCAAAGGCGCAGCGATGCCCCTTGCAGCGCCCTTTGCCGCTCATAGCAGCGCCCCGAACAGACGAGACTTTTCATTCGGACGATACACCAGGTTCTCGGCGAAGAAATCACCCGTGGGCTGCGTGCAGGCGATTTCTCCATCGAACAGCATGGACACCTCGTCGGCGCACGCGTAGGCGAAATCCAGGTCGTGCGTCACCAGCGCCACCGTGCGCCCCTCGTCCGCCAATCCACGCACGATGCGCACGGCATCGGCGCACGCCTGAGCGTCAAGACCTTTGGTGGGCTCGTCCAAAAGCAGCAGCCGAGCGCCCGTGAGCAGAAGCTTCGCAAATGCGAGTTTCTGCTGCTGGCCGCCCGAAAGGTCGTACGGATGCTGCGCGGCATGTGCGGCCAGCCCAAAGCGCTCGAGCATCTTCGCCTCGTCTGCCTTCGCATACCCGCAACGCCGGCGCCACTCATCCAGCTCCTCGGCAACCGAGTCGCACACGAACAGCGTTTTCGGATCCTGCGGAAGCATGGCCTGCGAGGCGCGCAGGGCATTGTCCAGACGACCCCGCTGGGGTTTGGCGATACCCGAAAGCACCTTGAGCAGCGTCGATTTTCCGCAGCCGTTTCCTCCGACGAACGCATGCGCGCTCCCCTGACGCACGCGCACGTCAACGCCCCGCAGCACCCAGGGCGCAGTGCGCTCGTAGCGGAAGAACACCTCCCGGGCTTCAATCGCCGGCACGGGCTGCGACCTATTTAGAAGCGCGCGGCGGTCGCCCCATCGCGCGAGCAAGGCGCGTTCGACGTCCGCCCGTTTGCCCGGCTCGCCGATCGGCCCCATTTCAACGCGCTGCGTGGCCATGCGCTCCACATCTTCGGGGGCGTGCGTAGCCATGATCACCGTGATACCCAGCTCGCGGTTCACGCGCTCAAGCGCCATCAGGAACAGGCGACGTGCATTGGGATCCAGCTGCGCGGTGGGCTCGTCCAGAAGGAGCAGACGCGGGCGCAGCGCCAGCACGCCCGCCAGATTGACAAGCTGCTTTTGACCGCCGGAGAGCGTTTCGGTATTCGCCCGCATCCACGGTTCGATGCCAAGGAAGTGCGCCACTTCGGCGATACGTCGGCGCATGGCGTCTTGCGACATGCCGATATTCTCGAGCCCGAACGCAATTTCATGCCACACGGTATCGCACACGATCTGCGCGTCTGGATCCTGCATCACGTATCCGATGAGCGCGGCGGAATCGCGCGGCGCCATGGAATCAGCCGTCCCGCCGTCAATCACCAGGGGAATCCCCAGCACATCGACGCGGCCCGCACGCTTCCCCACCGGCGCGAACTCGGGCTTGAGGGAGCGCAGCAGTGTGGTTTTGCCGCATCCGGTAGGGCCGGTGAGCACGCAGAAGGAACCCTCCTCTACGGAGAGCGTCACATCGCGAAGAACCCACGCGGCGTCACGATCGGCCCCATCTCCCGGATAGGCGAATGAGAAGCCGCATACATCCACTATCGCCATTGCCACCACTCCTTAAGCGCCAACGCCGGCGCAACGGCCATTAGCAGAACGTACGGAGCGTACGCCCATAAGGGGGCAAACCCCTCCAAAGCCGGATAGAACGAAAACCCTGAAACCGCGACCCATGCGCATGGCACGTTTGCTATCGCCAGCGCGAAAACAGCGGCAAGCACCGCAGCATCCGCGCGGCGGATTCTGTACCGTTTGTACGTGGTGCGCCGCACGCCGCACCCGTAACCACGGGCGCGCATGGCATCGCCGCGAACCAGACCGTCCTCCATGCCCCAGCCCGCCAGCACGCTTATGGCGCGCAGCCTGTCGGAAGCAGCGTCGCGCTTGGTACGCGCCTCGGCGGAAGTCACTGCATCTTGCGAGGCGACAATCGTGCGACCGCGGGCGACGAACTGCGGCACCAGGCGCAACACCTGCGACACCATAAGCGTGACCGTAGGCGCAACGTTGCCGAACAACGCCATTGAAGCATCGCTGCCCATGCATGCCGCATACGACGAGAACCACAGAAGCACGCTCGCCAGCATGCAGCCGGAGCAGACTCCGTACACGAGAGATTCAAGATAGAATGCGCGCGCACCCACGCGGAGCAGCTCCGTCGAACCCGCGGCAACGAACACGACGTTTGCCGCTGCAGCGATACAAGCGAGCACGGCAACGCCGCCGAGCGTGCGCAGCGTTTTCCGCACGCCGCGCGTCACGCATGAGCACGCCACTGCCCCGGCAAGCGACAACGCGGCATACACGGGCTGCATGATCGCCATGGAGAAGGCGATGGCGCATGCCAGATAGCTGAACGCCACCGCCGGATGATATGTTCGGAAAGGGTTGTGCATGGCCCGCTATTCCGTCACGTTAACGTAGGTCCAAAGCACCGAGTCGCCATCGGAAAGAACGCAGCCGCTGCACGCCGTGTTGACGAACGCGCCGTTGACGTAGTACGTCCAGCCGCTATTCGGGCCGTACTGCTTCTCGGCGAGGCCGCCGATGGAAGAGACATACACGCCGTACGCGGTCTGGCTCGCCCCCACGGCAACGCCCGTGCCCACCAGAGCATCGTAGACAGTCGCCCCTTGTTCAAATGTGAGCGTTGTGGAAAGCGACACGGGAGAGCCCGCTGCGCTCGAATCGATGGTTACTGTCACGGTGACGGTGTTGTCAGCAGGAGGTCGTTCGGTTGCAGACCCGCTATTGGAAGAGCCGGAGCCGCTGCCAGAGGGCGCTTCTGCGCCATCGGACGCAGAACCGCTCGAGCCCGAGGACGATGCGTCCGAATAAGACTGCCGTCCGGACGAGCCCTCCGCGCCATCGGACGAGGAGGAGCCTGACGTCGCGGCAGAGGCGTCGGCGCCCGAAGCCGCCTGCGACGAGCCGGCGGAATCGTCCGAAGAGGCATCGTCTCCTGCTGATGTGGCGTTTTGCCCTTGGCCATCGTTCGTGGATTCGCCCTCGACATCCGCCGACCCATCCGCCTCTTCGCCCGAAGCGGAGACGGCGTTTTGAGTCCGTTGAGCATCCGACTGCTGCAGCGACGGGGCTATGACCGCCCATCCGCACGCAACGATCGCGACGGCGGCAAGAGCAAGCACGCACCACGCCACGATGCGCGAGGCGCGACGCGGCTGTCGAGACGAGGCGGATCCCGCATCGGAGCCCACCGTCAACGCGGCAGCGGCAGCAGAATCGCGCTTTGGCTCATTTCCTTGCTCGCCCGCGCCTTCAAGCGTCGTCTCGCGCTTGGCATCGCCGTTCAAATCGGCCATGGCTACATCCCCCTTCCCGAGGAGTGGCGCGTAGCGAACAGCCACGACCCGGCTACGATGAGGCACACGACTCCCGCCCCGAGGCCAACGAACGCCCAAACGGGCGCGCCCTCGGATGCGGAGGAATCCGATGCATAGCGAGAGTCGGAGGAGCCGTCTGAAGCAGAAGAGCCATCGAGAAAGCCGGTAGACGCCGCCTTCGCCACGCTCTCGTCGGCAGACTCGCCGTTGCTCGCAGCATCAGCACGTGCCTCGGCGCCGCGCGTCATCGAAGAGACCAAGGCGGAACCCGAAACGATGGGCGTCCTGCCGGGAGCCACCGAGCCCGCAGGGGAAACCGGGGTGAAGCCAGCGCCCGACTGGGAGCCGTCCGCCCCTTCGTTGCCGCCCGCGTTCTCGTGCCCGCCCGAATCGCCGGCACCTCCATTGCCGTTGCCAGCATTGCCGTTGTCGTCTGCATCGCCCTGATCGCCGCCCGAAGAGGGCAAATCCGCGCCCGCCTCCAAGGCGAAGAGCGTTCCCGAGTCGTTCACGTAGTACAGCTTGCCGTCGGAACCCGCAAAGGCCGAGGACATCGAATAGTTCTGCAGGTCCTCATCCGGCAGATGCAGAAGAGTCGCATGATCCTCCCCCAGCTTGTATACGTACAGGCCACCAGGGAGATTATTGCAGGTAAAGTATGCGTATGTGTTGCCGTCTTGCGCGCTGACGAGCGGGGCGCTCTTAACATCGCCCGGCAATGCCTGCGTCGTACCCGCCGCATCGGCATACCCCGTGACGGCATACTCGACCGTCATGGAGTCAACATCGATTACGGCGAGAACGCCCGTAAATTCCTCGGACGCGCCGCCGACGAAGGCCGTATTGCCAACGATGGTGGGCGTAGATGTGCTCGAAGCCGCGAACGACACAGATCCGACCTCGGAGAGAACTCCCTCATCGGAAAGCGAAAGCTTATGAAGCATGCCGTCTTTGGATGCGGCGTACAGATACCCGCCGTGAACCACGAGAGTCGAGCGCACGCCGGCAGAAAGAGCGAGCGAGGATGCCTCGGCGGACAGGTCGCGCACATATGCGGACACCGTTCCGGAATCGTCGGCGACCACGTACCAGTCGCCCATGACCACGCCGCCTGCCCAGTAGTACCCAGACGCATCGCTATGGACGGTTCCGGAAAGCGCGCCCGTATACAGATTGACGCGGCGCACCGTACCCGCCGAAGCCACGTAGTCGGCGCCGAACTCATCCGCCGTCGACACGTACACGTAGCCGTCGTCAACAGTGAGCGACGAAATGGATTGCGCGCCCTCGATCCCCGGAAGCACCCATATCGTCTCGAGTGTGGAGGCGGACACCGCCTGGAGGTACCCTTCGGCAAGCGGAATCACGATGATGCCGTCGGAGTACACCGGTCGACACACCGAGTCGAGCGAGCGCGCAAGCGGCACCTGCCGCTCCACCTCGCCCGTCGAAGGATCGATAACGCTCAATCGAGCAAGGCTTTTCACCGCATTGTACGGAGGCGTGGTTTCGTATATCGCAGATGACGCGACAATGTAGATTTTCCCGTCGATGATGAGCGCGTCCGAAGAAACGAGCGATGCGTTCTGGGCCCGCTCGTCCTCGGTGAGAAGGGACTGGGTCCACTTCTGGCTCACGCCCTCGCTCGGCAGCGCCTCATCGGTGACAACCGACCCCGACCCGCCGTCGGCAAAGCCCGCCCAATCAACGGAAAGATCGGGGTGATCGGCATCGGGGATAAGCTCCACCCCTCCTTCGGGAAGGGCCGATCCCGATCCGTCCACATACACAAGCTCGATGATGTCGCCCTCTTGGACGGCGTATTGATCAGCCCCAACGCTGGCATATTCCCCGTTGACGATAAAGCTCCAGTAGCTCCACGGCTCGCTCGAAGACGCGGCAAGCGTTCGCCCGTCGGGTGAAGTGATGGAATACGGGCAGTAATACCCCTCAAGAGCATAGGTATAGCCCGCATCGTCGAGAACGTCGGCGAACACGTCCCACGCGACCGTTCCGTCCTTCGCATCCACCGTTATCTCGGTGAGCGGAACCCATGTCTGCGCGGAGAACTCCTCATCCGCTCCATGCTCGGAAACGCCGGTTATCCTGGCGCTCACCGTAAACGACTCGGGGTCTTCCGTCCCGGCTTCAGGGTCGTCCTCCCCGGTGGTGCCGTGCACCGTGAACGCGGCGGATACCTCCTGATGCGCGAGGCTCGCAAAGACCGACCCCCACGTGAGGTCTTCTGCGTAGCGCTGCGCATATCGAGCGTACTTTTCGCTCGACAGAACGCTCGTCACGGTGATCTGGGTGTTGTATTCAGGCTGAGAAAACAGCAGCGTATCGTGCGCGATGACGCTTGCGTCGCTCGATTTGAACCAATGGCCGGGCACAACGCCCATATCGTCGTCGGGCTCAAGGTCAACCGCCACGATGCCGTCGCCGGCGGCGTTGGCGGATGCGTAGTCGCGCGCCCAGGCAATCGATCCATTGGCGTCGCGATACGCCTTCTGGAACGTTGAGAGGTCGCCCGTGACGTTCGATGCATCCTGCCCGTTCGCAAGAGCGGCGGCGTAGCCGGCCTTCGCCCCCTCCATCAGGGCGACTTCCGCCTCGATATCGGATGCCTCGAGCGGCGCAACGGCGAGCTCGATGGTCTTGGATGCCGATATTTCAGAATTCGCTTTGCTCGTCACGGTAAGCGTCAGCTCAACCGAGGAGCCAGTCGCACCAGGCAGCGGACGATACACATTGCCGCGATACCCATTCACCGCGATGCTGTCGTTAGAGACGCCGTACGTCACCCAGTAATCGGCCCCGTCGATGCCAAGCGCCGAAGGGCGCGGGAGCTGAACGTCGCCCGTAAGCCCTGCGGCGTCTGCCGCAGACCCATCTGAGCTGTACGTGAGAGCGTCCGCCGAAAACGCCTCGTCTACCTTTTGCTGCAGCAGCGCTTTCTCGGCGTCGATGGCGGCGGAATCAGCCTTCACCGTGATGTCATAGGGCATCTGGACTTTAACCTCGGGCCCGCCGCTCAATACAACGCCCACGGTTGCCGTCAACGTAACCTGCGCATCTTCGGAAGCACGCGTTACGCTTCCTGTGCGGTCCTCCCAGCTGTAGCCCTCGATTGCAACGGCATCCTCGTCCGAAGAGCTCCACGAGACCTCCGACCAGCTTTTGCCTTCAAGCTTGTACGGAAGCGTCATGTCCTGCGTGACCGACTCAGCCGAGTCCCCCATCGCAAAGCCTATGGCAAGCGACGTTTTGGCATCTTCCGCGAGCATCTGCTCAACTTTGGACTCATTCCAGGGGATAGACGTGCTGCGGGAAGGCGTGAACGATACGCTCTCATCACCGCGCGAAATCTCGAACGTGGGAGTTACTTGCCGCCACTGAATGAAATTCGCGAATCCCGAGATATCGTCGGGATCCATGAAGAAGTATGTGACATCGCCATTGGTGTCATCGCTTGCCGCGGAGATTCCCATTTCGGCCGCATCCTGCTTATTGGCGAATTCGACAGACGACACGCGAACGCTCGCATCATCGATGCCCATCTCGGCAAGCTTCGCCTTGAGCACCTCGTTCGCGTTGTCCTCTTCGCCATAGGAAAGCTCCAAGCGCCAGTTCTCATCTTGGAGCTTGGCGACGGCATCGGCAAGGGAGATGAGAGCGATAGCCGAATCAGCCGGAGAGTCCGCATTCGAATCGGAGGACGTCGACTGGACAGCTGGCTCGCTAGACCCAGAGGCTTGAGCCCCACCCTCATTCGAATCACTTTCGGCAGCACCGGAGGGGACGTCCGCCGCATCCGAGGCGCTCTGGGGGCTTTCGGCGGAAGAATCCACCTCGTCGGCGAGGTCGGGTTCCCCATTGGCGGGAAGGGCATCTTCGGCGTGGTCCGAATCGTCAGAAGCTGCCCTATTCGAATCGGCACCCACCGATTCGGTCTGGGAGCCGCCCGCATCTGCCGCATTGTCGTCGGCCAAGGCGTACAAGGGGGTAAACGCGGTCGCCAACGCGACCGACAGGATGAGCGCGAGCAGCTTTGACGGCAGGCTCGCATTTGTCGCGCGCGTAGCGCGACATGCCGTTCTGTCCATAAGAACACCTTTCTTCCAGGGTCGTTGAACAGGAGGTATTCCGACTTATCAAGCCCGCAAGGCTCGAATTACGGTTGCTGGTACAGCCGGGGATTTCCACCCCGATTCCCCTCTCTTACGCCCGGACGACGCAAGATTGCGCACGAATGCGCATCCGTTTCGACCAATTGATGAACGCGCCCTTGCGGCGCACCCCGACAGGTGCAACCCGTCGAGCATTCGGGTGAAGTTTACCTTAATATTCGCTTTTATGGGAGGCGGCTCCAGGCCGCATTGCGAGCGCGCTCTACGAGAACAACGCTTTCACGCCGATTATCACCAGCACCACGCCGCCCACGATCTCGGCCCTCTCGCCGAGCATGCTGCCGAAACGCTTGCCGATGGCGAGCGCAACCACGCAGCAGAGAAACGTGGTAAGCGTGATGATGATGGCGGCCTCGGCGATATTGACGCTTGCCGCGCGCAGGCTCACGCCTACGGCAAACGCATCGATGCTCGTGGCAACCGCCTGGACCAACACCACTTTGAGCGTGAGCGCCGCCGCATCGGGCGCAAGGTCGCATACGTCGCCGCCTGCCTCGCGCGCCGCACGCGCCTCGCGCAGATCCGATATGCCCTCTTTGATCATGTTGCCGCCGATGAGCCCCAGAATGACAAGCGTAACGATGCCCGCATACTGCTCAATGATGTTTCCCACCAGGCCGCCAAGGAAAAATCCCAGAAGCGGCATAAGACCCTGAAAAATACCGAAGACCACCGGCAGCATGAGCAAACGAGCGCGCGATGCCCCGCGATAGCAAAACACGTTAGACACCGTGACGGCGAAGGCATCCATAGCCAGAGCAACGCCAAGGATGACGATTTCGATTATTGTCATGAGATTCTTCCCAGATAGGCTCCCGATTTTGCAGGATGCATGCGACCTTTGCGCAGCGTGACTCGCGAAATCGATTGCAGCGTACGGCCTCCCCGACCGCCGCCCGCAGTAGCTAACGAGGGTGAATTGTAGCATGAACGAAATCAAGCACCATCGAGCCAGCGGGGCGCACGCATTTACTCCGTGATTTTGACGATGACTGAATACGAAACCGGCATTTCGCCGTCGAGGCAATGCAGCTCGCACGTTCGCGCCCGCACAGCAGCGCTTCCCGCCGATAAACGATATAAAGACGGTATCGAGATTACAGGGTGGGCAGGAAGCCCATCACGGCGCATACGGCAATGGGGAGAAACGCGGCGGGAAGGAAGTTCGCCACCTTGATGTCGGTGATCTTGAGCATATTAAGGCCGATGGCAAGCAGAAGCAGGCTGCCCGCACACACCATCTCGTTGATCACAGCATCGGTCAAAAACGGCGCAAGCGCACTGGCGCCCAGACTGAGCAGCGCCTCATACACGAACACGCAGATGCCAGAAAACGGCACGCCGATGCCCAGCGTGGTGGCCATCACCATGACCACCACCATGTCGATCAGCGCCTTGGCATAAAGCGTGGAATGGTCCAACTGCAGGCCGCTTTGGAGCGATCCCAGAATAGCCATCGCGCCGATGCAGATGAACAGCGTGGATGCCACGAAGCCGTCGGAGAAATTGCCGAACGCCGTCTTGCCCTTGAACGCCTTGTTGATGCGCTCCTGCACCCAATCGCCGAAGCGGTGCACGGCGGCGTCGATATCCAGCCAATAACCCAGCGCTCCGCCGATAACGATGGAGAGCACCGTGACAATTACGTCGCCGCCCTTGACCATGCCCTGCACGGCCACCAGCACCACACACAGGCCCAGACCGCTCATCAGGAAATCGCCCAGCTTCTGCGACACGCGGCGTTTGAAGATAAGGCCCAGCACGCCGCCGAATACCGTAGCGATGCCGTTTACCAGCGCGCCCAGAATGATCATTATGCGCGCTCGCTTTCAGCGGAAGCGGAGTCGGATTCATCCGGCACGGACCCATCAGCCGCATCGCGAAATACGGCGGCCGATTGTGCGGCACGGCGACGAGGTACGCGCACGGTCACGTCGAGATCGTCATGGGCCGAAATGCTCGCAGCGGCAGCATCGCCCGCGGCAAGCGAGTCGCCCGCATGCGCGGCAGGCGAACCTGCGCGCTCGTCGGCACCTGCCCCCTTTGCGACCGCAGCGGCGTCCTCAGTAGCCTGCATCTTCTTACGGCCCTTGCGGCCCCCTGCGCGGGGCGGCTTCTTGGTAACGTGCGGGTCGCCCAGCGTAGACGCCACCTCGGCGTCGAGCTTGCGCAGGATGGGAAGCGTGCCCAGCAGCACACCGCACAGCGCGATAACGGCGCCGGCGATGATGAACCAGTTGCTTACGCCCGTGAACTCGGCACAAGCGCCTGCAAGCGAAAGCCCGATGGGCGATGAAAGCGCCGACACGGTGGTGAACAACCCCATCACGCGACCCAGTTTCTCGGGCGGGACGCGCTTTTGCAGCACCGCCAGAAGCGGCCCGTTGAAGAACGCCTCCACAACGCCGGATGCGCCGGTAAGCACCACGAACCACATGAACATCTCGGGCGCAAGCAAACCCGCCGCCACCAGCAGCAAACCAGCGAAAAAGCCCGACACGGCGACGGTGCGCAGCAGATGGCGCCCGCCGCCCCAGGCAAACAAAATGCCCATGCCTATCAGGCTCATCACGCCGTACGCCGCCTCCACGGTAGACGCCATGTAGCCGTCGCCGTTGAACTGGTCGTATGTCATCAGAGGGAACAGCGAGTTGATGCCCGCATACATAGCCATGACGCCCATCACGATGCCCGCCATAACCAAAAGGCCCGGATCGGCGCGCAGCACGCCCAGACCCGCCTTGAGGCTCTGGATGGGATGGCGCGCCTCATCGGAGGTGTCGTGGAAATCGGGGATTTTCGCGAACACCAGCGCCAGGCAGGCAAGGGCGCAGCCGGCGGCGTTCAAGAACAGCACCATCTGGAACCCGATGACCGTATACAGGAAAATGCCGAACACAGGCCCCACGATGAGAGCGAGCGACCACAGGCTCTGGTTGAGCGTATTGATGCGCACCAGATGCTTCTTGGGCACGAGCAGAGGCGTCGTAGACTCCATGGCGGGAATGTGGAACGCCTGGCCCACGCTGCGCAGCGCGCCCATTATCAGAACCAACGGCACCGATACGTGTCCCATCAAGATAATCACGCCCATGATGAGCGCCACGGTGCCGACGAACGCATCGGCCGCAATGAGCACGTATTTGCGGTTGAAGCGATCGGCCACCACGCCGCCAAGCGGCGAGAGCAAGCCCTGCGGCAGCATGGAGCACAGCGAAGCCAACGCCAGCATGAGCGCCGAATCGGTGGTTTCGGTCACGTACCACACGCCCGCATAGATAGATGAATATGCTGTGAGAATGGAGCACGCCTGACCAAGCCAAATGGTCACGATAACGCGTAGCCAGTTTTGGGGCAAAAGCGGTTCGTTCGAAGGGGGCTTGTTTGCCGAAGATTCGGCGACGTCAACAGCGGTTTTTTCTTCGATTGCGGTGGTTTCATCACGCATCTGCACGTTTCCTCCTGCGTCTTAGATTCGCACCTTCGGACGCCGAATTCTCCGGCGGAATATTATGCTGAATTATGGATTGTGATGAGGGATTCTAACAGCTTGGCGCGCAAACGCAATCCGCCACGCTAAAGCAGCGTGTCAAATCGGAGAAAAGAGCCGACAAGGCGAGGGGCGTCACACCTGCCGGCGTGCGGCCTCGATCCTGCCAGATCGAAACGACGCACGAGGGGCGGAGGGGCGCTTTCGCGAACGCGTCCAAACGTCCCGCGCCTTTACTCCCCTGCAGGCACCTCCAGCGTGAACACCGTGCGACCGCCTTCGCTCGTCGCGCCGATCGTGCCTCCGTGCGCCTGCACAATCTCGCGCGCGATGGCGAGGCCCAGCCCCGCACCACCCTGGTTGGTAGCGCGTGCATCGTCTTCGCGGTAGAACTTGTCGAAAATGCGATCCAGGTGCTCGCGACTTATCTCACGTCCACGGTTGGTTACCGAAATGCGCAGCGTGCGGCCTCGCTCCTTTTCGGTGGAGACTCCCGCTTGGGTGGAAGCCTCCAATTTTGCGGATGCCATCGCCTTTGCCTTTGCTGCCGTCTGCTGCTCCAGGCTCATCTTCACGTCGATCACGCTGTTCGCGTCGGCGTAGGCCACCGCGTTTTTCACCACGTTGGACAGGGCGCGCGAAAGCTTGCGGGCATCGGCGAACACCTCGTCGCCCTCCTGGGCATCCACGCGAATCTCGATACCGCGCGACGATGCCTCAGGATAGAACTCCTCCGCCACCTGAAAGCACAGAAGCGCCGGATCGAAATGCTCGCGCTCGATGGCGATGGCGTGCAGGTTGTAACGCGTGATCTCGAAAAACTCGTCGAGCATGCCGTCGAGGCGATAGGCCTTCTGCAGCGCCGTGTGCGCGTAGCGTTTACGCTGGTCTTCGGGCATATCGGGCGCCTCCTCCAAAAGCGAGAGATAGCCCGTGATCGAGGTGAGCGGCGTCTTGGTGTCGTGCGCGAGATACGCCACGAGCTCGTTCTTGCGACGCTCGGCAGCTTCGGCAGCGCGCTCATCGAGATCGTTGCGAAGACGGATGTCGTCGATGGTCTTCTGCGCAATGGCCAGCTCGGACGGAAGCTCAGCCGCGTCCTCGGATGAGCCGCGCTTGGAAAGAATTGCACCCACCGAGGCGAACAGTATGTCGAAATATCCAAGGCTCTTGCGCACGGCAAACACCATGATCACCAAGCATCCCAACAGGTACAGGATGAGCGCCACGGGAAGTTTCAACTGCTTGACCTGGTCATATGCCGACAAATCGCGCGTTACGCCGTGACCGTCGGCATAAATCACCACTTCCTGCTCGTTGCCGAGGCCAATGGTGCTGTACACGATTTTCTGGGAGATGTCGACATGCATCGGATCCGCGGCTTCAGCGTAATACGAATCAATCGCGCTATTAGCGTAGAGCCCCTTCGTGAGAAGCCAGATTCCATCATGCACGTTGGCCGCCGCGCCCGCATTGCGCAGGTCAACGGCGAGCTTTACGAATTTCACCATGGGATCGCTCGCGCCTGCGAATTGCGAATCCGCCTCCGGTCCGCTTACCGCATCGCTCGTCGTCAGACCCTGGGAGCGCGCGTCGGCGTAATCGGAGTCGCGCGCGATGGCAACCAGATAGGCCGCACGCGTATCCGCAGGCAGCGCGTATTGGCGGGGGTTGTACTCCTTGAGTTGCTCGGTGTAGGACGACAACGCCTTGGATATGTCGGATGCGTTTTCGTTGACCTTATCGGTCACGTCGCTGTAATCGAGTTCGCCCGCATTAATGGCCCTAATCGCCTGCATGAGCTCGGAATCCGCCGGCGCGCTTGAACCAGCGCTCGCGTCGGCCGACACAGCATCGTCCTGCGAAGCCCCATCGCTTTCGTCGCTTTCGTCGGCAACCGTGAGACCCAAATCGGCATCGGACACAATCTCGTCAGCCAACGCGTTGAGGTAGTTGCGCACGACATCGGCCTTAACCTCGTTGGTCTTCTGGACGAGGGTAGAGTTTCCTTCGGTATACCCCATCACGTCGAGCGCCGACATGTATTCCCACGGCGAAACCGCATTCGCCACGGCATTACCGAGCGCCGGCATGACGGCACGGTTGAGCGCCACGGCGACCAGGCAGAACACGAGCGTGAAGGCGGCCAATACCACGGCGGTCCACGCCACCATCTTCTTGGTGAGGATACGGGTCTGCTCACTTCTATTTTTCATGAGGTTCCTCGTCGTGTACGTCGTTCACGCGCGACGAGGCACGCGAAGCATCAACCGAGGATGCAGCCGCGGCGGACGAAGGGGGCACCGAAGAATCATCGACGGGCGCGCCGTTTGCGTTTGCCGCTGGAGTCGGAGCGATGCGGTAGCCCACGCCCCACACGGTTTCGATGAACTCCTCGGACGAGTCAAGCTCGGAGAGCTTCTTGCGAAGGTGGCGGATATACACCATCACGGCGTTGTGGGACGAGGCATTGTACTCGGTCTTCCACACGCGCTCATACAGATCGCGCGCCGAGACGGGAGAGCCGCCCGCGCGCAAAAGCTCAGCCAAGCAGTCGAATTCCTTTGGGGAGAGAGCCAGCGGCTCGTCATGGAGACGCGCCTGATGATTAGCCTCGTCGAGCTCGATACCCCGCGCACTGAGCACGCCCACCGGCGCCTGCTGCCCACGACGGCGGCGCATGCGCGCCTTGACGCGCACTACGAGCTCACGCGACTTGAAGGGCTTGGTCACGTAGTCATCGGCCCCGATGGTGAACCCGAGCACCTTGTCGAACTCCTCGCCCTTGGCGGAAAGGAAGATCACGGGCGTATCGGCCACGCGAGCATCCTGCGACGCGCGCAGGCGGCGGCATACCTCGAAGCCGTCCATGCCGGGCATCATGATGTCGAGCACCGCCAAATCGAACGCGCCGGCGAGCAGAAGCTGCAATGCCTCCTCACCCACATAGCACGTGCGCACAGCAAAACCCTCGCGCTCGAGCAGGTGCGCGACCAGATCGGCAACCTCGCGTTCGTCGTCGCAAACAAGGATATGTCGGGTGTCAGCCATGGGCGAAATCCTACCACGCGCGGCGGCGCGAACCATGCGCTCGTCCCGCTTTTAAGCCTTTGTTAAGCCTTTCTTCAGAGTTTTCCCATGCGCCCTTATGGGACTTTCAATGCGACCTCTTTTTAGGATTGAGACACCGGATGACGGCGATCTATCCATTCCCATCGCCAGCATCCGGGGCCTTTGGCGCACACCCATCTCCAACGCAGCTCTGCGCCACGGCCAACATCAACCGACATGGGGCGGCACGTAATCGTGGCACGCGCCGCCCCCGTCGGCGGCATGAACCACCGTCCCCGTGAAGGAGGCAGCATGAACACGATGTTCGACGAACGCCTGCGCCTATGCGGCTGCATGCTTCCGCAAGAAGAAGCACCTTCACAGGTTGATTTTTTGCTCAGCCCGGCCAGCCCGGCCTCTCCTGCTGCCATTTCGCAGGAGCGTTACTCGCGCGAATCGTACGCGCATGGCACTCGTCCACGCAGGCGTTCTTCGCGCAAGGCCGCGGCACAAAACCCGCAAGCCTCCCGAGGGAATTCCGCTCCTCGCAAGCGATTGCCCCGCCAGCGCACACGACCTCCTGCAAGCCGCGCGGGTATCCTCTTTCGTCCGCGCACATCGCGCACGTGTTCGAATCCGGCGCTGAGCACGTATGGCGGGCGACCTTCGCGGATGACGGGCGCGAAACGAGCGGCGGGCGTTGCGGCAAAAATTGCATGCGCACTGATTATCGTCGCCGTGCTTGTGGTTGTCACCCGCATGCTGTCGCAATCGATAGTGAGAGATGCGGCAGCTAGCGAAGCAGAAGCAACCACATCGGCAACGTTGCGCGCATTCACCGGCCCCATAGAAGACGACGAACGCACGACGCTCATCGAGAACCTCGCCGCCGCGCCCGTAAAATACGCAGAACACGTACCCGAGGTTTTGCAGGGCGATGCCTACCCTTCTGGCTGCGAGCCCGCGGCGCTGGCAAGCGTGTTGCAGAGTATGGACATGGATGCGTCGCTCGAGGACGTGCTTGGCTACCTGAATTATGACCCTGATTTCATCGACTTCGTGTACCACTACGCGGGAGACCCCGCAGGCAGCGGCAGCGCATGGCCGCCCGCCATGGTGGATGCCGCAAACCGGTATCTGGACAGTGCGTCTTCGGCGAATTATGCCGCCATCAATATCAACGGTGCATCATTTTCCGAGGTGATCGATATCATCTCGGCGGGATACCCCGTTATGGTTTGGACCACCATGTACATGGAGGAGCCTGAGTTCAGCGACTACACGATTTTCTGGTACCAGTTCGTCGTGAACAACCACTGCGTGGTGGTGTGCGGCCTGACCGACAATGGCGAAAGCGTGCAGGTCATGGACCCGCTCGAAGGCATAGTAGAGCGCAACGCCACCGATTTCGCCCGCATCTACGAGGAGCGCGGCTGCCTTGCCATGATTGTGGTGCCTACAAGCGCGATCGCCTAAAAGCCATCACGTGCATTGCGCCCCCACATAGGAGAAGGCCCCGAAGGGCCTTCTCCTATGTGGGCAAAGCGAATGGAGGGGTATTCGCAAAGCTTTCTTTTGACTAAACCTAGCAGGCGCGAGCAGCCAGATTGCCGGTTGCAACAGCCGCCTGGATGTCCCACGGATCGGCGCAATCGCCCACGGCGTACACATCGAACTCGCCCTCGAGCTCATCGGCAAGCGCGGTGTTGGGAGCCATGTCGATAGCGTTGACCACAGCATCGCAAACGATGGTGCGCTCCATGCCCTGACCATCGACCACCGTAACCTCACCGTCGCCGATCGACTCGATCGCAGCATTGGGAATCACGCGGCAGCCTTCGGCATACAGCGCCGGCAGCACGAACGAAAGCATCTTGGCGGACTGGCCCTTGCCCAGATTGGCAATGTCGTCTTCGGCGACCATCGTGACGGCCTTGCCATGCGCCAGGAGATAGAGCGCAGAATCGAGCGCCTGCGCGTTGAAGCCGGCAACCACCACGTTCTCGCCGAAATCAGTGAGGCTGAACTCTTCGACGGAAAGGACAGGCGTGGCCTCGGTCCCCTCGACGCCAAGCTCCTGACGGGCGCCGCCCACAGCAACGATTACCACGTCGGGGTTCTGCTCTCGCACGAAATCGGCGGTCACCTCCTGCCCCGTGGTCACGCTTACGCCCGCAAGCTCAAGCGCATGAGACAGATAGCTACGGTACTGGCTGAGGTTCTCGTGCGGGCCCTTGATTGCCTCGGCAAACGAGAGCAAGCCGCCCAGGGAGTCGTCGTCCTCGTACAGGCTCACGGTATACCCACGCTCAGCAGCAACGCGCGCAGCCTCCATGCCAGCAGGACCACCGCCTACGACCATGACGTTCTTCTGACCGTCGGCTGCAGGAGGCTCGTAGCCCTCAGGCATCTGCTCGCCGAACACGCGCGCCTTGCAGGGGTTCACGCGGCAGCCTTCCATCATACCCAGATGATTGTTGAAGTCGGCGGCGCAATGCAGGCAGCGCGTGCAAGGACGGATCTCGTTGATGCGGCCTTCGCGCAGCTTGTTCACGTACTCCATATCGGCGTTGGCGAGCGGGCGGTTCATGAACAGGAAGTCGACCTTGCCTTCTTTGAGCGCGTTCTCGAACAGGTCGGGCGCATGGGCGGGATCCATGTAGGTGGCGCAGCCCACGGGAATGGACACGTGCTGCTTTACATACGCTGCAGCGCCCAGCATGAAGCCGCAACCGGAGGTGCTGCCGTCGAGGATGCCGCTGAAGTGCCTGGAGAAGTCGAAGAACGTGCCGAAACTCGTAGTGCCGTTGATGCCGTAGCCGCCGAAGTAGCCGTCGTTGAGGAACTGGGCTTCGTGATAGCCAAACACGCCCAGAATGAGGTGCAGGCTCGCCGCACCACCGGCCTCGAGTGCCTGCGCGATAGCGGCAATCTCTTCCATAGAGCTCATTGCGGCGTTCTGTCCCAGATTCGCATCGTTCTCCTCAACGCCATTGATGCGCACCTGCACGGGATAATCGTCGCCGCACCGCTCGTGGATAGCGGCAATCATATCCGTCACGACCTTCACGCGACTCTCGATAGAGGCCGGGCCATAAGGATCGTCGGCGCCTCGGTCGTTTTGATAGCGCGAGAGGAAACGCGCCGGCACGTTATCGCCTGCGCAGTTAAGTTCAATGCCATCGTAGCCCATGGCCTGCAGATTCTTGGCAGCCGTAGCCGCATCGGACACCAGCATGTCGATGTCTTCCTGGGTCAACTCGCTTGCCATGCTTTTGCTTCCCTCGGCCGGCACATTGTGCCATAGATAGGTAAGACCGGGAGTGCCCCACTTGAACTGGATGAAGCACGGAATATCACTCGCGTGGATTTCGTCGACAATTGCCTGGAGAGGGCCGTTCTCGAGCGTCGGGCGCGTGTCGCCTCCCGCCACCGTGCACCATTCAGGGGTATCCAGATGCTCGAACACCGCATAGCTGCCCTCGACGAAGATGCCGCCCATACCGCCGCGCGCGATGTTGCCGAAATACGGCACGGCAGTTTCCTCGGTGTAGTATCCGGAGGTTGCCGCAGTCTTGACCATGCGGTTTTTCATGGTGACGTTGCCGATGTTGCATTCGCTGAACAGCGTGGTTTGCGACCAATCCTCGATGGAGTTGGTGGCATAGTTTTCGTTCTGTGGATTCAGTTGGGCGTAGACCGACGTGCCGGACCAGCCATCGCTCGCGCCCGCCTCCTGAGAGTCGGAAACCTCATCCGTTGCCGCCTGCGGGCTGCAAGCGGTCAACATGCCGCTGCCCAAAATGCCAGCACCCAGCGCTGCGATGCCCGCGCCGCCCAAGAAGTTGCGGCGGCTGATGCCCGCATGGTCTTCCCTCTCGATAACTTGAGTGAGATTGTTCATGTCTCCCCCTTATGTTTCTTATTCTATCCAGCCATTTGACCGTCTTGCGATTTCCCTTTGGCAGGCAGCTGGCGCGCATGGGTCTTTCAGACTGCCACCAAAATCGTGGAAACCTTAAAACGTGCCGCATCATAGGTTTGAAAGGGAGAAATGCCATCATCTCGATAGTTGTAAATCGCATCCATCGCGGCATCCTCCCGTTGGTACGATGCCGTCTGACGTGCTTCTGCGCTACAATGTGGCGCCATGGGAGGATTTCGCTTAGACAATCAGACTGCGTTTGCGACCGTTGGGCTTGGTTGCTTTCTCACGTGCGTCCTAAGTGCGCTGCTGGGGCAGTTCCCCTTCTCTGACTTTTTCATAGCCCGCATGAGCCAACTCCCTTTGACTCTTTCCGGTGACATAGGATGCCTTGTGGGCATAGCGGCGTGTGCGCTCGCTTGTCGGCTCAATATGCATGGCGAAGCCGTTCGAGGCTATGCGACGGCTTTCGTTTCGGCAGGCCTCTGCCTTTCCTATCTCATTCGAACGGGGTCGATCGTCGGAAGAGATGTGGCGGGCACCGTTGTGGTGCTTGGGGATTTTCTCTCGGGGCTGTTCACCGTGGCGTGCGCCTTCATATGGTGGTGTCTGTATGCACCGTGGGGAGAAAGAGTCGCAGTCAGGCGACTTGCGGGAGCACTGAGATTTGCGGGCATCGCTTATCTCATCCTGAGCATCATGCCGGCGGAAGTAGCACGCATCGTGGCATGCATCATCATGCCGCTCGGCATGTGCTTGTGCCTGCTGCCTCTTATTGAGACAAAAGAGTCCGCGGACGAAGGCAACGACGTAGCGCCCGATGGCGCATTTCCGCCGCGCATCATCCTCATAACCGCCGCCCTCTCTTGCTTCGTCGTAGACCTGGCGATGGCTTTGTTTCCCGTTTGCCTCTACCACGAAGACAGTCCGATACTTGCGCTTTTATTTGGAGGACCCGCGTCCGCAAATACCCCTATCGGCACGCTCACGCAACCTGCGGCGATATGCGCACTGTTGACCATCGTGTTTGCAGCAGCGCTCTCTGCGCTCACCAAACGCGGCGCCCTGCCCTTCTCGCCGCTCTACTACGTTGGATTTGCCATGGCGGCATTCAATTACCTAGCATTTCCCTACCATTTTTCTGGTGGCATTCCGCTTGCTGTGGGCGAAGCGGGACGCATCGTGATCGCACTGTTTATCATCATTCTGATGCTGCGCCTCCTCGACAACCGAGGAGGCAACGCTTCGGCCCTCTTCCTCAAAGTGGCCGCTGTCGCCTTTGCAGCCATGCTCGTTGCCGACGTGATCGCCGTTGCCGTGCAGCTACAGCCAGGCTTCGATTACGCCGACTTCAGATTCCGCACGGTGTTTGCCGGCATTGGCACCGCCGTGCTGGTCATCCTTCTGCTGGGGCCGCTTCCTCGCGTGAATGCCGCCATCGCGCCACTTCCTTCACCGAGCGAAAACGTCGCAGCCGCCGAAGCCCAACCCTCCATGACCCTGGAAGAGAGGCTGGGGCAGGCATGCGCAGACTTCGCTTCCGACCATGGGCTTTCCGCTCGCGAAAGCGAAGTGCTCACGCTTATCGCCAACGGGCGCGACGTGCCTTACATCGAGAAAGAACTCGTACTGGCGAAAAGCACCGTGAAGACCCACATCAAGCACATCTACGAGAAATGCGGCGTGTCGTCACGCCAGGACCTGCTCGATATGCTGGAGGAATATAAAGGATAGCGCCAATCCGCTTACTTTCGCCGCATCAGATTCCAAGAGCTAGCACTCAATTCGATATGCATACCAACGTATTTCCTGTTCAACCGCCTCAACTGTTTTAGTTGAGACCGCTTTAGCCGAGATATGACTGAAGCAGGCGAAGAATTAATGCCCAAGATTTTGTAGCCTTCGGCAAGGGCTGGGGCGAAGAACGCCCCATGCACAAGGCAGGACGAAAGGGGCATACAAAAATGTTGAAAACAATGAATCGACGCTCGTTCATCATTGGCTCCGCAGCAGGCGCACTCGGAGTCACAGGCGCAAGCTTTCTGGGCGGCTGCTCACCCACCAATACCCAAGGCGAAGAAGCAAACGAGAATAGCGGGTCGAATGCAGCCACTCCCGATGAGACCATTAGCGCCGACATTGTCGTTGTGGGCGGCGGCATGTCGGGCCTTGCGGCAGCTGTGCAGGCAGCTCAGCTAGAAAAGACTGTCGTTCTTCTAGAATGCACAGGAATCCTCGGAGGCAACGGAGCGGGAACCGAGGGCATTTTCGCCGTGAATTCGCACATGCAGCAGGAGCAGGGCATAGAGATCACTCTTGCCGAAGTCGTGGCGCATGAGCAGGAGTTCTTCAATTACAAAGTAAACGCTTTGCTCTGGAAAGACCTCGTAGAAGCATCGGGCGAAAATATCTCCTGGCTCGAAGAAAACGGCGTTCGATTCTCTGGAGTTGTGGATGATTATCCCCCCATGGGCGCCATCCCCGCTTTCCACTGGTGGGCCGATCATAGCGCGCAAAGCTATATCGAACCTATGGGCGCAAAAGCCGAGGAGCTAGGCGTTGACATTCGCCTGAATACGCGCGGACGCAGCTTAATCATAAACAATGGCGCTGTCGCCGGTATCCTCGCCGAAACCGCAGATGGATCCCTGCTGCAAATCGACACCAAGGCGGTCATCCTGGCATCTGGCGGCTATGCGGGCAACATGGAAAAGCTCGCAAGCCTCGGCATCAACACCGATATGGTTAATTACCTCGGCATGGAAGGCCACAATGGCGACGGCTTGGAAATGGCGGTGCAGGCGGGGGCCATGGATATCTCCCTCAATGCCAGTTACCTCAGGGAAACCACCGTGGCAGGATCGACGCCCGCAGACCCTGCCTGCCAGTTCCTTATGACCAATTCGACCCCCATCTGGGTGAATCAGGATGCAGAGCGATTCGTTAACGAAGATTGTCTCTCGGTTACGTCCGGATGCGTGAGCAATGCGTGCTCGAATCAGGAAGCAATTTTCGGCATTTTTGGGCAAAGCACCATCGCTGACGACACCACAGGCGTAGCCGAAAACCTTCAAACCCTCATCGATGGCGGCAACGGAGACATTCATATTGCGGACACGGTGCAGGAGCTTGCCGAGGCCCTCGGCGTCGATACCGAGGCGCTTCAAACCACACTCGACCGTTACAACGCCTTCTGCTCGAGCGGCACCGACGAAGATTTCGCCAAGCCGGCAAATAAACTGATCAGCATCGAGGCACCCTATTACGGCCTGCGCCTCAGTTACGCATACATGTGCTCCATCGGAGGAATCAGGTCTAACAGAAACGCCGAGATTCTGGACCCGCAGGGCAAACCCATTCCGGGTTTGTACGCCGCGGGCGCAGATGGCTGCCAGCTTTACGGCGGAACATACACCATCACCATGCCTGGATCCTTTAATGGAAACAACATCTATTCCGGACGAAACGCAGCGAAGCATGCCGCTGCTTTTATAGAAGCGTAGCCCCTACCCGCAATGTGTGCTTGCACCCCTCCGCAAGCACACATCTCTATCCGAGCCTGTTAAAAATCCTCCTGTCGCACGCCACAGACTCGTTGCCTATAATTGCGTCGGATAGCAGGCAGAGCGCAGGAGACACATTGCTTATAACATTCTTCAATCAAAATCGATTAATCACCTTGGCGCTCGGAGTCCTCTGGGGATGGACATCCCTTACGTTCTTTGGCATGCCAACAGGTCCTGTTTCGCAAAATGAGTTCCTCGGAATCATCAACGCCTCTTCCCTTATGGCTAACATAGCGGTGCTCGCGGTAATTCTCTCCCATCATCCAATCATCGATAAGACCGCAGGCGTTGCATGTGCATGCGCCACCATTGGCACCCTTTTCGCTTCGGCATACGGACACAACGTCCTCACTACCTTCCTTTCTGGAATCATAGGAGGAGCAGGTTCGATCCTAATTGTTTATCACCTTTTCAAGAGAACGCTCACGGATTGCCGGGGTGTAACGCCCCTGGAGATAATCGCCTCGGCAATTGCCATAGCGGGAGCATACTCTGTCATTGTTTTCCTGCTGGGGAATCTCATTGGCTCCATCGCCAACGCATTCGCCCCGATCGGCGTTTACCTCCTGCTTCACCTTTCCGACGTAAACCAGAGCAAAGCCGACACCTTCCCCGGCCTCACCGAAGAAGAGCCCCAAGAAGACCCCAATCTCACACATCGCGAAGCCCCACTACCCGCAGAAATGAAATCCCCAGCTAGCAGGAGAAGCGAAGTGCGCACCTCATTGCGCAAGTTTCCATGGCGACTCATCATCGGCCTCTCAGTTTTCGGACTCGCAAATGGCCTACTCGGCACGCTGTCCTCAACGGTAGCAGGAACCAATTATGCCCCGAATCTTCTTGTCACAATAATCCGAGGAGCGGGCGGGCTCGTTCTTTTCGCCGTCGCCAAAACCACCTTTATTAACAATAAGTACTGGACAGTAAGTATCCTGGGCATTATCTGCTGGATAAGCGCATTCTTCTCTTCTTATGTCGAAGCAAGCCCGGCCAATCTCTGCTTTTTGCTCTTTTCAACTCTCGGATATACATTTTTTGAAATGCTCATGTTTTGCTCGATTATCGAAATTGCAGCAAACACACGATTTTCCTTCGAGACATCGTTCTCCCTCTGCAGCCTCGGAATGCTCTGCGCGACCTTGAGTGGACAGGTGTTTGGACATGCCCTCGGTAATTTCTGTCGCTTTAATTTAATGGAGACCCGACAGATTATTGTCGTTAGCGCCGTAATCGCCGCCCTTCTCTTCTTCGACT
>CAUWMI010000025.1:0-25807 GCA_963559755.1 uncultured Slackia sp. | reverse complement strand
ATTCACCAGCACGGCTCCAGCGTACAGCGCGATAAAAGTCACGGTCGCGAATGTCTCCAGCACGAGGAAGGCCGCAGCGAGCAGCCGTTTTCCGTGCGTTTCTCGCATCATCTGAGCGGTGCGTTTCAGAACCGCCAAGGCGAAAGCAAGAGCAACGATAAGAAAGATTACCTCGGCGGGAAGCATCATGTACGTGAATGCCACGGCTTCCCAGCCGGTATTGATCTGGAGTACTTCTTGGCCGACGATGGAAATAATGAACAGCGCCGCGGCAATGCCCGCCACGATGGCGAACGCCCGGGTTCTCAGGAAATGTAGCGCGCTGAATGTACGGGCAAACGCCCATACGCCCGCCGAGGGCTCTCGAGTGACAGACTCTTTGCGATTCTCGTGAGACATGGCAATCGCCTCCATGGGAAATGATAGAGGCATCTGGTCCGCCTGTTTTGCATTCGCCGGTAAAGTTTCCGTCAAATATGCGCCCATCATGCTGCATAAGAAAGGCGGCGACGATTCGCCCGCCCCTCGTATCGTGGCGGCGTCTGTCGCCCGGCTGCTTCATCTGGAGCGGGTTTGCTGCATTGCGAAACGGGCAACGCGTATGAGCCGGGCGCTTGAAAGACTCCGCTCTCTGTCGACCTGCAACTTCCGCATGCCCCATTCTCCCTTTCGTTTCCGAGCCGTTGGCCGGCACGGCTTGCGCCCCGCTCGACAAGCGCACGAGCGCGCGATATAGTGCTTTAGTGCATTAAAGCGTGCAGTTTTGTCGTAGAAACTTAGAACGTCAAAGTAAATGCTTGATGCATTCCCTATAATATGACGCTCGTATGACTGGGGCGATAACGCTGCGATGCTATACGGGGCCGTCGCGCTCGTTTTGCGCGGGGCGCTCTGCCGGCATCGTGGAAGCGGGCGGGCTCAACAGGTCTGCCGCTCGATCGCGTTCGCTCAAAGAGAGAGGTGAAGCATGCCCGGTTTGCAACTCATGGATACCACCATCCGCGATGGCCAGCAAAGCCTGTGGGCCACGCGTATGCAGCTCGGCGATATGCTGCCCATCCTGCCTAAGATGGACAAGGTGGGGTATTGGGCGGTAGAGGCCTGGGGCGGTGCCACGTTCGACACCTGCCTGCGCTTCCTGGATGAAAACCCGTGGGAGCGTCTGCGCGCCATCAAATCGCACATGCCCAACACCGATCTGGCCATGCTCTCGCGCGGCCAGAACCTGGTGGGCTACAAGCATTACTCCAAAGACATCGTGAACCACTTCATCGCGGCTGCCAAGCGCAACGGCATCCACGTGTTCCGCGTGTTCGACGCGCTCAACGACATTCGCAACGTGGTTGACAACGCCGAGGCCATCAAGGCGTGCGGCGGCTGGTTCGAGGGTGCTATCTCCTACACGGTGTCGCCCGTGCACACGCTCGACGGCTACCTCGAGTACGCCCAGCAGCTCAAGGATCTGGGCGCCGATTCCATCGCCATCAAGGACATGGCCGGCATGCTCACGCCGTTCCGCACCGAGCGCCTGGTGAAGGCCCTCAACGCCGAGATCGGCCTGCCGGTGCATGTGCACTGCCATTACGTGGGCGGCATGGCCCCCATGAACATCGTCAAGGCCGCCGAGGCCGGCGCGATGATCGCCGACACCGCCAGCGCTCCGCTCGCGTTCGGCAACAGCCATCCCGCGGTGGAGACCATCGTGGCCGCCCTGCAGGAGAGCAAATACGATACCGGCTATGACCTGGATCTGCTGTTCGAGATCGCCGATTACTGGGAGGAAGTGCGCAAGCGCGGCCACTACAAGCGCGGCGTGTCCAGCCTCACCCACATGAAGGTGTTCTCGCACCAGGTGCCCGGCGGCATGATGTCCAACCTGATCGCGCAGCTTGAGATTCAAAACGCGCTCGATCGCGTGGACGAGGTCATGCATGAGATTCCGCGCGTGCGCGCCGAGGTGGGCTATCCGCCGCTCGTGACCCCCATGAGCCAGATCGTGGGCACGCAGGCGGTCATGAACGTGCTCACGGGTTCGCGCTGGAGCCTGGTGTCCAAGGAGATGAAGGATTACCTGTGCGGCTTCTACGGCAAGACCCCGGGCCCGGTGGATCCCGCCATCTACAAGAAGGTCGTGGGCAACTCCGAGACGCTGCCGCCCGATGTGTCGCCGGCATCTCTCGCCACCACCACCTACGAGCAGGTCAAGCAGGAGATCGGCGATCTGGCCACCTGCGAAGAAGACGTGCTCATGTACGCAATGTTCCCCAACGAGGCGCGCACCTTCCTGTCGAAGCACCGCGCCACCGAACGTGTCGATTTCCTGCTGGAGCGTGAATCCAGCCAGGCCAAGGAGGATGATTACGTGGATATCAATCAGATTCGCGAGCTGGTGAAGGTCGTCGAGGAGTCCGGCGTCGGCGAGATCACCGTGGAGGAAGAGGGCGTCCGCATCAACGTGCGCATGCCCGGCGTGGCCCCCGTTGCCGCCGCTCCCGTTGCTGCAGCGCCTGCCGCTGCCGTGGCTCCTGCCGCAGCTCCCGCCGCAGCGCCCGCTCCTGCCGCCGCCCCCGCGCGTCCCGCCAACTGGATCGAGGTTTCCGCGCCCATGGTGGGCACGTTCTACACCTCTCCGGCTCCGGGCGAGCCGCCCTTTGTCAAGGTGGGCGACGAGGTTGCCGCCGGCGAGACCCTGTGCATCGTCGAGGCCATGAAGCTCATGAATGAGATCGCCGCTCCGCAGATGGGCACCGTGCGCGAGGTGTGCCTGGAAGATGCCACTCCCGTGGAGTTCGGCACCCCGCTGTTCTACATCGAGCCGCACGGCCAGGCCGACGCGGGCGAGGGGGAATAGAACGTGTTCGATAAGATTCTGGTAGCCAACCGCGGCGAGGTGGCGCTGCGCATCATGCGCGCCGCCCGCGAGCTTGGCGTGAAGACGGTGGCCGTGTACTCGGTGGCCGACAAGGACACGCTGCCCGTGCGCTACGCGGATGAGGCCGTGTGCATCGGCCCCGCCCCGGCGGGCAAGTCCTACCTCAACATGTCCAACATCATCGCCGCGGCCGTGACCACCGGCTGCCAGGCGGTGCATCCCGGCTACGGCTTCTTGGCCGAGAACGCCGATTTCGCCCGCGCCTGCGCCGAGAACGACCTCGTGTTCATCGGTCCCTCGCCTGAGTGCATCGAGCGCATGGGCAACAAGGCTGCGGCTCGCGAAACCATGACGGCCTGCGGCGTGCCCACCGTGCCCGGTTCCGACGGCGTGGTGGAGCGCGTGGAAGATGCCCGCGCCTTCGCCGAGCGTGTGGGCTACCCCGTGCTCATCAAGGCATCGGCCGGCGGCGGCGGCAAGGGCATGCGCGAGGTGCACAAGCCCGAGGAGCTAGAGAGCGCCTTCACCGCTGCGCGCGCCGAGGCCCAGGCGGCCTTCGGCAACGGCGACGTGTATCTGGAGAAGCTCGTGCTGCGTCCGCGCCACGTGGAGATTCAGGTGCTCGCCGATGACTTCGGCAACCAGGTGGCCCTGTGCGAGCGCGACTGCTCCATCCAGCGCCGCCATCAGAAGCTGCTGGAGGAAGCCCCGTCGCCCGCCCTCAACGACCAGCTGCGCCGCGACATGGGCGTGGCAGCCGTCAAGGCCGTGCGCGCGGTTGATTACCGCAACGCGGGCACCATCGAGTTCTTGCTCGACGAGTCCGGCAAGTTCTACTTCATGGAGATGAACACCCGCGTGCAGGTGGAGCATCCCGTGACCGAGCAGATTACCGGCGTGGACATCATCAAGGAGCAGCTGCGTATCGCCGCGCACGAGCCCATGAGCTGCGCGGGGCAGGCACCGTTCTCCCCGAACGGCCATGCCATCGAGTTCCGCATCAATGCGGAGGATCCTGAGCATGACTTCCGCCCGTGCCCCGGCAACATCACGCGCTTCGACGTGCCGGGCGGCCCGGGCGTGCGCGTGGAGAGCTACATCCAGGCAGGCTCCACCATCTCGCCGTTCTACGACTCCATGGTGGCTAAGCTCATCGTGTGGGGCAAGGATCGCGAGGAGGCCATCCAGCGCGGCCGTCGCGCTCTGGCCGAGTTCAAGATCGAAGGCATCGCCACCACCATCCCGTTCCATCAGAAGGTGCTGGAGACCGAGATCTTCCAGAAGGGCGAAGCCCGCACCGACTTCATCGAAGTCACTGGTCTGTAATGTGTAATTGCGCCATTCTTCCGAACGGCGCTTTTTTGTATGAGACGCCGCTCGCTTGGGCGGCGTTTTTTCTTCGGGTTTAGGAAATTCCGTCGATGCGCGCTGTGTTGACGGGTTTCGCTTGCTTTGCGCTACAATAACTGGATACGCAAAGGGCGAGCGATGCGCGGCGTGCTTTCCGCGCTTCGCAGGCTTGCGCTTCCGGCCGAGTAACTGCTGAGGCTTCTGGTGGGGTTTCCGCTATAAGGCTTCCGTCAGGTGCTCGGTAGGGAATATTCAAACAAGACGGCGCGTGCGCCAAGGCGCCCCGGCTGCGGGGCGGCGAAAGAGGAGGAACGTTCATGAACGAAGAGCTGTATGTAGACGGCCTGGGTCTGGCCCCCGGAGTCATGGAAACCATCATCGCCATCGCCGCGCGCGACGTGGAGGGCGTGGCAAGCGTCGGGTCCTCGAGCTTCTCCGGGCTGCGTTCGCGCTTTGCCGCCAAGCCTGCCGGCGCGGGCATCGACGTGCATATGAACGAGAGCGAGGGCATCGAGGTGGCCGTGCACATCGATGTGTACTATGGCCAGCCCATCCCGCAGGTTGCCGCTGCCGTGCGTCAGGCCATCGCCGATGCCGTGACCACGCAGGTGGGCTTCTCCATCGCGTCCATCGACGTGTACGTGGACGGCATCCGCTTCGCCGACTAGATCGAACCGAACATTTCAACCATTAAGGACTGTCTTTCATGGCTAAACGACATGAGCGTACGCTCGCGCGCCGCAGCGCGCTGCAGGCGCTGTACCAAAGCGAGATTCTGGGCGTTCCCGCCGACAAGGTTCTGGAGGAAAACCTCCTTCCCGAAGAAGCGGGGATGGACGAGTATGCGCGTTCCCTCGTGATGGGGGTGGCCTCGCATGCTGCGCACATCAACGCCGCCATCAGCGGCCGTTCCCAGAACTGGGCCATCGACCGCATGCCGGTGGTCGACCGCTGCGTGCTGCGTCTTGCCGTGTACGAGATGAGCTACGTGGACGACGTGCCCGTTTCGGTGGCCATCAATGAGGCGGTAGAGCTCGCCAAGGAGTTCGGCGGTGAGGACGATTCCCATCGCTTCGTGAATGGCGTGCTGGGCCGCATCGCCCGCGATATGGAGGGCGAGTCCGACGAGGCCGCTTCCGACGCGACGACGGAGGAAGCGAGCGACGCGCCGGCGGAGGCTGCTTATGAGGCAAAGGCCGAGGAGGAGCCTGCCGAGGCCGCTGCACCCGAGGCTGACGAGGCCTCCGACCAGGGCGATTCCGCACCTGAAACAGCGGAAGCCCCGAAGGGCGAATAGCGCATGGATGCCAAGACCGAAGAGACGTTCGCCGATATCCGCGACCGTCTTGAAGAGATCGCGACCCAGGTGAAGGGCGATGACGTGCCGCTGGACGCCGCGCTCGACCTGTACGACGAGGCGGTCAAGCTCGGCATGAAGGCGACGGAGCTTCTGGAGTCCATGAACGGCGAGCCTGAGCCTTCCGCCGATTCAAACGACGAGGGGCACCAGTAGGCCCTCGTCGCGGCTACACGTAAGATGCTTATCCGGCGAGGCTGGCCCCGCCCGTGAGAAAGCTGGGACTATGGAACATCGTATCCTTGACATGATTGAATCTCCCGCGGATCTGAAGGTCCTCACTGACGAGGAGCTTCAGATTCTCGCGTCCGAGATTCGCGAGCAGATCATCCGCACAACGTCGAAGACCGGCGGCCATGTGGCGCCGAGTCTGGGCGTGGTGGAACTGATCCTCGCGTGCCACAGCGTCATGGACTGCCCCCACGACAAGCTGCTGTTTGACGTGGGCCATCAGTCGTATGCCCACAAGCTCATCACGGGCCGCCTCAAGGATTTCGATACGCTGCGCCAGTACAAGGGCATCTCCGGGTTTCCCAAGGCAACCGAGAGCCCCTATGACGTGCATCCTTCGGGCCATGCGTCCGACTCGGTGTCGGTCGCGCTGGGACTGGCGCTCGCGCGCGACCTGCGCGGCAGCGACGAGAAAATCGTGACCATCATCGGCGACGCGGCGCTTTCGGGCGGCATGGCGTTCGAGGCGCTCAACCACGTGGGCCAGGCGCAGACGCCCATGGTCATCATCCTCAACGACAACGAGATGTCCATCTCGCGCAACGTGGGCGCGCTCGCCAACTATCTGGGGCACAAGCGTGCGTCCAAGTCGTACACGCGCACGCGCGATCACATCCAGAGCGCGCTGGAATCGCGCGGCGGCTGGGGCCAGGGCCTGGTGGATTTTGGCCGCAACGTCAAAGATTCCATCAAGCAGATGATCATTCCCGATGAGATGCTGTTCGAGCAGCTGGGCATCCTGTGCACGGCGCCCATTCCGGGGCATGACATCTCCGCCATCAAGCACACGCTGCGCGTGGTGCTCGAGGCCGACGGCCCCGTTCTCATGCACGTGGTCACCAAGAAGGGAGCCGGCTACGCGCCCGCCGAGGCGCATCCCGATGTGTTCCACGGCGTGGGCCCGTTCGACATTGCTACGGGCGAGGTGAAAAAGTCGTCTTCCGCCGCCCCCAAGTATACGAGTGTGTTCGGCAAGGCGCTGCTCGCGGAGGCCGAGCACGACAAGAGCATCGTGGCCATCACGGCCGCCATGAAGGACGGTACGGGCCTGGCCCCGTTCGCGGAGAAGTTCCCCGACCGCTTTGTTGACACCGGCATTGCCGAGGAACACGCCGTGGGCATGGCGAGTGGCCTTGCCATCGCGGGCATGAAGCCCGTGGTGGCCATCTATTCGACCTTCATGCAGCGTGCTGTTGACCAGGTGATTATCAACAACGCGCTGCCCAACCTGCATACGGTGTTCTGCCTCGACCGCGCCGGTTTGGTGGGCGATGACGGCCCCACGCATCACGGCGTGTTCGACATTGCGTACATGCGCATGGTCCCGCATATGAAGGCCATGGCGCCCTCCGACGAGGCGGAGCTTGTGCATATGCTGCATACGGCGCTTGCGCTGGACGGCCCGGTGGCGCTGCGCTACCCGCGCGGTGAGGCGCGCGGCGTCGAGCTTCCGAGCGAGCCCGAAATGCTCGAGGTGGGCAAGTCGCGCACCACGCGCGAGGGCGATGACGTGGCGATTTTGGCGTTCGGCCGCATGGTGCAGGAGGCCGAGGGCGCGGCGGATATCCTCGCAGGCGAAGGCGTGAGCGTGCGCGTGGTGGACATGCGCTGGATCAAGCCGTTCGACGAGGAGGCCGTGCGCAAGGCGGCGCTCGAGTGCCGCCTGGTGTGCACCGCCGAGGAGGGCGCGATCGAAGGCGGCATCGGCGAAGGCATCCTCGAGGCGTTGGCCGAGCGCCCGCCGGCGAAGGTTCCGCCGCTGCTCGTGTTCGGTATCCCCGATAAGTTCATCCAGCAGGGCAAGGTGCCGCTGCTCCACAAAGAGCTGGGCATCGATGCCGAAGGCATGGCGCGCCGCATCCGCGAAAAGCTCGCGGAGATGTAAAAGCTGACAGCGTATTGGCAGGGGATTGCCCCCCGCCTTTTTGCTTCTCGGACGATCTTGTCATTGCGCGCATGCGGATGATTGTCGTGCGACACTCGTCATGGTATGCTTCTGCCGTTATATAGCGGAAAGGTACCCCATGGCGTTCAGCGAACTCATCGCGCTCTATCTGTTTCTCGGCGGCACGGCTGCTGGGGCGTTTGTGGTGATGTCGGTTCTGGACCTCCATGCTTCGGCTGCGCTTTCGCATCGCCTTCATCCCCTGAGCGCTCGTCGAGGGAACGTCCCCTCTCGGCAATGCGCGCAGCATGTCTCCAAGCTCGTCTATGGCGCATCCTTTGCCATGCTTTTAGCGGGTTTGCTGTGCCTTCTCGCCGACCTGGGCAAGCCGCAGGCGTTCTACTACCTGTTCATTTATCCCACGGCAAGCTTCATGTCTATCGGATCGTTCGCCCTTGCGCTTCTCGTGCTTCTCATGGTGGTGGTTCTTGCAGATTCTGTCCTTGAGCTGGGCGAAAGGTGGAGGAAAGCCGCCCGTGTCGCCCGTGTGATAGGCATTGCGGTTGCCCTGGTGGTCATGCTCTATACGGGCATGCTACTCAAGACCGTCATCTCGGTGCCCGTGTGGCAATCGTGGCTGCTGCCCGTGCTGTTTCTGTTCTCCGCCCTTTCGTGCGGATGCGCCGTGGCCATGCTGGCGGGCGCTCTCTCGGCGGGATTCGCGGGCGCCTCTGTCGCCTTGCGCCGTCTTGCGGCGTTGGACTCTGCGTTCATCGTGCTGGAGGTTGTCGCGGTTGTCGTGTACGCGCTCTCGGTGAACGCCGCTCAACCCAACAGGCCGTTCGATGCGCTTCTCGTGGGCGACCAGGCGTGGCTTTTCTGGGCGGGATTCGTCGCCTGCGGAATCGTTGCTCCGCTGCTCATAGACTGCGCGACACTGGTCCGACGGCACGAACACGCGTCGGGTGCTATCGCAGCGGTGGCGACGCTTGTGTTGGTGGGCGGCGTGGCACTGCGCTTCGCGCTCGTGTGCGCCGGCGTCCAGACTGCGATATAGGAAGGAGGCGCGCGATGACAACGAAGGAGACACCTGCGTTCGTGTTCGACGAGCAGAGCGATCTGCCGCTTTGGGTGCAGCTGCGCGATCGCATGGCGTATCTGATCAACTCCGGCTTCTATAAACCGGGCGAAAAGCTTCCCACCGTGCGCAAGTACGCCGCCGACCTGCATATCGCATACAACACCGTGAGCAAGGCGTACATGGGGCTCGAGCGCGACGGCTACGTGACCACCGTGCGCGGCAGCGGCGTGTTCGTGCGCGACACCGATGACCTTCCCCGTCAAGACAGCCACGTGGAATCGCTTGTGCAAGAATTCGTGGAAAGCTGCCTTGAAGAGGGGATGACCTACGACGATATTCCCAAGCTGGTTTCGAAATGCGTCAGAAAGATGAAGAGGGATCATGAAGAGAAACGCTAACGAGCGGATCATGCCGGAAGAGAAGGATTCCTATCGTCGCTCCGAGATGGAGTTCGGGGTGGCGGCGGAGGCGTATCGCTCGGACCCGACCAAGAAGGCGAATCGTAACGGGGCGACGCTGTTCAGCGTGGCGCTCGCATTGCTCTGCGTGCTGGCGGTCATCGTGGCGTGGTACGTTATCGCGGGGTCGCTGGATATCGTCTCCGTCGCAGTTGCTGCGGCGGTAGGCATCGTCGTGCTCTCGTCGGTCCACGTGTGCATGGAATGGGAGCGCGCGGTGGTCATGCGTCTTGGTAGGTTCAACCGCCTTGCCGGCCCAGGCGTATTCTTTACGATTCCCCTGATAGAGTTCTGCACGCTCACGGTTGATCAGCGCACCATCGCCACGCCGTTTGGGGCAGAGGAGGCCTTGACCAGCGATCTTGTTCCGCTCGATGTGGATGCCGTGCTGTTCTGGATGATCTGGGACCCCGAGAAGGCGTGCACCGAGGTGGAGGATTGCCGCTTTGCCGTGGCGCTCACCGCCCAGACGGCGCTGCGCGACGCCATCGGACGCGCGACGGTTTCCAACGTGGTCATGCGCCGTCATCAGCTCGACCAGGAACTTCAGAAAGCGGTGGAGGAGAAGGTGACCGATTGGGGCATCGCGGTGCTGTCGGTCGAGGTGCGCGACATCATCCTTCCCAAGGAGCTGCAAAGCGTCATGTCGCTCGAGGCGCAGGCGGAGCGCCGCAAGAACGCGCGCATCACACTGATGGAGGCGGAGCGCGACGTGTCGGAGATTCTGCAGGAGGTGTCGCAGACCTACGAGCATGACGAGATCGCTCTGGCGCTGCGCAAGATTCACCTGGTGTATGAGGGCATGCAGGACAACGAGGGCACCGTGGTGGTGCCTAGCGCCTACAGTGAGGGCTTCACGATCGATCCCAACAAGGCCGCTCCTCAGGCGCCGGGCGCGCGCGGCTAGAAAACCCTTACGCCGCTTCAATTATTTCCAAAATAGAATAAATTCACCGGTAAAGTGTCGTGCGACACTCTTGATTGTCGCACGACAATTTTGCTATAATGGCACATGAAGAAATCGGCCGATTTCCCATAGCGCTCTTAGAGATACGGTCCGCCGCGCCGCGTATGCGAGAACGGTGAAGCCGCTCTAAAGGGGGAGTGCGCGTCGCGAGGCGCGTAGAGGAGTTTGCGCTCGAAAGCTTCGGGCGCATGGGAAGAGGAGGCTGACATGGGACTTGAATCCCTGTTCGCATTCACGATGCTGGGAGGGCTGGCAGCAGGCGCGTACGTGTTCGAAACCGTTCTGCGCAAGACGCGCGAAAGCGCTCGTCCGTGGCTTGTGCCCCTCGTGGTCGTGGTCTTGTTCGCGGCGGGTCTGATCGCCGCGGCCACGCATGTGCATAGCTTTGCTCATGCATTCGATTCTCTGTTCAGCGGTACGGTCAACTTCGGTGCCGGCATGGTCCACGAGGTGGCCGTATCGGGGTTGTTCTTCGTGCTGGCGCTCATCGATCTCATTGTTGTCGCGGTCAAAAAGAGCACGCCGTATGCGCTGCGTGTGGTCACCGCCGTCGTTGCCCTGGTGTGCATCGTGCTGATGGGCGTTGCCTACATCGACATCCTGGGCAATTCCGTATGGTGCAACGCTCCGGCGACGGTTGTCTCGTTTGTCGGCGGCGGCCTTGCCATGGGCCTCGCGCTGTTCGCGGTGCTTGACGGCGAGGGCTTTGGCACCGGCATTTCGCGCGTGCTGGGGCTTGTCGCGAACATCGTGCTCGCCGTGGGCATCGCCCTGGAGATCATGGCGTTTTCGGAGGCCGGCCTCGATACCATGATGCAGATCGCGGCGCTCATCATCGCCCCGGTTGCGTCGTGCGTGCTTCTGGGCGTGGCCACTAAGGCCACCAACGCCCGCGCGGTTGCAATCGCCATCTGCGTCCTTTCGATTGTCGGCGTCGCTCTTTCGCGCTGGGCGTTCTACGCCACCAGCGCGATGATGTAGAAAACGAGGGGGATTATCGTGAGCATCGAAAGTAAGAACATGTCTCGACGCGGTTTTTTGCAGGCGTCCGCTGCCGTGGCGGCTGGTGCGGCGGCGCTCTCTGCCACGGGCTGCTCCTCCGAGGCGAGCCTGGATGCAACGGGCAAGCATGAGCTGCCCACCGATCCCGCCGAGGGCGGCACGTGGGTTCCGGCTGCTTGCTGGCACAATTGCGGCGGCCGCTGCGTGAACAAGGTCATGGTCAAGGATGGCGCCGTGGTTCGCCAGAAGACCGACGACAGCCATGAGGACAGCTTCGACTATCCGCAGCAGCGTGGCTGCGTGCGCGGCAAGGCTCAGCAGCAGCAGTGCTTCGGCGCCGACCGCATCAAGTATCCTCTGAAGCGCAAGGGCTGGAGCCCCGACAACCCCAACGGCGAGATGCGCGGCCGAGACGAGTGGGAGCGCATCAGCTGGGACGAGGCCATTCAGTACGTGGCCGACGAGTTCAAGAGCATCAAGGAGCAGTACGGCAACCAGGCGTTCCTGATTGGCTCCTACGGCTCGCGCTATGCGTTCAACCCGCTTTTGGCCTGGGGCGGCCACACCTCTGTGGCTGACACCACCTCGCACGGCTCCTACCTGCTGAACACCGCGACCACCATCGGCATTCCCGGCCAGGACGCCGGCGTGTGCAACGACCGCATGGATATGCTCAACGCCGAGACCATCGTGTTCCACGCATCCAATCCCGCATGGTCGGCCGCCGGCACGCCGAGCTATCACTACCTGCGCGCCAAAGAGGCGGGCGTGAAGTTCATCACCATCGACCCCATCTACACGGCCTCCGCGCAGATGCTCGATGCGTACTGGATTCCCGTGCGCACCGGCACCGACACGGCGTTCATGCTGGGTGTTGCCTCCGAGATGCTGCGTCTGGATGCCGAAGAGGGCAACATCATCGACTGGGACTTCCTGGACAAGTACACCGTGGGCTTTGACGCCGATCACAAGCCTGCCGACCTCAAGGAGGACGTGAACTTCCGCGACTACGTGGAGGGCAAGTACGACGGCGAGCCCAAGACCGCGGAGTGGGCCTCCAGGATCTGCGGCGTGGACGTGGAGCAGATCACGTACTTCGCGCGCGAGATCGGCAAGACGCACAACGTGTGGATGCTGCACAACTTCGCCGCGGCCCGCTGCAACGGCTCCGAGAACGTGCCGCAGCTGTTCATGACGCTGGGCTGCATGGGCGGCCATATCGGCAAGCCGGGCAACTGCGTGTCCAACAACTACCATGCCAACGCCGGCAACAACACGGGCCATCCGCTTATCATGGCGGGCAGCTCGGGTCTTCCCGGCCTGGAGAACGAGATCGACAAGGTCATTCCCGGCCCGCAGGCCTGGGAGGCGTGCTTCAGCGGCGAGTTCCGCAGCGTGGGCGACTGGTACTCCGGCCCGGGCTCCTATGCCGGCTACGACGACACCTGCGACATTCACTGCATCATCCATGACGAGAACGCCTACCTGCAGACCGGCCCCAACATGAAGCGCGGCATCGAGGCGCATCGCAAGATGGACTTCGTGGTGTCCAAGGCGCAGTTCATGACCACCCAGGCCATGTACTCCGACATCGTGCTGCCCGTGACCACGCAGTGGGAGGTTCCCGGCGGACTGCTTTCGTCCAACCGCGAGTTCCTGTACTGCTTCTCCAAGGTGACCGATCCCCTGTATGAGGCCAAGACCGATGCCGAGATCAACTCGCTGATCATGGAGGCGCTGGGAATCGACCCGGCCGTGGCCTATCCCTTCAGCGAGACGCAGGCGTTCTTCAATGCGCTTGCCACCACCACGGTGATTAAGGACGACGACTCCGGCGAGTACGAGCCGCTCATCACCATCACGCAGGAAGACATCGATACGTGGGGCGTCGAGGGCACGCCGCAGCAGGGCCGCATCACGCTGGACGAGTTCGTGAGCAACGGCGGCTACCAGGTTGAGCGCCACGAGGGCGACAAGTACAGCGGCGAGATCGGCTACGCGGCGTTCATTGCCGATCCCGAGAAGAATCCCCTGGGAAGCCCCAGCGGCAAGTTCGAGATCACCTGTCAGTCCAAGGCCGACCTGTTCAACAGCATCGGGCTCATCGACTACGACTACAAGCCGTATCCTGAGTACCTCGTGCCCACGGTGGGCTACGAGACCACGTTCGTCGACGGCAACATCGATGGCGAGAAGGGCGAGTATCCGTACCTGATGTTCAATCCGCACTACTTCCGCCGTTCGCACACGGTGTTCAACAACTGCCCGTGGATGCGCGAGGCGTGGCCCAACCCGGTGTTCCTCAGCCGCTCCGATGCGGAGGAGAAGGGCATCGTGGACGGCGACACCGTGCGCGTGTGGACCAAGTATGGCGAGGTGCTGCGCAAGGCATGCGTCATGGACATCATGCGTCCCGGCGAGGTGGGCATCCCGCACGGCTCGTGGGTGCGCGTGAACGAGGAGACCGGCATCGACGAGGGCGGCGCTGACAACTTCCTCATCGGCAACGATATCTCGGGTGGCGGTGTGACCAGCTACAACAACAATAACTGCAACTTCGAGAAGTACACCGGCGAGCCGCTGGAAGACGATGCCTACACTGATGCTCGCATCATTGACCTGGGCTAAGGGGGATAAGCGATGACTGTTGGATTCTATTTTGACATGACGCGCTGCATCGGCTGCCGTGCGTGCCAGGTCGTATGCAAGGACAAGAACCGCCTTGAGGTGGGCACGCTGTACCGCGAGGTGCACACCTATTCGGTGGGCGAGTTCCCCAGCGTGCAGGCGTACAGCTATTCGTTCGGCTGCAACCATTGCGAGGAGCCCATCTGCCTGAAGAACTGCCCGACCGGCGCCATTTACAAGGCTGAGGACGGCACGGTCATTCAGGACCAGAGCAAGTGCATCGGCTGCCGTATGTGCGTGATGAGCTGCCCGTATGGCCAGCCCAAGTTCATCGAGGAGCTGGGCGTGTCCGGCAAGTGCGACGGCTGCTACGGCCTGCGCCAGGCGGGCGGCGAGCCTGCATGCGTGGCGGGCTGCCCCAACCGTGCGCTCGAGTTCGGCGACATCGACGAGCTGCGCGCCAAGCATGGTGAGGGTCTGGACGACGGCACCATCGCGGTGCTGCCCTCCCGCGACGAGACCCAGCCGCACGTGCTCATCAAGACGAAGGATTGCGCCTTCGACGAGAGCTATAACGAAGTGAACTGGTAGTTCCTCCTGTATGCCGCCGCGCTGCCTCGTTGTGGGGTGGCGTGGCGGCTTTGCGCGTGGCGCGCCGGGTGACGCGGATGCGGTGTGCCGGGCGACGTGGGTTCTGATAGTGTGGCTGCGCCGGGTGGCGTGGAAGCTTTGCAGCCGCGACTCAGGCGGTAGGTGTTGATCGATTCGTGCGGTGGTGCAATCAGGGGACTGCATTGGGCTCCGGCAAAGTGCATGCTACCCGTCGAACATCGCTTGCGGCGAGCGCAACTGGATGATGGGCGTCATGCAATTCCGCATGATTGCGAACTAATGACGAACGGGGCGGGAACCGCCGCGAGACTGCGCATGGTGGGCATGCTCAGCTTTGCGGGAGATGTTTTCGCAGGGAAGGGGAGAGCGTGATGGAGAATCATGAGCGCGAGCAGGAAATCGGAATGTATCTGGCGCAGCGTGCGTATGCGTACAGCCTGATGCATGTGGTGTTTGGCAGCGAGCCTTCGGCGGAAACGGTCGCCAAGCTGCTCGGCGATGAGGCCATGGAGATGCTGGAAGGCGTATCTTGCGAGCTGGCCAAGCCTGTGTATGCGCAAGTTGCCGGCCAATGCGTAGGCGAGGACGCTCGTGATGCGCGGGCATGTTTGGCGGATGCGCGGTCCGATCTCGCAAAGGCCGCGCAGCATGCGGGCGATCAGGCGTTTGTCGATGCGCTGCGCAGCGATTACTCCAAGCTGTTCCTTGCTCCGGGTGATTCCTCTGTTCGTCTTTGGGAGTCCGCCTATGTGGGCAAAGAAGGCATGGTGTTCCAGGAGAGCACGCTTGACGTGCGCGCGTTCTACCATGATGCCGGATTCAAGTTGCAGGTCGAGAAGCGTTTCCCCGACGATCACATTGCCGCGATGATGGATTACATGGGGCGGATGGCGCAGCGTTCTTACGACGCGTTTGCCGATGGCGATGACGATTCGGTGCGCACGACGCTCGCCACGCAGGAGCTGTTCGCCGAAAGGCATCTCCTCACCTGGGTCGATGACTTTGCGGCGAAGGTGCGCGAGAACGACGAACACGGGGTTTATGCGGCTTTCGCGACCATGATGGCGGCGTTCGTTCGCCTTGATTGTGACCAGGCGCGGGAGATTGCCGCCGAGCTGGGCGAATAGCTTCAGGCCATCGAAATCGTGCCCAGGCCGGTATCAGCATGCCCGTGCCGCTTCGGATTTTGCTCAGCGTGTGTTTTCGCCAGGAAGCATGCTTTTCCACCAAGCGAGTATTTCCTGTATGCGCTTGCCGAATCGGGGGCCGAACGGTTTAATGGGAAGCCGAAAGATTGGCAGCGGGAATTGATTGGTTGAACGGCGATGGGGAAAAGCCCTAACAAGAAAAAGATGCGTCTGGACGACCTCTTGGTCGAGCTGGGTTATTTCCCCGATCGCGGGGCGGCGCTGCGCGCGGTGCTGGCACACGAGGTGCGCGTGGACGATGTGTATCCCACGAGTGCGGCGGTGCAGGTGCGCCCCGATGCCGATGTGTTCGTGCGCGGCCAAAAGAAGTTCGTGAGCCGCGGCGGACGTAAGCTCCAGGGTGCGCTCGATGCGTTCGGGCAGGATGTGACGGGGCTTCGCTGCATCGACATCGGCAGCTCTACCGGGGGCTTTACCGACTGCCTTCTTCAGGCGGGCGCAGCGAATGTGGCGTGCGTGGATGTGAATTACGGCCAGCTCGCGTGGAAGCTGCGCGAGGATGAGCGCGTGAGCGTGTTCGAGCGCACCAACATCAAGACAGCAAGCCCCGAGGAGCTTGGCGCGCCGTTCGACGTGCTGGTGGCCGACCTCTCGTTCATCGGGCTTGCGGGCTTGGCACCGACGTTTGCGGCGCTCTGCGAGCGGGGAAGTGTGCTCCTAGCGCTGGTGAAGCCCCAGTTCGAAAGCGCGCATGACGAGACCGACCGCGGCATCGTGCGCGATCCCGCGGTGCGCGAGCGTGTGGTGCGTGAGGTTGAAGACGCCCTGCGTGCGGCCGGTTTCGCCGTGACGGGCGCCGTAGAAAGCCCCATCAAAGGTGCCGAGGGCAACGTGGAATACCTCGTGCGCGCCGTGTTTGAGGGGTAGGCGGCTATGGTGAACGCGGCGCGCGAGCAAGGCACGCGGTCTTGGCAATTCAAGCTCGTCCTCGTTTGGGGCGGCGAACTCATCTCCACGCTCACCAGCTCCGTCCTTCAGATGGGATTTATCTGGCACATCACGCTTAGCACCAATTCCGCGAACATGCTCTCGCTCGCATCGCTCGCAGGCTTTCTGCCGCTTGCGCTCTTCGGCATGTTTGCAGGCGCTATTGTGGATCGTCTGCCGCTCAAGCGTATGCTTATCGGATCGGACCTGTTCATTGCAGCGGTGAGCGCCTTAGTGGCTTGCGTTTCGCTTGCGGGATCATTGCCCGTGTGGGTGGTGATTGCGGCGCTGTTCCTGCGTGCTATTGGCACCTCGTTCTACACGCCGGCATTTCAAGCGCTTACGCCGCATGTGGCTCCGCCTGAACAGCTGACGCGATTGGCGGGCGTGACGCAGGCGGTTCAGTCGGGCGGATACATCGCGGGTACGGCTGTAGCGGCGGTTATCTATCCCTTGTGGGGCCTAACCGCCATGATCGCTCTGGATGTGGCGGGCGCGCTCATTGCCGTGTGCGCTATCGTGGCTGCGCGGCTTGATTTGGGTGAAGCGACCATGCCAGGCAATGCCGACGCGCCCGATTCGCTCCATTCCGCCGCCGGGGCTTGCGATGCCCCTGCGGCGGGTGCGAGCCCAGTATGCGACGAACGTGCGGCAGATGCCTCGGGCGAGGTCGATCGCTCCCATGATGCTTCTTCGGGCATTCTTGCGACCGCACGTGCAATCCTCGCCGAAGTGGTCGAGGGGGTCAAAGTGCTCAAGGGCTTTCGCGGCCTGTTCGCGCTTCTATGGTGCGGTTTCGCGTTCACGTTGGTGTTTGCACCTATATCGGCGTTGTTCCCCATCATGGTGATGGGCCATTTGGGTGGCACCACGAGCGATGCCGCGCTGGCTGAAATCGTGTTCGCAGTGGGCATGATTGTGGGCAGCGCTCTTTTGGCAACAACTGGCGGTTTCAAGAACCGTGCGCTTACGGTGGCTGCTGCCACAGCGCTCTACGGTATCGCGACGTTTTCCGCTGGCTTTCTTGGTGCGGGCGGCATCGTGGCATTCTTTACTGCGGCATTCGTCATGGGACTCTCTTCGCCGCTTTATTCCGGGCCCCAAACAGCGCTTATGCAGGAAAAGGTGCCGCCCGAGTTTCTGGGGCGTGTGTTCGGGCTGTACGGCAGTCTCATGGCGTGGGCGTTGCCTTTGGGGCTAGTAGCTTCGTCGCTGTTCGCCGATGCGGTGGGTGCGCCGGCGTGGTTCGTGGGCGCCGGTGCCGCGATGGTCGCGCTCGCTTTCATCACCTGGGCAATTCCTGCTATTCGGAAGATCGAGCATTCGCAGATGCGCCCTTCGTAGCATCGAGATGCGTTTCGAGGCGTGGGAATTGCCTGCGACGTGTCGTTTTGATGGGATGTTTTTCAAGGGCATCGTTCGGCGGCGCCCCGCTATGCATTCTTGAGTTCCGAATTCGGCCGCTCGTTCCTCCTGGGTTTTGACGGGTGCACCCCTGGGGACAGCTGGACGGAATTTCGTGGACGTTTTTGCGACTTTCCCGGGGCGATTCGCCGCTTTCTCTCGGATTTGGCGGCTCGTTTGCGCCCGCAAGGCGCCGAGGATGCAGGGGTTCGTGCCGCAAGGCGCTGGGCATGCTTCGCTTCACGCTTGAAACCCTTAAAACGCCTGGACGTCCTTTAAGGGTTTTCGCTCTCCCTGCTCGCTCTCCCGGGAAAGTCGAAAAAACGTCCACGAACGACGCGGAACGTGGCTCCGCCGCCCGCCGTGGCGTTTCCTGCGACTCCGACTCCTTCTCGGATCTTCGCGAATCGCTCGTCGAGGTTCTGCCTCCCATCCCGGCGGTCGCGTGAAGGGAGTCCGGTATCCATGCCGTCGCGCACCCCGGCGGTCACGCGCAGTGCGGTGTCGCTCTCCGCCGCTCATTGCGCGACTCGTCGACGTGCGGCCATATCTCGCCCGTCCATCGGAGTGTTGGTCGCTGCCTTCCGGCCGTCCATCCCGCCCGACGCGCGGATTTTTGGACAACGCTGCAACTTAGCCGGCGATTTCTCTCCGATTTTGCGGCAAAGCGCGGACTTTTCGGTGCGTGAAGGCGAGCCGATCGGCCTCCCGCTCTATGTGAAACATTAAAATGCCTGTTCACGTTTAAGAAATATCCTCCTTGCTGCGCCGTTCTTCCGGCCAATCTGCAACGTTGACCAAAATCGGAAGAAGAATCCGGGATTAGCATCAGTGGGGTCTGGCATCGGCCGGCGATGCTAAGCAAGTACGTTTATGGCGGAGGGGTACGAGGCGGATATGGGTGGAGGGGTACGAGACAGATATGGACAGAGGGATGCGGGGTTGATATAGCTGCAGGCCGTTCTCCGAGCGGGTGGCTCTTTGCAAGGGGATTCGAGCGCTTTCGCATGAGGCCCCGACTATGATGGTTGCGGAGTTCTGACGCTCGACGAGAGGAGGCCCCATGCATGTGTTCGGAATGGGCATGCCCGAGATGTTCGTGTTGCTGTTCGGGCTCGTCATCCAGGTGGCGATTATCGCCGTTTTCGCCCTCGTGCTATATTGGGTCGTTCGCAAGGCGGTGTGCGCCGGCATGGAGGATTTTGAGAAGCGGAAGGCCGGGCACTAGCAACCGCGCCCTCATCAGAAAGACCGTCGGTAACTTTTGAGGGGCAGGCCTGGGCACAGGGCAAGGCTGGGCACACGGCAGAGCCGGGTGGTTTACAGAGCAAGGCTGGGTGGTGCTTTACGGGGCTGGGCGCAGGGTGGAGCTGGGCGTTTTACACAGCAGGGCTGGGTGGTTTACGGAGCAAAGCCGGGTGCGCTTTCGCCGAGGAGCAAAATGCGGCAGCCAGTTGAGCGCGCCGAAGCGTGCTGCGGTATATGAACGGTTGAATTCCCGAAAGGGCAATGACGCTGGCGGCTTGTGCAAGTCCATTGCGTGAAATAGGCGCTTCGCCCTCAATCTGCGCGCTCTAATGCGCTAAAGTGTCATCTATGCGAGAAGCGGCGGGGTCGCGTACATGCGCGGCCCCGTTTTCGTATGCGGGAGCGGGCTTCGGCACGCTCCGATTCACGTGAGACGCGGGAGCGACTCCCGCGAAATGCCCCGGGATGCATGCGAGGCAGAGCGGCAGGGCGCGGCAGAATAGAGCGCGCCATCTGGGGCGGCACTATGTTAGGAGGCGGGTCGTGCGAAAAATCGGTAAACGCGAAGTGGAGGATATGGCGATTGGCGCCGCGGTCCTCGCATCGGGCGGCGGGGGAGACCCCTACATCGGCAAGCTCATGGCGCTGCAGGCCATCGACGAGTACGGCCCGTTCGACATGATTACGGTGGACGAGCTGGACGACGATGCCTGGGTGTGCGGCTCTCATATGCTGGGCGCTCCCACCGTGTTGGTGGAGAAGGTGCCCAACGGCCGCGAGGGCGTGGGTGCCGTGGACGCGCTCGAGGAGCGTTTCGGCCGCAAGTTCGACGCCATCATGCCGCTCGAGGCGGGCGGCCTCAACTCGCTTCTGCCGTTCCAGGTGGCGGCGGCCAAGGGCGTGCCCATCGTCGACTGTGACGGCATGGGTCGCGCGTTCCCCGAGCTGCAGCATGTGACCTGGTCGCTGTTCGACATTCCCGCATGCCCCGCGGTAGTGTGCGACGAGAAGGGCGATGTGGTGACCATTGATGCGGTGGACAATGCCTGGGCTGAACGTTTGGCCCGCAACGTGGCCATCACCACCGGCGGCAGCGTGTTCATGGCCGACTACGCCATGACAGGAGCTGATGTCAAGCGCAGCTCCATCCCCGGTACGTCGACGTATTGCGAGGTCATCGGCCGTACCATTCGCGAATGCCAGGAGAAAAACGTGGACCCCGTGCCTGAGATTCTGGAATTCCTGGGCGCCTACGAGCTCTTCCGCGGCAAGCTGGACGACGTATCGCGCCGCACCGAGGGCGGTTTCGCGCGCGGCTATGCGCACTTCCAGGGCATCGATGCCTATCACGGCAAAGAGTGCGAGCTGCGCTTCCAGAACGAACATTTGCTGTGCAAGTCCGGCGACCAGATCCTGTGCAGCACGCCCGACCTGATTGCCGTGCTCGACATCGAGACGGCGCTGCCCATCACCACCGAGGGCATGAAGTACGGCGCCCGCGGCGTGGTCATCGGTATTCCCGTGCACAAGCATTGGCGCAGCGAGCGCGGCCTGAAGATCGCCGGCCCGCGCTACTTCGGTTACGACTTCGATTATGTTCCCGTGGAAGAGAGGGTAGCGAACAATGGCTAAGCAATGGCGCATCGGCATCGACGTGGGTGGCACCAACACCGACGCCGTGGTGCTTGACGATAAGCTCAACCTGGTGGCGGCCGTGAAGAGCCCCACCACCGAAGACGTTATGGGCGGCATCCGCAACGCGATGGAGGCGGTGCTCTCCGACCCGGGGGTCGATCGCAGCCAGATCGGCTACGCGATGCTGGGCACCACACACTGCACCAATGCCATCGTGGAGCGCAAGAGGCTCGACCGCGTGGCCGTGATTCGCATCGGCGCGCCGGCGACTGCCGCCATCAAGCCCATGATTGACTGGCCGGCCGACCTGCGCAGTGCCATCAACGACCAGTGGTTCCTGGTGCAGGGCGGCCACGAATTCGACGGCCGCGAGATCGCGCCGTTCGATGCCGACGAGGTGCGCCGCATTGCCAAAGAGGTCAAGGGCAGCTGCGACAGCGTGGCAATTTCCAGCGTGTTCTCGCCGGTGGATGCAAGCCACGAGAAAGCTGCCGCGCAGATCATGCGCGAGGAGCTGGGCGAGGATTTCCCCATCTCCATCTCCAGCGAAATCGGCAGCGTGAGCCTGCTCGAGCGCGAGAACGCTACCATTCTGAACGCGGCGCTGGTGAACGTGGCCAAGACCACCTCCGAAAGCTTCATCGCGGCGCTCGACACCGAGGGCATCAAGGACGCTGAAATCTACCTGTGCCAGAACGACGGCACGCTCATGAGCGCCGAGTACGCCATGCGCTACCCGATCCTCACGATTGCGTGCGGCCCCACCAACTCCATCCGTGGCGCGAGCTTCCTCACGGGTCTCAAGGACGCCGTGGTGGTGGACATCGGCGGCACTACCACTGACCTGGGCGTGCTCGTGCACGGCTTCCCGCGCGAGAGCATGCTGGCGGTTGAGATCGGCGGCGTGCGTACCAACTTCCGCATGCCTGATATCATCTCCATCGGCCTGGGCGGCGGTTCCATCGTGCGCCATCACGAGGACGGCACCGTGACCGTGGGCCCCGATTCGGTGGGCTACAAGGTCACCGAAAAGGCCCTGTGCTTCGGCGGTGACACGCTGACCGCTACCGACATCGTGGTGGCCAAGGGCATGGCGCCCGGCGTGGGCGACCCCGAGAAGGTCGCGTTTCTCGCGCCTGATTTGGTGGAGGCGGCGCTCGCATGCATGGTCAAAATGGTGGAGGACTGCATCGACCGCATGAAGACCAGCGCAGGCGACATCGACGTAGTGCTCGTGGGCGGCGGCTCTATCCTGATGCCCGATTCGCTCGAAGGCGTCTCGCAGCTGAAGCGCCCCGAGAACTTCGGTGTGGCCAACGCTGTGGGTAGTGCCATTTCGCAGGTGTCCGGCCAGATCGAGCGCGTGTTCTCGCTGGACAAGCTCGGTCGCGCCGAGACGCTCGAGGTGGCGAAGGGCCTGGCCAAGGAAGAGGCCATCAAGGCAGGCGCCGACCCCGACACCATCGAGATCGTCGAGGTGGAGGACGTGCCGCTGGCGTATCTGCCCGGCAACGCCACCCGTGTGCGCGTGAAGGCCGTGGGCGATCTCGCGCTCAGCCGCGCATAGATGCTGCGGAGAGGATAACCGATGCGGCGGGTCATGTGCGCCCGCCGCATTTTCAGGCTGAGATGCTTTAGTACTACAGCGTACTAAAGCATTGCGATTGCTAGTCGAGGAAATCATGAGAAAACTGGGAACGCAAGAGGTCGAAGACATCGCGATGGGCGCAGCGGTCATGGCATCGGGCGGCGGCGGAAACCCTTATGTGGGCATCCTGATCGCCAAGCAGACCGTGGCAGAATTTGGCGAAATCACCTTGCTCGAACTCGACGAAGTGCCCGACGACGCCCGCGTCGCCGTATCCATGGGCTTGGGCGCGCCCACGGTGCTCGTGGAGAAGGTGCCCGCGGGCCCTGAGCCCGAGTATGCGCTGGAGGCTCTCGAGGCCGAGGTGGGGCACACCTTCGATGCGCTGCTACCCTCCGAGGCGGGCGGCTGGAATTCGCTCCACCCGATGCTTCCTGCGGCACGGCGTGGCATTCCGCTGCTCGACGCTGATGGCATGGGGCGCGCCTTCCCGGAGCTGCAGATGGTCACGTGGTCCATGTACGGCCAGAGCGCCAGCCCCATCGGCGTGGCGGACGAGCGCGGCAACCGCCTGCTCATCAAGACCGATGACAACAAGCGCGGTGAGGATTTGTGCCGCGGTGCCACGGTGGAGATGGGCGGCAACATCTCGCTCGCGTGCTACGGCATGAATGGCGCGCAGGCGAAGGCGCACAGCGTTGCAGGCACGTATACGCTGTGCGAGAACGTGGGCCGCATCCTGCGCAAGGCGCGCGCCGCGCATTCCAACGACGCGAGCGAGCTTATGGAAGCGCTGCATGCGGTGGAGCTTTTCCGCGGCAAGGTGCAGGATGTGGAGCGACGCACCATCGGCGGTTTCGCGCGCGGCGTGGCGCACCTGGAGGGCTTCGATGCCTACAAGGGGAGCGATATGCACGTGCGCTTCCAGAACGAATATCTGATCGCCGAGGTGGACGGCGTGCCTGTATGCACCGCGCCCGACCTTATCGCCATGTTCGATACCGAAACGCTCACGCCCATTACGGGCGAGGCGCTCAAGTACGGCTGTCGCGCCCTGGTGCTGGGCATCCCCTGCGCCCAGCAATGGCGCACGCCAGAAGGCCTGGCTGTGGTGGGCCCGGAGGTGTTCGGCTACGAGGGCATAGACTACATCCCGGTAGAGGAGCGTGCGCGATAGGGGGGCGCCCCTGCAGTCCTTTGAGAAGACTAGCTCATCGAGACAAAGAATAATATGCTACTAACCAGCAAAAAGGGTAAGGCGGAAATACCCGTCTCACCCTTTTGACGAATGGAGCTTCTGCAAAGCGGAAGCTTAGAAACGAAGAGACATGCAGGAAAGGCCGCCTCCAAGCTTGCGATATTCGGAGGTGTCTACGACGAGGGTCTCATATCCGAAATCCTTTACGGCCTGCAAAACGCGCGGATAGCCCGCAGGAACGATGACTTTATCATTGACCCAAATGCAATTCGCTCCATAGGCCTCTTCTTCGGGGACGATAAATTTATTGAAAGAGGCAAATTCTGGCTTATCAACGAATTCGCCTGCTACGAGAAGGTTGTTGTTCTCGAGGTAATTTACGCCAGTCTTAAGATGCAGAGTATGGTCAAGAGGCACCTCGGATCCTTCCAGTCCCCAGCTTTCAAGAATGTTAAGGAACTGACGGATTCCTTCGGGATTGGTGCGAGTAGAGCGACCGACGTAGAAATGGTCACCAACCATCATGACATCGCCGCCTTCGAGCGTACCGGGAAGCGTAATATGGGCAATCTGGTCGCTAGTGAAGAATTGGTGCAGAGTGGGCTCCATCTCGGTGGCTTCGGGCTGGCGAATCGACATACCAGGGTTATCAATAATGGCGCCCTTGCGCGTGACGACGGCGGTATCCTCGGGGAATACCGAATTGGTAAGGTATTCCAGTGCGGGGAGGACGGTCACTTCGACGTCGCATTCCTTGAGGGCCGCAATGTAGTCATCGTGCTGCTTAAGGGCAAGTTCGTAATTGGGGCGACCCAATTCGGGCGTTCCGGAATACGCGTGGACGATGGACTTAGGAGGACGGCGGACAATTACGTGTGAAAACCTGGTCATGAGACCCTCCTTAGAACTGCTGCACGGACGCAGCGCTTCAAATTGTTGCCGGATAGCTATCCGATATGGTGCCCTTCCGGCTAATCTGGTTTGTGATTATAGATTGTATACAATATACAATCAAGAGGTTTTTTAAAAATACTCTACTGGATTGGGAAGATACAGCATGTCATCGACGGTCAAATACGGGGACATCGGTTACAAGCTTGAACAACGAGTCTTTGTCTCCAGTAAGGAAGGCTACGATGTTTTTTGCAGGAATGGTTTCGAGATCACGCAAAGACGATGAGGAATAAAACGCGGTATGCGGAGTAATTATGACGTTATCCCTATTCATGAGGGGATGATGCTCAAGGTCTGGGGTCTCGTCGCTGAGCACGTCGGCACCATAGGCTCGGATTTGCCCAGAATCCAGTGCTCGAATAAGCGCTTCTTCGTCTACGGATAAACCGCGACCGAGGTTGACAAGAATGGGATGTTTCTTCATTTTCGCAAACTTCTCATCGTCGAAATAATGGAAGTTCGTCTCATTCAGATTCATGTGATTTACGATGATATCCGATTCAGACAAGAGTTCCTCGACGCTTACTTGGGTTACGCCGTTTTCTTCAAAAAGCGATTCATCAATAAAGGGATCGTTTGCAATTATGCGTTTGAACAGCCCAGATGCTTTCTTTGCAGTGCATTTTCCTATTTTGCCAAATCCAACAATGCCGAGAGTTTGATCCTCTAGTCGTGGCCAAGCGGGCGCATCTGCGAAAGCCCATATGTGATCATGTTCCACTTTATTGGCAAAGAATTTGAACAGCTTATTTAGCGCGAAAAAATATCCGATTGCTGCTTCAGATACATCCCAGGTGCAGTATTCACCAACGGGGCATACGCCAATGCCGAGCCTGGTCGCTTCCTTGAGGTCAACGTTGTCATAACCAGTCGCGTCGATCGCGATAACTTTAAGGTTGGAGGCATGAGAGAGGGCTTCAGCGTCCATTTGAATAAAGCCAGTCAAAAGGGCATCTGCGTCGGCGATGCGATTATAGAACTCGTCACGTTGCTCATCCGTGTACGCCCAGACATCGATATCGACATCCGGAAGACCCTTGCGAAGCGTCTCCATTTCTAGAGTATGGTCGGGCATCATGCGGTCAATGTAGTCGGAAATAAGTACTTTCATTTTGCATACACTCCTTTACAAGTCTTATCCCCGCTCTAAATCGAGCTTTACAATCATGATTGAGTATTATATATTGCATATTGTATACAAA
>CAUWMI010000024.1:0-27140 GCA_963559755.1 uncultured Slackia sp. | reverse complement strand
CTCGGCAGCACCAAAACGCGAGTTCGGAAGCCAGTTCCCGCTATTCCCATTCAGTGACCAATCCAGTACGGGTGCTGTCAATCCGTGTCGTGCCATGCCGCCGAAGGGCTGATTCGTGCGCAATTTGGGCGAATCAGGCCCTTGGGGTTCGTCTCGGAGTTGATCTCCTTGATGGAGAACAGGTCGCGGGCGTAGTCGATGGTCTCGCATAGCTCGTCGATATCCACCGTGGGCGTACCGCCGCCGATATACGCGCTCTCGAAGTCGTAGCCCTTCTCCGCCAGAAGCCGCATCTCCTCCCGAAGTGCTTTGAAGTGGGTGCGGGCGCGCTCCTCCCGGTAGGGATAGCGGTTGAAGGAGCAGTAGGGGCACAGCCTCTCGCAGAAGGGCACGTGCGCATAGAGCGTGTAGGCCCGCCCGGGCACCGGGTCGGGCAGCGTGCCGGTGGGCACGGGGTGCAGAGCCAGCGTCTTGTCGGTCATGGAACGCACGACGGTGGTGAGCAGACGCTCTGAGAGCATGGAAACCTCCTGGTCGGTTGCAGGCGACTCGCCGCATTGTATCACGACCGCTCACTTCCGCCCCGCGCTTCGCCCTCTTCGGACGGGGAACGCACATCCTCGCGCCAGGAGGCGGGCCGCCCTCGGGCGGAGAAGCGCGCGCCGGCGGCGGCCCCTCCCCTGGCGAGAACCTCTCCCGCACTCATCGGGCGCACCTCGACGCGCGGCAGCGACGACAGGGGCGGGATGAGCGCCGATCGCCGCTTTTCGAGTTCCCTCCGGATACGCGCCAAAAAGACCTCCTGCGCCGCCCGCCGTTCGGTTCCATCGTCAACCATAGGGGCCGCGCCGCTGCGGGAGAAGAAACGATTTGCGCCCCCATCCGCAACGGCGTCCTTTGCAGATGGGCATCGGGCCAGGTGAGGCCCTTGCCCTTCTGACGGGGAAGGCGGCTTTCCCGACCCGTGGGCCGCCCGTCGGCGCGACCCCCTTGCAGTGGGGCAACCCTTCCCCTATATTGTCCCTTCCGATACGAGCATCCGCAGGGCGAAACTCGCCGCCGACGGATGAGGGAGGAGGCTTTGTGGCCCCATTCCGCATGAGCGCCGAGCAGCGCCGGTACTTCTGCGCGCTGTGCGCAGAGGGCAACATCACCCGGGCGGCGGAGAAGCTGTACCTGTCCCGGCAAGGGCTCTCCCGCTCTATGAACCGTCTCGAGGAATGCGTCGGAGCGCGGCTGTTCCACCGCGGCAAGCGCGGCGTCGAGCTGACCGACGCCGGCGCGGCCCTATGGCGGCACGTGGCCGAGGAGGACCGCGCCTGGGAGGCCCTCCTCGCCGAGCTGCGCCGGCGCGAGGACGCGGCTCCCGAGCCGGTCCGAGTGGGACTGCTCTCGCTCTATGTCGGGTTCGAGGAGAAAAGGCGGCTGCTCGCCCGCTTTTCGGGCGATGCCGGCGTGGCCGTCGAGATCGTTCACGGCGACCACGACGATTTCTGGCGGGCCATCTCTGCCGGAGAGTTGGAGTGCGCCGTGACCCTGCGCCCTCCCGACCCCTTCGACCTGCCGAGCCTTCAGTTGGCCGATGACGGGCTCGCGGTGCTCCTCGGCCGCGACGATCCCCTCAGCCGGCATGAGTCGGTGGCCCTCTCCGACTTGCGCGGGAGGTGCGCCCTGCACGCGAGTCCGTACAAGGAGCACCTGTACGGCCCCGTCCTTCGCGACCACGGCATCCATAGCGAGGCCGTCAGCCCCGACAGGAACCTCCTCCTCGCCCACATTGCCGCCCGCGGGCGCATCTTCATCGACCAGACGGAGTTCGCCCGCAGGTTGGCCAACGACGACGTGCGTTTCCGGCCCCTCACGGGCGCGCCTTTCGAGATGGGCTCGTACCTCGTCTTTCGCAGGGACATGTCCCCGCAGGCGTGCTCGGTGGCCCGCGTCATCGCCGAGAGCTGCGGGCGCGAGGAGCAATTAGACGCGCTGCTTGCAAAGCTCCTCCTCTCGGCCCGTTAGCGAACCCGCCCCGGCTGCTTCCACCCAGGCCACCGGAATGCGCCTGCGGAGGGCCGCATCAGCGGACACGAGCATCGTGTACATGTCGAGGCAGTAGACGCCCATGATGAGACCAGCCCCGAGGAAAAGAGAGGCTGCCGAATCCAGCAGCAACAGTACGAGTCCCGCGATAACGGTGGGGATGACAGGGCGATATGCGCCGAACCTCGCCCCAATCATCCCTTTCTGCGTAAGAAAAGCCTCGATCCGTAAATACGGAGATACTGCCGATGATTTTGTCGAACGTCGTGTTGCATACTTCGGGCCGTGGGGAGTGGCTGCGACGACGGCCCGCTCCCTTCTGGTTGACTCGACACGAAAGGAAAGTCATGGCAAATCTGACGAGAAGGAATTTCATCGGGGTCGGCGTGGCCGGAGCCCTGGGCGCTGCAGGACTCGGCCTTGCCGGGTGCGCGCCTCAAAAGGAGGCGGAAGAGTCCCTGTCCTCAACGGGTCCCGATAACCTCGTCTGGGATGAGGAGTACGACGTAGTAGTGGCCGGATTCGGCGGCGCAGGCGGAGCAGCGGCCATCGAGGCCTTCGACAACGGAGCCTCGGTGCTCGTGCTCGACTCCGATGCAATGCCCGGGGGCGCAACATCCATCAACGGAGGCGTTATCCAATGCGCAGGCTCTTCGGTACAGAAAGCCGCCGGCATCGAGGACAACGTAGACGATTGGTTCGATTACATCAAGGCTATGGAAGGGCCGTCTTTCCATGAGGAACTCATCCGCCCGATGACGCTCGAGACGCCAGAGAACGTCGATTGGCTCATCGGCCTGGGCGCGGAGATTCCCGCAGAAATTCACCGCTCTGCGACGCGCAGTATTCCCGAAAGCGGCTTGTACTTCAACGATGGCACCCTGGACTTCTACCCCGACCGGCCGCCTACACCTCGCGGCCACGTACTGGTAGGACATGGGGGCGGGTTCCTCAAAGCCTTCACCAATGGCGCCGAGGAACGCGGCATCGAGATCCGCAAGGAGACGCCCGTGACCGATCTCGTGCAGGATGAGAGCGGCCGCGTCGTCGGCGTGATAGCCGAGTCGGGTGGCAAAGAGGTGCGCATTGGGGCCGGCAAGGGAGTTGTCATCTCCACGGGGCACTTCAATTCGAATGAGGCAATGGTGGCCACGCATATCCCCTACGTGAACGGCATCGAGTTCAACAGCAGCGCTGGGCATCCGAGCGCTATGGGCGACGGCCAGCGTATGATGGCCCGGCACGGCGCTGATATGGTGGGCATGGGAGAGGCCACACATACCCTGAGCATGGTTCCCGAGGAGACCACCATTCGCTCCATGCACGTGAACGCCGCCTGCAACCGGTACTGGTCCGAGCAAGGCTGGCACAACGATCACCGAGGGAGCATGATCCACAAGCAGCCCATGCAAATTGCTTGGTGCATCTTCGACGATAACATCCGTGCAGCAGCGGGGGATGCCGAGGACGACGCTATCCAGTGCACAGCCGACACCATCGAAAAGCTCGCTGAAATGTGCGCGCTGAACCCCCGTGCCCTCGCGGACGCGGTCGCACGCTACAACGGCTACTGCGCCGAGGGCGTCGATCTCGAGTACGCAAAAGACCCCGAGTTCCTCATCCCCATCGAGAAGGCCCCCTTCCATGCCATTCGTCTGCGCTACGTCTGGATGACGAATGGCGGCGCCCACATCGACCCTGAGGCCCATGTGCTCGACCCGGACGGCAACGTCATCGAAGGGCTGTTCGCGGCCGGCGCCTGCGCCCACGGCCAAAAGAGCAACATGTTCAACCCCGGCAGCGGGCTGAACATGGCCTGGGGTATCTTCACCGGCCGCCATGCGGGCCGCAATGCGGCCTTGGGCCAGTAAGCGCTCCCTGCGAAATCGGTATCGCCCCCCTGTCGTCCCGCCCCGCATACCCTTGCGGGGCGGGGCCTTCGGTCTCAGCTATCGCCCAAGGCAAGGGAAATGAGCTCTTGCTTGGAGTGAACGCCTATCTTCTTGTATATATTCTGCACATGGGTGCGGGTCGTGCCTTCGGAGATGACAAACCGCTCTGATATCCAAGGCACCGACCTCCCTTGTAGCAAGTACTTGAGAAGCTCGCATTCGCGCGGCGTCAACCCATGCTCTGCCGCCAAAATGGCAGAGGCTCGCTCGAGGACGGGCAGCGAGTCTTCCTGCTTCGGCTCGGAAGCGGACGAGCGGCGCGTCCCCTTGCCTGCCGTCGTCGCAACAAGCACAAAGCCGTAGGAAAGAACCAGCGAAACGCCAAGAGCCAGAAGCGGGCGATACTCGAGAAAGATCATCCACAGAAGAGAAAAGCAGCCCAAAAGCGCCAGGAGCGCTCCTCCCGTCCTCACCGGATTAGTGGAGAGGCACTCGGCGCAACGGGCGGCGTAGAAAATACTGAGCGCGCAAACAAGAGAGTACACTGCTTGGGACAGGCCGCCACCCACAGCACCGTCCACACCCAACAGCCTAGCTGCCACGATGGCGGCGAACCCTATCGCAAATATGGAAAAGGGAGCGAAGAAAGCTCCCGGGAGGCGCATTCGCCGTAACAGCAGCACCGCAATTGCCCCCATAGCCACCGCGAGCGCCACACTGACGCCAAGAGCGGCAGTGTCCACTGCAGGCGCAGCTTGTCCCAGGTAACGCCCCCACACCCCATAGTTCCCCACGCCTCTTGCCGACACAATCCCCAACGCCGATCCCGCAATGAGGGCGGGAGGGCCGGGGTGGCGCAAAAACGATCGCAGGACGCCCCCGGCAGACATCTCGGCCCTCTCGGCCCTCTCGTAGGAGGGATGGCCGATAAGAGGGACGACCATCACGCCGAGCAGGGCAAAGAGAACAAACGCCACGACAATGGGAACGAACTGCAAGTCGTGGGGCGTGAGCATTTGGTTGAAGGCGAGAGCGAGCTGGGCGAGAACCGAACCGCCGAAGGCGACCAGAAGGCTCTCGGTGTTGCTTTCACAGCCGCATACAAGCGAGATGACCAAGATATTGGCCCACGCGCATCCCATAGCCGAGGCGAGAAACGCCGCTCCTCCCACAAAAGACGGCGCGGCGGGATTTGTAGCGAGAACGAAAGCCGTCGAGACTCCGAACAGCGCACCAACGCAAAAAATCAAGTGACAGCTGAGCAGATGGGACAGAACACGGTGAGCGGCGAGGGACAAAACGGCTCCCGCCGCCATCGTTCCGACAGTGAAAGCCAAACGCCATTGAGTTCCGGCGGCAGCCACGGCAGGACTGTCGGGGTAGTATTGGCTGTAACCTAATTGGGAAATCCAAAAGATTGCCGTCGCGTACAGGGCCACACCGCTCATCGCCCGAGCCCACAGAGGAAAACGGTAGCCTGGCAACGATCCGCCCTCCGTTCCGCTCATTCCCATAGGTTCCCTCCCATTCCGATCCTTTCCGCCGCCGGCGACGCCTTCTCCTATTATAGCCAGCGTTCCTTCTCGATATGGGACGTCGATTAAAAGAAATACTCGCAATACCCACCTTCGCTTGTCTGGATCCGATCAAAGAACACTAGCATTTATCAGGCAATATGCTGATCTATCATCCCTTTCATCATAGAAGAATCGAGCTGAGGAAACCGAATATACGCCATTCGTCCGGATAGTGGGAACCGCGATCGTCACCGTATGATTCGCGGCGAAGCAGGGCGACCCCCTCAAGGGCTGCTCTGGAAGAAAAGCGATAAAGGAGGGATATATGACCGATATGTCGAGACGAGCGTTTCTGACGGCCGGGGCGGCAGGCGCGCTCGGCGTAGCTGGGCTGGGGCTCGCCGGCTGCGCCCCGCAAACCGGCGGGGAGCTGGCCGATACCGGCAATCAGGAAAACTGGGACGAGGAGACCGAGGTCATCGTCGTCGGATTCGGCGGAGGGGGGCGGAGCGGCGGCTATCGAGGCCTTTGATAACGGGGCACAGGTGCTCGTGCTCGATGCGAGCGACACGCCAGGCGGCGCCACCTCCATCAATGGGGGCGTCATCCAGTGCGGCGGATCGTCGGTTCAGAAGGCGGCGGGCGTGGAAGACAGCGCCGACGCATGGTTCGAATGCCTGAAAATCGCCATGGAGGATGGTTTCGACGAGGATCATGTCCGCCGTCTGACCCAGGAAGGGGCCGAGCACATCGAGTGGCTCCTCGGCTTGGGAGCAGAGATTCCGGCCGAGATTCACCCCACCGATACCCACTCGATTCCAGAAAGCGGCCTGTACTACAGCGATGCATCCTGCGAGTTGTTCCCCGACAAGCCCCTCACGCCGCGCGGCCATGTCGTCGTGGGTCAGGGCGGCGGCTTTTTGAAGGCCCTGCTATCCGGTGCCGACGAACGCGGCATTGAGATTCGCACCGGCTGCCCGGTCACCGACCTTGTTCAGGACGGAGAGGGCCGCGTCACGGGCGTCGTTGCCAAAGATGGCTCGAAGAGCAAGCGAATCAGGGCAACCAAGGGCGTCGTTATCGCCACGGGGCATTTCAACGAGAACGAGGAGATGGTGAACCGTCACATCCCCATGGTCAAGCGCAATCCTCGCTCGGTCATCACGGGGCATCCGAGCGCTCTGGGCGACGGCCAGCGCATGGCCGAGGGCGTAGGCGCAGAGATGGTGGGCATGGGAGACATCAGCCCCTCCATGTACACTGCCGGCACCGAGACGAGCATCCATTCCATGATGGTGAACCTCCGTTGCCAGCGCTTCTGGTCTGAGCAAGGCTACACCAACAACTTCCGTGGAACCCGCCTCACCCAGCAGCCGGACCACCAGGGCTTCGCTATTTTCGATGAGAAGATCCGCGCCACTTTCGGCGAAGTGGATGCTGCCGAGGCCGAATTCAAGGCAGACACCATCGAGGGGCTCGCCGAGGCCTGCGGGCTCGATCCCGTGCTTCTGGCGCGCAGCGTGGAGCGTTACAACCAGCTGTGCGAGACTGGAGTGGATTTGGAATACGGAAAGCATCCCGAGTTTCTGGATGTCATTTCCGAACCGCCGTTTTTCGCTATGCCCCTCGCCTACGTGTGGATGACCTCGGGCGCCATACGCATCAACGAGAACGCCCAAGTCGTGAAACCCTCTGGCGAGGCAATCCCCGGCCTGTACGCCGCCGGTATCATTGCCGCAGGTCGCATGGGCAAGCAAAACCCCGGCAGCGGCTACAACATGATGTGGAACTTCTACACCGGCCGCCTCGCCGGCCGCACCGTGGCCGCCGAGGGCGAAAGCGAGTAGCACGATAGCATTCCCGCGCCGGCGCTGTCCCTCCCCGGCCCGGCAGTCCTTATCGAGAGAGCCCCCACGCGGGGCTCTCTCCTTGTTGTTGGCTTCAGCCTGCCCTCTGCGCCGAAGGCGCGAGAGGCCGAAAACCACCCGCTATGCGGGTGGACGGCGAACGGCTTTACAAACCCACCCCCTGCCGGATATTGACGATTGTTCAGGCCGTCAAGAATCCGAGCAGGAAAGGTGGTGGTCGGCTATGGCGCAGAAAGCGTATAGCCTGTCCCACACGAAGTGGTACTGCAGGTACCACATCGTGTTCACGCCGAAGTATAGGCGCAAAGTCATCTACAACCAACTGAGGAAGGACGTCGGCGAGATCCTCAGGAAGCTATGCGGGTACAAGGGCATAGAGCTGATAGAGGGGCACCTGATGCCCGACCACGTGCGCATGCTGGCGGCGATACCGCCCAATTACTCGGTCGCGAGCGTGATGGGGTACCTGAAGGGCAAGAGCTCGCTGATGATATTCGACCGGCATGCGAACCTGAAGTACAAGTTCGGCAGCAGGAGGTTCTGGGCGGAGGGCTACTACGTGTCCACCGTCGGGCTGAACGAGGCGACGATCGCCAAGTACATAAGGGAGCAGGAGGCCGCGGACATCGCGCTGGACAAGCTGAGCGTCAAGGAGTACGAGGACCCGTTCAAGAAGAAGTGACGGGATGCCGGTTCGACCGGCTCCCATGGGTCAAAGGCAGTCGGGCCTGAACAGGGTGAGGGCCAGCGCCTTTAGACGCTGGCCGGCATCCCTAGGGTTACACCCTAAGAGCAAACCACCCCTTTGAGGGGTGGTTTTGATTTTAGAGGGGGGGGTTGCATGGCGGGTTCGACGGTTGTCGTGGACGCGCAGGCGTGCATCGGGTGCGGCGCGTGCGTGGAGGATTGTTTTCCGGGCACGATGCATCTGAATGCAGATGGGGTGGCTGAGTGCCTCGTTCCCTGTTTGGAGTGCGGTCACTGTGTGGCAGTCTGCCCGCAGGACGCCGTGCGTATCGAGGGGCTCGATATGGGCGAGGTCGAGCCGTGCGACGGTGCCGTGCTTGATCCTGCGCGGGCTCTGCATGCGATTAAGGCGCGCCGCAGCATTCGCCAGTTCCAGAATCGTCCGCTTTCCGATGACGTGGTGCACGCCATGCTCGAGGCGGGGCGCTATACGCCCACGGCGCGCAACCTCCAGGGCACGAGCTTTACGATTATCCAGCGGGAGATGCCCGAATTTCGGGAGCTGCTTTGGCACGAGATGCCCAATGTGGTGCGGGCAGTTGAAGCGGAAGTTCCGGCGTATGCTAGGAAATTCGAGGGCTTCATCCAGGCGTATGAAGCAGGCAAGGACAACCTGCTGTTCAATGCGCCCGCGTTCGTGGTTATTTCGACCGAGAATATGTGGGATGCCGGCTTGGCGGCAGCGAACATGGAGATGGTGGCCGCAGCGCATGGCGCCGGCGTGCTACACAGCGGGTACATGAAGCGCATCCTGTCGGCGAGTCCTGCGCTGCGGGACTGGCTTGGCCTGGGCGATGCACCTGTGGCCTGCTGCATGCTCGCGGGCTATCCCTCGGTTGCCTATCGGCGCACCGCACCCCGCAAGCCGGGAAAATTTGTAGTGCGATAGGAACTGATTGCTGCGGGTGGCAGGATTGTCGCTCGGTGCATGAGAAGCCTGTCAGCGCAAACGAGCGGAACAGTATTCTGACGAGTCTGCAGTATGGCAGCAAGATTGATAGTATGTGTTAAGGAAGGCCCGTCTTTGGCGGGCCTTCCTTTGTCTGCGACGCGTTTATTGGACGTACTGCTCGCCGCTTTGGGATCCGGGGGCGGCGTTGCCCGCGTCTTCGATGAAGCGTGAGCGTGAGAGCATGGAAACACGCTTGCCCGCGTCGATGCGCGACCTGCGTTCGCGCAGATCCAGCTTGCAGGCGAGGTCCTGATCGGCTCGCTGGAATGTGGATATGACCAGCTTGTCGCGTGCCTTCGATGCCGCTGCAGCGAAAATCGCGCGTTGGCTGTCGAGCGCATCTTCCTCAATGATTGCCCCATTCGGATCGAAGCATGTTGCCGAGGGGATGAAGCCGTCCATGGCGCCCGTCATCACCACGACGCGCGGCGACAGCCCCGCAACGCCTCGGTACGAGCCTACGAGCACATGATTCGGATCAAAGTCGAACGTGCGTGAATACGAGGCTTCGCGGATTATCGCAACCAGCTGGGCGGCGTCCTCGGTGCCGTTAAGGACGTCGTCCAGATCAAACGGGTCGTCGGCAAGGCCGCTGAAGACCGTCTGCGTAAGCGAGAAGCCCTTGAGCCCGCTGTTTCTTTCGATGAACGACATTCCCTCCTGCACGCGAGCAGCAAACGGCGCAAACGAAGCCGGGATGGCCGTCGTGTCCTGGGCAATGCGTTCGATCGCCTCGGCGAGCGAAAGGCTCTCCGATTTGCTCCATTCCTCGAATGCACGCCATAGGCCGGTACCGAGGTCGGGCTGTCCGGCACCCCACCAGATGCGCCATGCCATGACGTCATGAGCATCGGCGAGCAACGCCGCTTTTGCATAGGCGAGATACGCGGCCGCTGCAGCGGGTTTGGCGGGGTTGCCGCGCACGGGTTCGTCGTCGAGCGCCATGGTCGCATCCAGCCAGCGTCGCGTGAGGGCGCGTCGCATCGCGATGCCCCATGTGCGGTTGGGAACCGCCACATAGATTTCACCGGGAAGGGCCGTGCCTTCGTCGACCATCGAGCGGACCAATTTGGCGATGCCGTCGGGCTCGTCGTCGGGCGTGCGCCATTTCAGCAGGACGACGCTCTCGTCGTCGAATGCGATTGCTCCTGCGTCGCAGAGGCGGTCATAAGCGGCGCAATCGGCGTGTGCCACCGCGTGGGCGAACGCTTTGATATGCGTGTCGGCGGGCGCGGTAGCGGGGTTTTCCGCTGCCGTATCCAGGAATGCTGGCAGGCTGACCATCTTGGCACCGCCGTGTTTTTCCAGGAATTCTTGCAGCGAAATGTCGCCGGCGCATTCGTCGAATCCCTTAAGGGAAACCTGGTCGTTCCATGCCACGACGAATTCATACGCCGCACTCGCCTCGAGCACAACAAGCGTTGCGCGGCTTAGATTCTGGGCGTCGTCTACGAGTACCGCTGCGTGCGTTGCCGTGATGCTCTCGCATGCAGCGCGCGGTGCAATCTCTTGGGGAGCTAAGAGCCCATATTGGGCCAGCAATTTCTCCAGCCGCTCCCGCACGTGACGATGGGGACCCTCATCGGGGAGGGAAAAGTCGCCCCGTCGCCAGCGCGCGAACGTTTCGCCCAGGCAGCACCTCGTCGTGGCGCCGTCAACGCCTGGGGAGCGGAGGTCGGCAAGGACGAATGTCCATTCCGCCGCCATCGCGCGTCGCGTTCTGGTTCCGCCGCCCTGTGCAATCGTGTCCAGGCACACGTCCTGCGCCGTGCGCACTGCAACACGTTCGGCGACTTCGGGCGCCTCTTGCGCGAGGCGAAGCGAAAACGCGCGGCAGGCCGTGAGGGACGGCGTTACCACCAGGATGTTCTCCGGTGCCATGCCGGTGTCTATGAGCTCCTTTACGTGGGAGATGAGAAACGCGGTCTTGCCCGATGAAGCGCCGCCGTGCACCACGGTGATGTTCGAATATGTATCCATGAAGCCCGCCTTACCGTTCGTACACTTCGTCGAAGCCGAGCAGCTTGCGCATGGCGAACATGCCCTTCTTCGGGCTCTCGTAATTGATGTCGGGTTTGCGCATCTCGTTGCGCTCGACCCCGCCGTCGAGGATGTCCACGGTCAACACCTCATCGTACACCTTGAGGGCCTTGGTGGGGCAGATGTCTTCGCAGCAGCGGCATTTCACGCAGTCGCCGGGATAGTGGTCCACGCCGAACGTGCCGTCTTCCTCGTCGAACTTGCGCAAAGCCCCGGTGGGGCAGAACGTTGCGCACATGCGGCAAGAGTTGCAGATGTCAGGATTGATCACCACGTGGCCCCACAGACGCACGTCGATGAGTTCGTCGCTCGGTTCGCCCAGCGCCGCCAGGTTGTCCAGCAGACGCTCGCGACGGTCGGGAATGAAGTGGGGGAGCGTACCGTCGTCCATGACCTTGATGAACCGCGGCTCTTCGGGCTCCTTCTCACCCAGCTCTTCCTTGAGGGTCTCATCGACCACGGTAGAGGCGATGCGCTTGCTCTCGTCTTTCACCTTGAAGAAGAAGTTGCGGCGCACCTCGTCATAGGCGCGGCCTTCGGGGGCGCGCACGTCGCGCGGGAACCGATCGACGATCTTGGCTCTCATGGGGCAATCCCATACGCGCAGAAGCTCGTTGGCGGTATCGCACGCCGCTTGCGCCGTCTCCAGCCCCACGGCGTGGTCGCATTCCGCGCAAGCGCCCTGCACCAACATCACCTTGGACACGCCCGCCACGGCGCATGCCGTTATCAGGGATTCCTCGATGCGGCCCAGGCATTCGACCGCCACCACCTTGGAGGCGTCGAGCATATTGCCTGCGGCATCCACGATCTGGCGGCAGGCGATAACCGCGACTCCGCCGTTTTTCTGCGCCGCGGCAAGCACCGCGCGCTGGAGCTCGGCATCGTTGGGCCTGTGGGCTTCAAGCGCGCAGGTGGGGCACATGGTTGCGCACGTGCCGCAGCCGATGCACTTGTCGGGCTCGATGATAAGCTGATTGTCGTCATAGGAGATGGCGCCTGACGTGCACGCTTGCGCGCACCGCATGCACGACGCATTGCGGTTGCGCACGGCAACGCAGCGCTGTTGGTATACCGAGATATCGGCGCTTTTGATTTTGTCGAGCATGCCGAACATGCTGTCTAATGGAGCCATGAAACGCCTTTCCACTGTCCAAGGAACGTTCATCGCCCCAACCCCTAAGGATTCATTATAGGAGGGCGCGATGCGGTGTCAACAAAAAGAGGGGCGGGCACGATTTTCGTCGAGGCGGCCATGGCGCGTGATGATCCGCCCGAGAGGCGCCGAGCCTCAACGAAACCCATGAACCATGGTGACGGTTTGGAACTTTATGCTGCCCCGGTGCGTCATAATGATAAACTTACATCTGACCGTTGTGCGTCAGGGAGATGGGACGAGAAGCGTCGATGATCGACTCGAAAGCAATGAGCAATCCGATAGAAAACGGCGTTGGGGATGGTGCCCAACGTGGTCTTTCGCGCGCCTGCTCGCGTCTTGAAGGGCTCATGAACGCCCGCTGCATCGGGTTCGCGCTCATGCGCGCCTGGGTCTATCTGCTCTTCCTCGATATCACGGCGACGTTCCTCACCGGCAACAACAATCAATGGCTGCAGAACTCCTACATCGTGTCCACGGTGTTTCTGTGCCTTGTGCTGTTCGCGTGCGCGCTGTTCCGCCCTCAGGCGGAACGATGGGCGATTGGGCGCACTACCCGGTATTTCGCTCCCATCCTTGCCACGGTTGGCACGCTGTGCATCGCCGCGAGCGTGATTGACGGCGTTCCGGCGCCCGTGTTCTGCTTTGCCGGCGGTGCCCTCACAGGTATCGGCTCGGCGCTTATCGAAGTCGGATACGGCCAGCTCTACAAGATCGAAAGCTCGGACAAAACGAATCTCGAAGTTCCGTTCGCGTTCCTCATCGCGGCTGTCGTGTTCGCGTTCGTGGTGTCGTTCGATCGCTATGCTTCTGTGCTCATCTGCTCGGTCCTGCCTATGATTTCGGGTTGGATTCTGGCGTCGCGCCTTGAGGCGTTCAAGGCCGACCGCGACAAGCCGCGCGATGCGAACGCGCATATCGATCTCATGCGATTCGCCCTCAAGATTGGCGCCTGCGCCATGGCCGTGGGCGTGGCCGACGGCGCCGTGCGCGCGGTCTACATCTCGCACTACCAGATTTCGGTGCATGACTTCTATCAGTTCCCGCTGGTGATCGCCGGCGTGCTCACCACGCTCATCATCTACATCGCGCTGAGCCGCACGCCCGACGGCGGTCTGCGCAAGGTGTATAAGATCGTGGTGCTCATCATGGCCGTGTTCTACATGATGCTGCCCATCCTCGAGAGCTATACGATGGTGGGCTGCACGCTCGCGCTTGTGGGGTACGGCACGTTCAACGTGCTCATCTGGCTCATCCTTGCCGAGATGGCACACAAGCATTCGCTCAATTCCATGGTCACGTTCGGCATCGGCTGGGGCATGGTGTCGCTCGGTGTGCTGATCGGGTCGCTGGTGGGGCGCCTGCTCACGTCGTTCGAGCCCTTCGACGCGCAGATGCTTTCGCTCGTGGCGGCGGCATCGATGGGCCTGATTCTTCTGTCTTATCTGTTCGTGTTCAAGGAAAGCGACCTGGCGCGCATCATCACGCCTGCCGAGGCTTTGGTGGCCGATGCAGTGGAAAGCCCCGCCGTGTCGCACAGGGTGCGCTTCATGGACGCATGCGACGTTATCGCGCAGGAGTGCGAGCTCACGCCGCGTGAAACCGAGGTGATGAAGCTCTACGCCAAGGGACTCACGGGCACTCAGGTCCAGGACGAGCTTTTCATCTCGCGCGGCACGTTCTCCACGCATCTGCGCCACATTTATGAGAAAACCGGGCAGCATTCCCGCCCTGAGCTCATCGCGCTGATCGAGAGCAATCGCGGACCCAAGGAATAGCAAGCAACGTTTATCTATCAGGCAAAACGCCCGCATCGTGCAACTTGCATGATGCGGGTTTTCTGCTTCTGGGACAACTTTCATAGACATTGCATGATGGATTGCCTCCTTGATTCCTCCACAATCGAACCGTTGGATTGCGCGCATTGCTCGCGCGCAATCGGCAGGGGGATACGGAGCGTCGATCGGCATGTCACCCATCGCGTGCGGCGCTCTTGGGCAAAACGCCTGCGTTTAGGCGGCGTGCGGTCTTCGAGGTTCCGTCTCCGGAAAGTAGAGGAGCTCTAAGACAAGAGAAGGGGGAATGATGGGTAAACGTACCATGACGCGTCGCTCGTTCGCGAAGCTGTCTGCCGTGACGCTTGCCGCCGCCGCGCTCAGCAGCGCAGTGACGGGCTGCTCCACGCTGACCGAGACCGATACGAGCGAAGCCGTAGCGCAGGCCGGCGAAGTCAAGCGAATCCGTTCCTGCTGCCGCGGCTGCGGCAAGATGGAATGCGGCGTTTGGGTAACCGTCCAAGACGGCCGCGTCATCAGGACCGAAGGCGACCAGTCGTCGTTCCAGTCGTCGGGTAACCATTGCTCCAAGGGCCAGGCGTCGCTGCAGGCATGCTACCATCCTGCGCGCATCTACCACCCGGTCAAGCGCACCAATCCCAAGGGAGAGGATCCCGGTTGGCAGCGCATCACCTGGGACGAGGCGATGTCCACCATCGGCAAGAAGTTCAACGAGTCCATCCAGCAGTACGGCGGCCAGGGCTGCTTCGGCATGTGCGGCACCTCCCGCCAGTGGGTGTATGGCCCCTACGCGTTCTATAAGTGGCTGTTCGACAGCCCCAACGCGCGCGTGGCGTCGTCCATCTGCAAGGGTCCTCGTCGTCTGATGGGCTGGATCACCTCCATCGACGGCGCGCCGTGGTTTGCGCTGCGTGACGGGCCGCGCGTGTACGTGCAGTGGGGCACCGCTCCCGAGAACTCGAACTACGACGACTCGTGCCGCAACATCGTGGACAAGATGACCTCAGCCGATGTCCACATCTGCATCGACCCGCGCCTGTCCGGCTCGGGCAAGGAAGCCGACTACTGGCTGAACCTTGAGCCCGGCACCGACTGCGCGCTGGCGCTGTGCTGGCAGAAGATCATCATCGACAACGATCTGGTCGACTGGGAGTTCGTCAAGCGCTGGACCAACGCTCCCATCCTCGTGTGCGAGGACATGGAGCCCACGGGCGGCCGTTACTTCACGCTTTCCACGCCGGTCAACGCCGCTCCTGACCTGACGGGCGACAAGCTCAAGACCCGCCTGCTCAAGGAAAGCGACATGAAGGAAGGCGGCAGCTGCCGCAGGTTCTATGCGTGGAACAAGAAGGCCAACAACGGCAAGGGCGGCCTGGTGTATTGGGATACCGATACCACTCAGTGGGAAGGCTGCCATCACACCGCTCCCTCGCGCGATGAGATGGAAGTCGTCTACGAAGGCACCTCGCAGGAAGGCTACCTGCCTCCGCTTTCGTACCACGAGCTTGAAGAGGCCGGCATCGATTTCGATATGACCGGCAGCCACGAGGTCACGCTGGCCGACGGCACCAAGCACACCGTGCGTCCCGTATGGTCGTACCTGGTGGATTCCGTCAAGGATTGCACCGTTGATTGGTGCGCCGAGATCACCAAGCTCGACCCGCAGATGATCGAAGAGGCCTGCCTCGTGTGGGCTACCCGCCCCGAGGGCCAGAACTACGGCAACGGCGGCATTCACCTGAATCTGTCGCCCGACCAGGAAGGCAGCTGCACCCAGACCGTGCGTGCGGTCCTGAACCTGTCCTACACCACGGGCAACTTCGACGGCCCCGCCGGCAACCGCGGCCTTTCCCGCACCCCCGTTGACGAGCAGGCAACCGCAGCCCCCGGCTCCAACATGCCCCAGGGCGTGAAGAAGCAGCTCAAGGGCCTGGGCACGCCGCTTCCGTACTATCCGGACGAGGAGATCGACCCCACGAACATCCCCGACCAGTACGAGTGCTACAACAACATGGTGGGCAACGACAAGTATCCGCTGCTTTCGGTGTACAACGAATGGTGCGACGTTGTGAGCATGTACAACGCCATCCTCACCGGCGACCCGTATCCCATTCGCGTGGGCATCAACGAGGCCGGTTCGTTCATGAACGAGGGCAACGCGCTGTTCGCGTGGGATGCCTTGAAGTCGCTGGACTTCTGGGTCGATCTGAACATGTTCCACCATCCCTCCACCGAGATGGCCGACATCTGCCTGCCTGTGGCGCACTGGCTGGAGATCAACAACATCCGCGTGTCGCAGGGCGCTTCCGGCGGCATCGGATGCACGTGCCGTGCGGTTGATCCGCCGAAGGACGTCAAGTTCGACTACGACGTGAACCGCCTGCTGTTCGAGTCGTTCGAAAAGGAAGGCAACATCAACGGCACCTGGACCAACATCGCGGGCGACGCCCCCGGCGCCTACAGCTCCGACGAGCGCCTCGAGGACTGGTTCCAGGCCCACAATGAGGTAAGCGGCTTCAATACCCGCTACCCGGGATGCAAGTGGGAGCACTGGGAGGACTTCTACAACGACTTCCAGGAGCATGGCTGGTGGAACGCCAAGGTGCTCGAGCCCAACCGTTGGGGCACCTATCGTCGTTTCGAGACGGGCTGGATGCGCATGGGTAAAGACGCCTGCACCGCCGCCCCGTGGTCGGTCGATGAAAAGGGTCAGCCCACCGACGCCAACTTCGGCTGCCCCACGCCTTCGGGCCTGGTGGAGTTCTGGCCGATGATGTTCGAGACCTACTGCATCGACAAGGCCAACGAGTTCGAGCCCGGCAAGTTTGACGTCGTCAAGGAAATGATGCCCAACTTCGAGCCCTGCCGCACCGCCCCCGGCGGCGAGTGGGATTCCGAGGAGTCCAAGCAGAATTACCCGATCATTCTGACCACCGGACGCCGTATCCCCGTGTACTTCCACTCCGAGCATCGCCAGCTGCCGTGGTGCCGCGAGCTGTGGCCGGTTCCTCGCCTGGAGCTCAACCCCGCCGACGCCGAGGCCTTGGGCCTCAAGCAGGGCGACTGGGCCTGGATCGAGGTCGAGCCCCACTCCGAGCTGGGCAAGAAGTACTGCAAGCCCATCCGCGAGTGCGTGGACATCTACGAAGGCATCGCTCCTGGCTGGGCGAACGCCGAGCACGGCTGGTGGTTCCCCGAGCTGCCCGCTCCGACGCACGGCTTCGACCTGGTCAACGCCGAGTGCCTGTGGGATCCCGAAGGCGGCGACAAGTTCATCTCGTCTACCCACATGCGCGGCGTGCGCTGCAAGATCTACAAGGCCACTCCCGAGAACAGCCCCAACGGTAACCCCATCCCGTGCGCTACCGAGGACGGCACCGAGATCATCTGGGATTGCACCGATCCTCGCCTGAAGGAATGGCTGCCCGACTACGACATTCGAGAGGAGGAATAGGCGATGACCCACTATGCGATTCTGACCGACCTAAACCGCTGCGTCGGCTGCATGTCGTGTATGGTTGCCTGCAAGGCCATCAACAACGTGCCCATAGGCAACTATTGGATCAAGGTCCTGCGCATCGGTCCCTTTAAGAAGGCCGATTACCAGACCCCCAACGACGTGACGATGTACTACCTGCCCACGCAGTGCCAGCATTGCGAGAACCCCGAATGCGTCAAGGTGTGCCCCACCCAGGCATCGCACATCGCTGAAGACGGCACCGTGCAGATTGACAAGTCCAAGTGCATCGGCTGCCAGTTCTGCGTCATGGCGTGCCCCTACGGCGTGCGCTACCTCAACGAAGAGGAACGCGTCGTGGAGAAGTGCACCCTCTGCGAGCAGGTCACGTCTCAGGGCGGCCTGCCCCAGTGCGTCGCCCAGTGCGGCGGTCGCGCCCGTTTCTTCGGCGATTTGGACAAGGGCATCGAGACGTTCGAGGCCCCCAATATCGAGTACGACCCCAACCGCGACAACGCTGAGGCGTCCTACGACCAACTGTATACCGGCAACCGCATCACGTTCGGCGAGCTCGGCAAGGAGTACGACCCCAACACCGAGGTCCATCACCTGCCCAACGCCGGCAACGACCCGAGCTTCGTGTACGTGCTGCGCGATAGAGAATGGAAGGGTGGGGAATAATGGAACTTCAATGGCCACTGATTCTTTTCACCACTTTCATGGCGTGGTGCGCCGGCACGTTTGCGACCCAGTGCGTGCTCGCATTCCAGGGCAAGGCTGCTAAATCCCAGATGGCCTGCTGGATCACTTCCGCGGTCCTGCTGGTCATCGGCGGCATCGCCGTGTTCCTGCACCTGCAGCACTGGACGCGCATCTTCAACGGCTTCGGCCACATCACCTCCGGCATCACCCAGGAGTTCATCATCATCGTGGTCCTGGCCATCATCGCCGTGGTGTATCTGGCGCTGCTGCGCCGCAACGACAATCAGGTTCCCAAGTGGATTGCCGTCCTCGGCATCGTTGCCTCCATCCTGCTGGTCCTGATCTCGGGCCATTCGTACCAGATGGAAGCCGTTCCCGCTTGGAACACGTTCCTGTGGCCCATCGCCCTTCTGGGCGAGGCCTGCATCCTTGGACCCGCCACCGTCGCCGTCGTCATGGCGCTGACCGGCGAGTCCGACGACGAGGTCAAGGCGCCTGGCGGATTCGCCTTCATCGGCTCCATCGTCAACGCGGTGTGCTCGATTGCCGCCGCCGTGTCGGTGACGTTCGCCAGCAACAGCCTGTCGCAGGTGGGCGCATGGTACGACCTGACCCATCCCACGCAGTCCATCGCCGCCGTCAACATCAACCCGTTCACGGGTGACGCGGCCATGATCATGTGGATTGGCGTCATCGTTATCGGAATTCTGGTTCCGATTGTTGCCTGCTTCATGGGCACCAAGAAGGGCAACTGGAAGATGTGGGCCGCTGTAGCGCTCATCGCCGCCGTCATCGGCGTCGTGTGCCTGCGCGTTGTGTTCTACATCTCCGGCGTGCACCTGTTCATGTTCTACTAATGAACGCAAGTCCTGCGCCGGCGCATGTCGGCGCAGGACGCCGCCTCGCATGAGGGCGGCAAAAGAAAAACGTCCTTCGAGGATGCGACTCGTTTCCCCCAACCCCCGTATGCAAACGGCGAATCGCATCCTCGAAGGACGTTTTTTTGTCCCCCGGGAGGGGTGCCCTGCGACCGCATGAGGCGGCAGCCACAGGGCTCATGCTGCGTGCGGGGCGCCTTGGGGCGTTCGCACGCAGGCTTGGTGCATCAGTCGAGCAAGATGCTCTTTGCCACGCGCGCCCTGCGCAGGCCGTCTTTGATGAAGATGCGCTCCACCTTCAGGTCGAGCTTCTCGGCTTCGCGGTAGGGCGCTTCGGTGAAGTAGGTGACAAGCGTGGCATCGCTCGCCAGGCCTATGGAAACGATGAGTTCGCGTACTGCACGGGAGCGCATGGCCTCGGCGCGGTCGGGCGCTACGGCGACGGTGTCGAAGGCCTTGTGCGGCGGCGTGAATCCGTTCACGACGCCCATGACGGCAACCGCCTTCGCCTCCACGCCGCAGCAGGCGTCTGCGCGCATGATGCGCACGCCGTCTCCTTCAGGGAGGCGTGGGAACAGGCGCATGCGGGCGATTTTGGCGTACAGCGAAGCGGCATCGTCGTCTTCGTCGGCGAGCGAGAGGGCATGGGCGAGGCTTAGGGGAAGGCTTGGGCGTTCCTCCTGGTAGATAAGCCCCAAAACGCGAGTGACGAGGGCCTTGCCTTTGAGTCCAGCAAGCGCTTCCAGATGATGCCCCAGCTCTTCATAGGCGTGCACCACGGTTTCGGCCTCGCTCGCGAACTGGAACGAATCGGCGCTGACCATGCCGTGAGCCATGGCGGTGAGCGTCTCGCGGAGGGTGTTTCCCTCGCGTCCGCAGATCTCGCGAATCTCGTCGAACACCTGGGCGTTGACCGTGTATTCCCCGAACCCGCACCAAGCGCGCAGCGATGCCTCGTCATCGGGGTTCGCGGCGAGGGAAAGCAGGCAGAGCACGCGCGCCGGACGGCAGGCGTCTTCGTAGCGGATGTCGCCGCCCGTGGCGAACGCTGCACTCTGAGGACGCGTGGCGATGTTCGCCTCGCGCAGCGCCTTCGCGACGCGGCGCTCCCAAATGGTGCCGGGAACGATTACGGCGATGTCTTGCGCGTCAGTTCCTTCGTCAATCTGAGCGCAGATCCAATCACGTACCTGGGTCAGTTCGTCCTCAGGGTTCAGGCATTCACGGATTTCGAAGGCGTCGTTCCCCTGCGCCGTGGTGGGTGCGTATGCTTTCGCTCCGTCCTTCTCGAGGGCGAGCTCGGCATGGCCGTAAAGCGTCTGTATGGCGGAAAGCCTGTCAGCGCCCATGTGCGCTTCGTCAAGATTCTCGCGCGACGCATGGGGCAGGGCATTTGCGAATTCCCCTATGCCGGCAACGTACGGGTACGATTCGAATGCCTGGACGCATGAGCCCGGGTCGCCCGCGATGCAGATGGATTCGGATGCGATGAGGTTGGCCACCACCTGGGAGGCTTTGCTCAGCGTCTGGTAGTCGTCGACGATGACGTGGGCTTTCTTGAAGCTCACCAGAACGCTCTCGTCGCTTGACAGCGTGCGATAGGCGGCGTTGGACAGCTCGGCTTCAAGGTAGGCTTTCTGGCTGTCCAGCAGCATGGTCAGACGGGTATGCGCCTCGACCTCCTCCTTGAGCTCAAGCCATTCGGGGTCGATGATGTTTTCAAGCTCGGTATAGCACCGATAGAAAAAGCCTAGCATGCCCTTGATGCGCTTGGGGCGAATGCCCGTGCGCTTCATGTCCTCCAAAAGGAAGCTGACCTCGTAGCCGTCCAGCACGCGCGGCTCGCGCCCCGTGAGCTCGCGTGCTTCGGGAGATGAGAGCACGCCCATGACGAATTCGCGCACCGTCATGACGTCGACGTCTGTGAGCGCTTCGTTCGCACGGGCGAGCCTGCGACGCATGGCGTCGACCGCATCGGGCGTGGCCGCGAATACGACGATGTCGCGCGGAGAGACCCCGTCGCTGACGAGCTTGGCTGCGTGCTCGACCAGTCGATGCGTCTTGCCGGTACGAGGGCCGCCGCAGATCATGCGTGCCTGAGGGGTCTGAGGAAAATCGAATGTCACGGTGGAGGTTCCTTTCGTTGTCGTGCTTGCCTGAAGAATCTCCTGGTGGAAAACGGCTGGCATGAGCCGGCTTCCACCAGGAGTCGGAACCGCCCAAAGGGAGGGAGAAGGCGGTTCCGACAGGTGGTGGTCGGGTCGCCGGGGTAGCGGCTATTGCTCAGTTACGTCGCCCGCTTCGAGCTTCTTTGCGCGGGCGATCAGCGGCATCGAGATGGCGTGGCCGGGGCAGGCCTCCACGCAGGCGCGGCACTTGATGCATTCGCTCATGTGCGAGCCGAGTTCAGGATGGCGCGGGTCGATTTTCACTTCGCACACTTGGCTGCACTTGCCGCATGCGACGCCATTGCTGGTCTCGAGGCACTTGGAGTCGTCGATGGTGGGCACGAAGGTGCGGTTGGCCTTGCCCACCAGGCTCATGATGGCCGAGAGCGGGCAGATGTGCGAGCACCACTTGCGGAAGAACACGACCTCGATGAGCAGGATGATGGGCGCTACGATGACGCCGATGGTCAAATCGCCCACGCCGAACAGCAGCATCAGCAGCACGATGGTCGCGAACGTCAGGCCGATGGGGCAGATGAGGCAGAATACCGGGAATCCGAAGATGGCCGCGGAAAGCAGCGTGCCGCCCAGCACCAGATGGCGCGAATCGAGCGTGCCTTTGGAGGCACAGGAGCCGTGACCGCGGCAGGCGCTCTTCAGCAGGGCGCGGTCGGCATCGGTGAGCTCGATCTTATCGGAGGATTGACCGGCGTTGTCTTGCGCGGCAGCTACCTCCTTCTTTGCCTTGAGCTTGGATTTGCTGGTGAACGCATAGCGCAGGCGCGAGAGGACGGGCGTGGGGCAAATCCATCCGCAGAACGCGCGGCCCAGAAGCAGAATGGCTACGACCGCGATGACCAGCGAGATCAATGCGTGCGGGATGAGCGTCTTGGACGCGAGCATCGTGGTGAGGGCGCCAAGCGGGCACAGCATCGAGATGGTTTCCCATCCGAAGTTGGAAAGCGATCCCAGGGGCAGATGGAGCGCGTAGGCCACGGCGAGCACGGCCATGACGATGATGGGGATGGCGATGCGCAATTTCTTCGACATGCTACGCCTCCTTCGCGACGGGGCGGACTTTGATGGCGCGTTCGTCGGTGGAGCTCACCACCGAGCCGGCCTGGAGCGACACGCATGCGGCCTCGCAGGCGCCGCAGCCGTTGCACAGGGCGGTGTCGACCACGGGGCGGTTCTCGGAATCAAGCGAGATGGCCTCGAGGGGGCAGGCATCCACGCAGTCGCGGCATCCGGTTAGGCGGTAGGCGAGGCACGTGGTGGTGTTGATTTCGGCCACGCCGAGGATGGTGTTCTCGAACGTCGCGCCTTCGGGCGTGATGAGCGCCTGCGTGGGGCACATCTCCACGCACAGGGGCACGCCGCCGTTGTCCTCGGCGCACCAGTCGCAATAGGCGTTGTCGAAGTTCAGCGTGGGCGCGCGGAAGTTCAGGATGCCGCTTTCGAGATGGGCGGGCCTGATGATGTGATGAGGGCACACCTCGGCGCACTCGTTGCAGCGAATGCACTTCGATATGAAATCGCCCTCGTCCTGTCCGCCGGGCGGTCTTACCACCGCCTGGGCGGGAATCGCTCCCACGCCTCCGAACGCAAGCATGACGGCGGCGCCTCCTGCGCCCAGGCACAGCGTGCGGCGCGTCATACCGGCGTAGGTTTTCTCCGATGATGCTTCGTGCTTCTCTTCGTGTGACATGGCTGCTCTTTTCGTCCTCTTGGTACCTTGCTCACGCTACGGTCAGCTGGTCGGGCTATTCGTCCTTGTTCGCGTCGGCCAGCACGTCGTCCAGGAATTCACGCTCGGTCTCCAAGAACCCGATGGTCAGAAGGGCGAGGCCCTTGTACATCATGGTCTTGGTGAACTTCTGCATATCGCTGGTGAGCATGGGCATCCAGGTGAGCATGTGCTCGCTCAAGAAACCCTGCTGCACCGCAAGCATCTTGTATGCCGCATCGAGGCGGTCTTTGCACACGGCGTTGGCCACGCGATGGCTCATGAGCTGCATGAACTCGAGCTCCACGGCGGCGTGGTCCTCGGATTCCGCCCAGGTTTCGCTCTTGTCGTAGCCGTATGCGCGGTAGATCGCCAGCACCTCGTCGCGCGCCGCCTGCATGAGCAGGTGCTTCTCCGAGGTGTAGAACGACTCGTACGGAAACGCCGCGCCGCTCATGTCGTTGGAGTTGCCGATGAACGTGCGCGAATAGTCGACCGCCAGCTCGGTCAGGGCGCTGGGCGTCAGGTTGCTGAGCGACTTGGCGATCAGGTAGTAGCCCTCGTCGGCGTCGGGGTTGCCGGTGGCGGCGGGGTAGCGCGTGGCGTGCATGGTGTCCAGCAGCGCCTGGTCGATTTCCACGCGATACAGGCGCGAGAGGAATCCGTAGGTTGCGCTGCGGTTTTCGCACAGGTTGATCAGGTTCTGCTTGAACGCCTCTTCCTCGCTCAGGGGCTCTTCGAGCTCGGGCGCTTCGTTTGCGATGATATCTTCAGCCATGGTGGCCTCCTCTATTGGAATCAGGGTCGTGCGCTATTCGTCGGAAGCGGCTTTATCAAGCTCGTCGAGCACCGCATACGCCTCGCGGCCGGGCTCGGTGAGCCTCCATGCCTTGTCCTTCCACGCGATTGCGCCCGCTTCGGAGAGGTGGTTGATGAAGCGCTCGACAAAGAAGCGAGGCTTTTCCACCACGGGCTTGTTGTCATACATCTTGGAAAGGGCCTTCTGGTCGGCGCCTTCTTCGCAGTCGATGCGCTCGATGATCGTGCGGTAGATGCTGCGGTATTCGGGCTCGGCCTCGAGTGCCTGGCGGATGAGGGTACGCGGTTGGAAGCTGTCCAGCGCCGCCTGGCCTACTGGGGTAATGGACCAGAAAAGCTCGGGCTGATCGGCGGGCTCCCAGAATTCGGCGCCGTCGATGACGACGCGGTTGGGCTCGAGCACGACGCCCTCGAAGCTCGTGCCGTCGGCGGTCACGCGCTCGATGGCGCCCGCGCGACGCAGCAGGAGGCAGAAGTTGTCGGGGGAATACACCGAGTAATTGTCCTTCTTGAGCTCTGTGATGAGCGCGACCGTGTCTTCATCGGTGCGGAGCTCTTGGACGAAATCGAGAATGCCCAGAAGCACGCTGCGCTGGTTCTTCATGGCGTCCATGAGGTCGGCGGTGCGCACCTCGGCAGGCTGCAGCTGTGCTTTCTCGGTGTCTTCGGCAAGGGTTTTGGCATCGGGGAATCCGGCATCCTGCGGGTCGAACAGACCGCTTTCGATAGGGATGTCGTCGATTTCCTCGTCTGCCTCGAAGTCAGCTAGGGGGTCGAAGGACTCCAGATCGGAGTCGTCGATCAAGAAGTCGGTTGAATCGTGCTGTGCCATATGGCGCGACCTCATCTCTGCATCGTCGTACGGTTCCAGGGCATAAAAGCCCGCGAATCCATGACGGATTCGTTCCGTATGCAAACGATTGCTGAGCGAGAATGCCGCTCACGTATTTCCCCCACCGAGAATAGTAAAGCCAGGGAGGTGCGGTGTCAATGGAAAACCACCGTGACGCCTGCTTTTGCGTCACGTCGTCAGGATGCGGGGAGCGTTTCTGGCTCAGTTTGAGCATCGCAGGCGATGGGCTGCCGAAACCGTGTGTGCTTTTGGTTACGGATGGCGTCGAGGGCACGTATGCGCGCGTGCGTCCGCTATACTTTCCGCTGCAATTCCCGAGTGCCTTGGATGGGCCTGGGCGGCGCCACGTTCCGAACCTGGTCAGGACCGGGAGGTAGCAGCCATAAGGGGCCTCTGACGAGCGCCCATGCCTATCCAAGGCACTTTTCGCGCCGACCGTTTTGGCCGGCGCGTTGCATATATGCACGCAAATAGGATGCTGCTCGATGGCAGTTTGGCTGCGAGAAAGGCTCGCTTTGGAAATCATTCAGTTCTTCGTGAATCTTCTGTCCGACCCGCGCGGCGCCATCGCGGGATGGATCATGACGCTGGGCCCCATCTGGGTGTATACGCCGCTGTTCCTCATCGTGTTCGTGGAAACGGGCCTGGTGTTCTTCCCGTTTTTGCCGGGCGATTCGCTGCTGTTCGCGGCGGGCGTGTTCTCGGCGCCCGGCGGCGGGCTGCATGTTGGCGTGACCTGGCTCGTGTTCGTGGCCGCCGCCATTTTGGGCAACACGTCCAACTATTGGATCGCGCGCTTGTTCGGCAGCCGCATCATAGACTCCGGCAAAGTGAAGGCGCTCACGCCTGAGCGCATGGCAAAGCTGGACCACTTCTTTGAGAAGTACGGCGGCCTGACCATCGTGATCACGCGCTTCATGCCGTTCTTCCGCACGTTCGCCCCGTTCATCGCCGGCACGGGCCATATGAACTTCGCTAAATTCACGCTGTTCAACGCCATCGGCGGCATCTCGTGGGTGAGCCTATTCGTGTTCGTGGGCTACTTCTTCGGCGGCATCCCGTTCGTGCAGGAGCACTTCGAGGTTATCGTGCTGGGTATCGTTGCTGTGTCGGTGGCGCCCGCCGTCATCGGTGCCGTGAAGGCCGCCATGGCTTCGCGCAAGGGCAAGGCAGCTGCCGGGACGAGTGACGGAGCTGAGGTGGGCAACGTCATCGAGGCGAACGATCCTGCTGCTGATCAGGCTGCCGAAAAGCCGCGCGGCAAGCACGCGAAATAGCGCGGTGCGTTCTGCGGTTCGAGGATACATTGCATTTGTGGTCCGAAGAAACTGCATGCGCAATTTGAGGAAAGCTGCGTCGTCGAAAACCGCATCCGCAATTTGAAGAAAATCACATCGGGGCCTTTCGGGCCCCGTTTTTGTATGGCGCACGAACCTGCCCGCCGCATCAATTCGCCTGCGCTATCATGGGAGTCATAGTGGGCATTCGAAAGGGTTGGCATGAATATTCTTATCGCATCCGACATTCACGGTTCGGCGTATTGGGCACATAGGCTGACGGCCGAAGTGGAGCGCGTGCAGCCTGATCGCATCGTGCTTCTGGGCGACCTTCTCTATCACGGGCCGCGCAACGCCCTTCCGCGTGACTACGACCCCATGACCGTGGCGGGCATTCTCAACGGGCTGGCGGAATCGGGGCGGCTGCTTGCCGTGCGCGGCAACTGCGACGCCGAAGTTGACCAGATGGTGCTGGATTTTCCCTGCATGGCCGATTATGCGCAGCTGGTGGACGATTGCGAACGCACGCTCTTCTTCACGCATGGGCATGTGTACGGCGCCGGGTTCCATAACAGCGTGGATGCATTGCCGGCGCTGCCCGAAGGTTCGGTCGTGGCGTTTGGGCACACCCATGTGAAGGTGAATGAGGCGGCGGTTGCGCATCCGGGCATCTGGGCGTTCAATCCGGGCAGCGTGTCTATCCCTAAAGACGGCACGCACAGCGTGGGCTTGTACGAAAGCGGTAAGTCGCTTGAGCAGGCGTTGAACCATATCGTGCTCGAGTAGGGGTCCGGTGCGGTCGGACATGTGGTCTTCCGGTCGTTTCGTCCGTCATCCCTCCCTCCTCGATATTGCCGCGACGGCTTTTTATAAATGACAAATTGTCAAGATTCTGTAGCTCCCCGTAATTTTCTCTTGAGCTGGAGCGCGCTCAAGGGATTACCCTTAATTCAGCACGTTTCCGAGGGAAGAAGGAATCATGGACGAGAAAAAGCTGCAGGAAGCCAAGGAGAGTTTGGGCGCCGCGATGGTGTTTCCCATCGGCGAGCCGAATGATGCCTACGCTCAGTATTTCATCGGGCAGAGCTATCTGGCGCCGCTGACCACTGATCGTGTGTTCATGTCCAATGTGACGTTCGAGCCGGGCTGCCGCAACAATTGGCATACGCACCATGGCGCCGGTCAGATTCTCATTGTGGTGGGTGGCCGCGGCTGGTACCAGGAGTGGGGCAAGCCCGCACAGGAGCTCAAGCCCGGC
>CAUWMI010000023.1:0-28572 GCA_963559755.1 uncultured Slackia sp. | reverse complement strand
GTTGCTCGCGTTTGGCCAACGTAAGCCCGGCACGTGACAACGATAAGTCTGGCGCATGACAACACCAAACATGCATCTCGATCCGAGAAAGCGAAGGGCTCGCTTCGGCCCCAAAGAGCGAAGCGAGCCCACCTCATGCGATCATCGACGCTTCACGCTACGCCGACGGACCTACAGTCCCACCGACATCTGGCAGGCGTAGAAGGCCAGACGCACCAGCAGCTGCGCAACGATTGCCAGCACGGCGCCAACCAGGGCCATCGACACGGAGGGCTTACCGAAGCTGACAGCGCCCAGGCAGGCCACGGCCACGATGCCCAGAACCAGCGCGCCCATCAGATACGGCACGGCAGGGGCAATCAGGTCGGCACCAGCCACGATGCCGCTCACCAGGCCCGCGACATACTCGGCATGCCCGAACGCAGCCACAGCGGCGGCAACAAATCCCACCAGGCCGAGCATGAACACCACCGAGCGAGCGGTGTGGGCGCCTTCGAAGTTGTCGGCCTTCGCGAGCGCCAGCACGCCGGAGCCCAAAAGCGCTCCGCCCAAAAGCGCCGCACCCAGAATCTCGATAGAGGTCAGAGGCGTGTTCCACGAAACGATGGTTCCCATCATGTAGGCCATGCCGGTAAACACGGCAAACACTACGGCGAGCACGGCGACCACTACGGCAAAGCCCTTACGCGCGCCCTCGCCCAGCTTGCCGAGCAGGCCGAGAATCCAAAACACAAGCGCCGCGATCACGAAAATCGAGCCCACGGCAATCTCGTTGGACAGCGGCGAGCGGCCAATGCCCGCAAGCACGGAAGGCGCATTGAGAGGCGAGGCCAGATGGAAGAACGACGCCGCAAAGCCCACGAGCAGAACCACCACGGGGATGGTCGTCATCTTGAAAGTTGCACGGCTTTGTTCCTCGGTCATGCTGCCCGCGCAAAACGCCGCGGCCAGCGCGATGAACGCTCCGGCGCCGATGGGCGCCAGGGTGGTGAACAATGCCAGAGGCATCTCAGCGAAAGCGGCTTCCATTTACAACACCTCCAGAGGGTTGGCAACCTCGCCGTCGCGGCTTTCCGCCGGGCGGGCATCGTCGCATGCCTTGATGAACAAGCACGGATTGGTGTAGGACGCGTCGGGCAGCGGCGCGATGTTGGCCTGCTCGCCCTTCTTCTGCATATCCTCGATCGGACCGAAATCCAACGCGCGAAGCGGGCACGATTCCACGCAGATAGGACGCTTGCCCTGGGCAACGCGGTCGGCGCATCCGTCGCATTTGACGGAATGCCCCAGGCTGCGATCGACCGTGGGCACGTTGTACGGGCACGCCATATGGCAGTAGCCGCAACCCACGCACACGTCAGCGTTCACGCTCACCAGGCCGGTCTCGGCGTCTTTATGCATGGCTCCAGTGGGGCACACCTGAACGCATGCCGGATTCTGGCAGTGCTGGCAACCCAGCGACACGTGGTACACGAACGACGTCGCCTGGCAGGTGCCGTCCTCGAACTGGGTGAAGCCGCCGCCCTCGTAGTCATACACCTTGCGATAAGCGATATCGGCCGAAAGGTCCTTATAGTCTTTGCACGCCATCTCGCAGGTCCGGCAACCGGTGCAGCGAGTGGAGTCGAAATAGAACGCGTATTGAGTCATCGTATCCTCCCCTCACCTTACGCCTTGGAAACCTGGACAATCATCGAGTGCGCATTGCCGTTGCCCTTGGACAGCGGCGTCGGGTGATACGTGGAAAGCGTATTCACGCAGCCACCCTCATCGATGCGGTCGCCGTCCATGTTGGCGTTGTGCCACGCGCCTTGCGGGATGCCGATCGTGCCCGGAATGATGCGAGGGGTCACCTTTGCCTCAATGCGAATCTCGCCCGCGGGGCTCTTCACGGCGCAACGATCGCCGTTCTTGATGCCGCGCGCCTCGGCGTCGACGGGATTGATCCACATCTGCTGACGGGCAACCTTCTCCAGCTCCTCGATGAAGCCGAAGGAAGAATGCGTACGGCTCTTGTGATGGAATCCCGCAGCGTACAGCGGGTACTCCTCGGTCACGCTGCCGTAACCCTGGAAGCCCGGGGTGAACACAGGGATGGGGCTGATGGTTTCGCCATCCTCCAAATCCCACGTCTCGGCGATGTTCGCCAGGGTCTCGGAGTAGATTTCGATCTTGCCGGAAGGCGTTGCCAGCGGATGTCCCTCGGGGTCGTTGCGGAAATCCTCCAGGCCGATCTTACCGGGCAGCTCTCGCTTGTACACGCCCTGCTCGCGAATCTCGTCCCACGTAGGCATGTTGCCGTCGGCCTCGGCGCCCGTCTCATAAAGGTACTGAATCCATTCCTCCTGGGTGCGGCCCTCGGTGAAATCCTCACGCAGGCCGAACTTGTCGGCGATGTCGGCGCACACGTCGTAGCTGGTGCGGCATTCGCCCGGGGCCTCCTGCGCAGGGCCGCCCACAGTCACGCCGGTGTACCACTCGGTGTAGCCCTGCGTGTACATGTTCAGCTGCTCGCCGCGCATGGCGTCAGGAAGCAGAATGTCGGCATACTTGGCGGAGTCGGTCATCACGGTATCCCAAACCAGGATGAACTCGCACTTGCTCTCGTCCTGCAGGATGTCGTGCACACGGTTGATGTCGCCATGCTGGTTGGTAATGCAGTTGCCCGCGTACTCCCACAAGAACTTGATGCCGCAGGGGAGCTTATCCACGCCCTGCACGCCGGCGTTGGTGGCGGTCATCTCCTCGCCATGGTCGACGGCGTTCAGCCACTGGTACACAGGAATGGACGCGGTCACATGGCTCTTCTCCGCCAGCGAAGGCAATCCGCCCACAAGCGACACGTAGGGCTCTGCCTCGCGCTGACCGGTGTTGGTTCCGGGCAGGCCGAGTTTGCCGATAAGGATGGGCAGCATGCAGATGGCACGCGTAGCGTCTTCGCCGTTGGTGTGGCGCTGCGGACCCCAACCCTGCACGATAAACGGAGCATCGGCCGCCGCGATCTCGGAGGCAAGGGCGCGAATGGTATCGGCGGGAACGGCCGTAATCTCGGCTGCCCACTCGGGAGTTTTCTCAACCATGTCGTAGCCGGTGCCCATGATGTAGTCCTTGTAGGACTTGTTCTGACCCTTTGCGCTCTCGGGCAGGGTCTCCTCATCGTAACCCACGCAGTAGGTGTGGAGGAAGTCCAGGTCGATCTGGTCGTTCACGATCCACTCATGCGCGATGGCGCTCGCCAGCGCGGCATCGGTGCCGGGGCGAATGGGCAGCCATTCGTCGGAATGTCCCGAAGCGCTCTCGTTCAAACGGTAGTCGATGTTGATGATGCGACCACCGCGGCCCTTGACGGCTTCGCGCACACGGGCGAAATCCCACACGATATTGCCGCCGCCCATGCGGGTCTCAGCGGGGCTGTTGCCGAACATGACCACCAAGTCGCTCGCACGCTCGGCCTCGGTCATGGAGCTCGCGTTCACGGCGTCATAGGGGCTGAACGCCGTGGCCGGCTTGCCCAGCGTGACATGGTTGCCGTTTTCGTCCAGGTTGCTCGAGCTTCCGTACATATAGGTCATCACGCACTGAAGCATGTGCGTGGAGTAGTCATACAGCGGGTTCAGCTTGCCGCCCAGAAGGTTGAGCAGGCGGTCGGACGGATTGCCCGTCACCGAATACATGCCCGAACCGTAGGTGCGGTAGATCGCCTCATTGCCGTACGTTTCGATGGTGTACTTCAGCTTGTCGGCGATGGTCTGGATGGCCTCATCCCAGCTGATGGCCTCGAACTTGCCCTCTCCGCGCTTGCCCACGCGCTTCATGGGCTGCGTCAAACGGTCGGGGTGGTTGAGCCAGCGACGCATAGAGCGGCCGCGCAGGCAGGCGCGTGCCTGGAGCGCATCCTCGCCGGTGTTATCCGTCTCCATATACAAAACCTTGCCGTCCTTGACGTGCCACTGGAACACGCAGCATCCGCCGCAGTTCACATTGCACTGACTCCAGACGATTTGCTCCTCGCCATCGGCGAAAGCCTGGGCGGGCGCAGCGCTGAACAAAGAGCCGGCAGCGGTGGCAGAGCCTCCTGCGACCGCCAGAGCGCCCAAGGCGCCGGTGGTCTTCAGGAAATTGCGCCGCGTGACGGCATGTGCAGTCTCCGACATAGTCTCCCCCTCTAATCTCGCGTTCTTCTTCGTTCGCGTATTCGAGCGAAACCCTGCGCCGCCACCCTGCCCAAAGCAAGGTTGTCGCGGGCGGGCGGAATGCCGCCAAGCGGTTGACGCACGGGACGTTTCGCTTGCATTAGTTGCCTTGGATCGCGCGGCTTGGGCCCTCCTCCGCGCCGTGCCCTCGTGCGCCTATGACGCACCTTCGACAGGCTCATCCGGCAACGTTTGCGATGCCTAGCATGCCATGTATGTGACCGAAATCTTGTCACATGATTCGTGCCATTTAGCGATTTTCATTCGTGATTTGTCACATATTTTGCAATTCGAGCGTCCTCTCGCCATTGCGACAAGCGCAATCGGATCGCATCGCGCTACACTGCTTCAAGCGTGCCCTCAACGTTAAGCGCGCACGCGGAACCGCTTTCAAGCCAACCTCATCCAAGCGCCCGAAAGGAGGAACCATGCTGCGCCTGAGCGCCCTCAAAACTAAGCCCACGATTTCAAGCTTGGGATTCGCGCTCTTCCTCGCCGTCAATGCTACGGCGGTATGGGGCGGCGTGTTTCCGTTCCTCCCCTTAAGCATCCAGACGCAAACGTTCACGACGGCGTTCTTTCTGGCGCAGTCGCTCGTGTTCGCCCTGAGCTATCTCGCGAGCACGTTCGGCGTGTACTTCTTCCCCGGCCCCACGCGCAGGTTTCTCGTATGGGCGGCGGGCGTGCCGTATTTCCTGGGATGGTGCGCGCTCATCGGCGCCGCGTACTTGAAGACATTCGCGCTCCCGCTCGCAGTGGCGGGCGGCATGTTCATCGGCATCGGGTCGGCGGGCTTTTACATGGCATGGCAGCGCCTGTTTGCCTCGCAGAAGCCCAGCGTGGGCAACCGCGACATGATCGTGGGCACGTTTCTGGCGCCCATCATCTACTTCGCGCTGTATCTGATTCCCATCGCCGTGACGGTGTTTCTGATTCCGCTCGTATTCATGCCGCTCTTCGCGTTGAGCATCGTGCTCACCAGCCGCACCGTGAACGTGGATCAGCCCATGTTTCGCGATGTGCCGCGCGAGCATCCCGGTGCCTATCGCCAGGCGATTGCCGACTATTGGCGCAGCGCCTTTTCCATCGGGGCCTTCGCGCTTTCGTGCGGCGTCATGCGAGCGCTCGCCGTGGACACGCCCGAGGTGGGCGCGCTCGTGAACCTGCTTTCCATGGGGAGCATGCTCATTGCCGCAGGGGCGCTCATGCTCACCTGGCAGTTCAAATCGCTGCAGATCAACATCTCGTCGGCGTTTCGCGCGCTGTTCCCCTTTATCATCTCGGCGTTTCTGCTGATGCCCGTCTTTGGGAAGGCGTACATCGCCCCGTTCGCCGGCGCGCTCTACGCCATCTACAACTGCGCCATCATCCTGATGATGATCCAGTGCGCGCAGGCATCGCGCGATCGCGGCATCAACCCGGTGTTCATCTACGGGTTCTTCGCCGGCATCGTGTACATCCTGCATGATGCAGGTTATCTGGGTGGCATGCTGGTGATTGACCTGAACGTGTTCGGGCACCAGCCGTTCACCGCCATCGCGCTGTTCACGGTGTATCTGCTGGCCATCATGTATTTCGTGGGTCAAGGCGGCTTCAAACAGGCGCTTTCACCCAACCGCGCGCGTGCCGAGCACATCGAGCTCATTCCCACCGCCGCCACGCCCGCCACGCGCCATCGCGCAAGCGCCAGCGCCGATACCGCCTCGGGCGATGAGGCACCGCAGAAGGAGTTCCGCGACCGTTTGTCCAAGCAATGCGCCCTGGTCAAGAAGCACTACAAGCTCTCAGACCGCGAGGCTGAAATCATGGAGATGGTGGCCCGCGGCGACACCGTGCCCCGCGTGGCGCAAAAGCTCATGGTGTCCGAGAACACCGTGCGCACGCACACCAAGCGCATTTACACGAAGCTGGATATTCACAAGAAGCAGGAGATGCTGGACCTGCTGAGCTCGTTCAACCCGCGCGCCCTGCATGAGGAAGGCGAGAAGGACTCCGAGGGCTAACGACCCTCATCGCCGCGCCGCGCCACCCAAACGCAACGCCGCCCAAAAACAGGAAGGCCTGCGCTTAAACGTGAGCGCCCGAAGCGGCCGGCGTCTTCCCGTCGCCGTGCTGCGCCCCGTCACCTTGCTCCACTAGATCGATCAGATCCTGGTGCGCATGGATTCCCAGCTTGGCGTAGATATGCTTCACATGCGCCTTCACCGTGTTGCGCGACACGGTAAGCTGCTCCTGGATATAGGTGCGGTCACGCCCGCGTGCCAGCATCATGAACACCTCCAGCTCGCGCGCGGTCAGGCCGTAGCGATGCGCCACCTCGCGGCATCGGTCCTCGAACTGCACCTCGGGCGCTGCCACGGCGGCATCCACCGCAGGCACCACGCCCTGGATGGTTTCCGCAAAGCTGAACCGATGAAGCCCGATGAGCGCGTAGCCCACAAAAATCAGGATGATGGCACCCTGCGCCGCCGTGACCATGTGCGTATCAACCCCGAACGCCTGTCCCATCCACACGCCAATCGCGGCGCCCAGCGTGGTACCGAGCCCTGAAACGCCGCGGCCCCACGCGAAAATCGCCACCGATGCGCGCCGATTGCGCGCCGCCGCCGCAATGAGCACCACCCATGCGACGATATCGAACAGCGTATTGCCCGCCGAAAGCAGCGTGGTTGCAACCATGCGCGCGTCCATGCCCAGCGTGGCGTACACGAAGAAGCCTCCTACCACGCACAACACCGAAATCTGCGTGACCAGATCGGCGGAAAATATCTCGACGCGCCGCAAAAACACGAACGCAGCCAGTATGGCGACGGGAACGATCACGAAGAAGTCGGACAGGGGCACGCCTTCCATCTCGCCAAAGCGGAGCGAAAACCCGAAGGCCATGCGGAACAGAAACAGGCACACGAACAGCTGGCTTCCGAGCGAGAGGAACGATGCCGGCTGGGTGACCGCCGTGTCGATGGGCGGCTTGCCCTGCTCGACCTCCTGAAGCACGGGCAACGCCTCGCGCCATACGAGCGCAAGCGCGACCATGGGCAGGATGAGAAACCCCGCAAGTCCGATGCCCGACGGCACGACCCACGAGAATATCGTAAGGAGATAGTAGACGACGAAGGCGAGCGCTATGCAGGGCGCGATCTGCTTGCTGGACAGGCACGACGCCGCCGCGACTCCCACGGCAACCATGACCCATCCGCGCGCCACGGCCACGATGCAGGCGGAAACAGTCAAGACCCATGCGCTGTCCCATGCGAGCGACCACACCAAAAGGATCGCCCCCAGAATCGTTCCCGCCACAACGATGCGCAACGAGAGCGCGGCTTGCAGCCATGCGGGGCGAAGCGTTCCCACAAGCCCAAGGGCGATCAGCGTCACGGCATTCGCCACTACCGAGATGTCGCGCGCATACGTGAACAACGGATCAAACAGGGGGAACACCGCGACATTCATGAGCGACGTAGTCAGCAAGACGCACGCGATTGCGGCACACATTCGCGCGAAAGCACCCGCTGGCGCATCCGGCTGCGCCTCCGCGGGCGAACGCACCGCTTCGCTGCCGGCTTTTCTCTGCTCCTCGCTCGATGATGATGGAATGGTTGGCATGTCGCCCTCCCCTAGTCTCTGTCCCGCAGGCCTTGGTCATCAACCCCGGTTTATGCGGGCACGGGCATTGTACCAGCCCCCATTCGGGCCCGTGCGAAATACGCCGAAGCCCCGCCGGCATCGAAGCCAGCGGGGCGGAAGAGGGGGCTTGTTTGAGCTAAGCCGCGCCGCCTGCGATTTCCTCGCCTGCGGCTAGAGGCTTGTTTGCATCTGCGCTATTTGCCCTGGGCGGCCAGCATGCCGGCGCGACGGCCGAAGGTCATCGTGCGGCCAGCAGCCAGACCGGTGAACAGGTTGGGGTAGCTCACGCTGAAGAAGCCGCCCGAGTCGTTGCCCACCATGAACAGGCCGTCGATCTGCTTGCCCTCATCGTCGATGGCATGCATATTGGTGTTGATGCGAACGCCGTCGATGGTGGCCAGGAACCATGCGCCCGTGCGCACGCCGTAGTACGGCGGGTGGTTGAGCTTGGTCAGACGATAGGGCTCCTTGTTGTAGTCTTCGTCTTTGCCCGCATCGGCGAAGGAGTTGTAGCGCTCCCACGTGGCCACGGTGGTCTCAACGGGAAGGTTCAGCTTCTCGGCCAGCTCCTCCATCGTGTCGGCCTGCTGGATGTAGCCGGCCTCGATCAGCGCGTCAAAGTCGCCCGCCATCTTCTGGATGGGCATGTTGGACGGCGCGCCGTTGTCGAAGGGATACAGGCGACAGCAACCCACCTCGTTGATCTGCTTCACCTGGTCGACGTAGTCGGAATCCCAGATGTCAACGTAAGTGTGATGCGGCTGCATGTAGGCGGAGTGCAGCATGTAGTCGTACGGGCCGCTCTCGTTGCAGAAGCGCTCGCCGTTGAGGTTCACCTTGAGGAACGGCTGCTCGCCGAACCAGAACCACTTGCCGATCAGATCGCTGCCGGCAACCTCGTCGGGCTTGCAGCACGCGCGGTTGAACGTGACGGCGCATCCCAGCGGGTCGATAGCCGCGCCGCACCACATGGCGGCCTTGATGCCGTCGCCCGTGCAGGCGCCGCCTACGGGAATGTTGATCTTGAGGCGGTTGTTCCACGCCTGGCGCGCCTCCACCATCTCGGTGTTGGCAACGTAGCCGCCGGTGGCGAGGATGACACCCTTGCTGGCGTTCACGCGGATGTAGTGCAGGTCGTTGCCGTCCTGGCAGATGACGCCGGTTACGCGACCCTCGTCGTTCTGCTCGCACTTGACGAGCATGGTGTCGTAGCGGAACTCGGCGCCCAGCTCGATGGCGTAGTCGCGCAGGCAGGTGCCGAAATTGACGTTTTCGTCTTCGGTGAGCTTCTGGGGGCTGTGGCCCGTGGCCCATGCGCGGTCGCGCGCACCCTGGCCCGTGGTGCCGATGGAGCCCTCGTGCCACATCTTGAACTCGCCGTTGCGCTCCACGATGTCGGCGATCCAGTCGATCATGGCGCCGGATTCGTCGGCCCACAGCTTGATCAGGTTGTAATCCACGAAGCCGTTGGCGTAGCGGACGATGTCCTCCATGGCCTCCATCTTGTTGATGGCGAACTCGGGGAACTCCTTCTCGGTTTCCTTCTGGTAGCGCGAATCGATGGCGCCCAGGTCTTCGCGCGGGGCGGCGATGGCGCTCATCTGCTCGATGCCCAGCACCTTCGCGCCGTTCTCAGCGGCAGAGATGATGGCCGGAATACCGCCCGTGCGGCAGCCCACTACCACGACTTCGGTGTCGATGGTCTCGGTGATGAGCGACTCGTCGATCTGCGGAGCCTCACCCAGCCAGCTGGGGCCGGCAGGCGCCTGCGTGGTGGGGTTCTTGATTTCCTCGGTGCTGACGTAGCCGTTTCCGCAGCCGGCCAGCGTGGTGGCAGCGGCAGCAGCCAGGGCAGTAACACCCGCGCCTTTCAGGAAATTGCGGCGGGAGAAGCCCGCAGCGTTGGATGCAGTCTTATTCACTTGCGGCCTCCCATCCCTCGGGCAGATTCAGCTGATGGCACTTCGCGCAGTAGAGCTGGCTGGTCTCGTGGACCTTGTGGCAGTCGCCGCACTCGAGCTGGTTGTCCTGATGGCTGGAATGCGGATTGTACTTGACGTCGTTGCCTTCGAAGCCCCACGTGGCATTAACCACGTCGGTCATGTTGTGGCACTCGGGACGTGCGCAAAACTCCTCGTTGGCGAATTCCTTGCCCGTGGCGAGCATGCCGTCCTCGCCCATCGGATAGCTGTCGGACACCCACGCCATGACCTCGCTCACCTGCGTGGTGAACTCCGCTTCGTGGCAGTCGAGGCAGCTGTCGCCCGCCTGGGCGTGCTGCGTGACCAGCTTGCCGGGATCGCCCTCGGCAAAGCTTTCGACGTACTTGTCCATAGGGCTGTGGCACACGGCGTTGCAGAAGCTAGGCTGCTCATGCCACACCCAGAAGCCCGCGCCGGCGGCAACGATGACCACCACCGCAACGATGGCAGCGATGATGCCCTTCCTCGGGCGCGCCTTCTTGGGAGCCGCAGCGGTCGCGGCGGATTCGGTCGCCTCGACGGACCCTGCCGCGCTCTGCTCGGCGGCATCGGTCTGCAAGGCATCCTGGCCGTTGCTGTTCTCGGTCATTCCCTCCCCCTTTCCTTCGATTCTGTCGGGAATCCGTGATGCCAGCATGCGCCTGCGAAAGGAAAAGAGCCATTACCCCTGTGGGGTAATCTTTGAAAAATGCCTGTTCAGATGGAGTATCTGGCTTGCACGCTTCATATGACCAGGTGGCCACGTGCAAGCCATCCACGACAGGAATCTTAGATCTGCTTCCCTTCGTTGCATCACGCAGTAATAAGCTCTTGTATAGCTTTCTGTTCCATGCTATACATATAGGAAGCGATTGAGACGTCGGCAAAGGAGGCGCTATGTCGAGCCCGTCATTAGTAGAAACCCCCATCGCCGCCCAAAGCGAGCCGCCCGCCGCAAGCCGGACGTCGCACCAGGCCCAGATGAATGTACGCATGGATTCGGCGCTGAAAGCAAGCGGAGATGCGGCCTTGGCCCAAGCGGGGTACACCCCTTCTGCCGCCGTGCGCGCACTCTGGGCATTCGCCGCGACTCACGCTACCGCACCGCAGGAAATAACCGCACTCCTGGATTCGGCGGAATCTGCCGCGAAAGATGAAGCGGACGATCGTGCCGCCCATCGGCTGGCCCTTGTCGAAGGGGGCCCGCACGCCATCGCATCTTTCATGCAGCGTTTCAGTGCGGGCGCCCCTGTCGCCTCCAACGGGCACGAAGCCGATGATGACCTTCTCTTCGAGGCCCTAACCGAGCGCATGCGCGAACGGGGGACACTATGAAGGGCGCGCTGTCGCTCCTCCTCGACACCAATGTATGGATGGATCATTATCTAGCAAGGCCGCAAGCGGGAAACCCCGCGACGAATCTCTTGCGCCAGGCCGCTCAATGTGAGCACGTGACGTTGTTTTACGCCCCCACCACTGCCAAGGATGTTTTCTTTCTCCTGGAGAGGACGCTCAAAGCAATGGCCCGCTCCGAAAACGCGGAGCTGTCGGAAGGCGCAGCGGAAGCAGCGCGCGAAGCAGCGTGGGCCTGCATAGACAACATGAGCGATTTGGCCACGGCGGCCCCCATCGATGAAAGCGAGCTGTGGATAGCGCGCAAATTCAGACGTGACCACGGCGATTTCGAAGACAACCTCATCATTGCCGCCGGAGAGCGCGCCAACGCGGACTACATCGTTACGAGTGATAGGCAGCTTCTCGCCCACTTGCCGGCAATAGCCATAACGCCGCAGCGCGCTTGCGAGCTTATTGAGCAACGCTAGGCACTCCCCCTCGAGTCACTCTGAGCCATCTCTCCCGCCAAACGAGCCACGCACCGTTCAATACATTACGACACAAAGAGGCACCGTAGCACGACGCCCCTTCGATGCTTTTGCTGTTCGTCAAACGCTTAGTCGAGCAGCGCCTCTACCGCATCGATGGCAGCGAGGTTCATGTCCTTGAACCGCGGTTTCACGCAGGCGGCCACGGCATCCTTGAATTCTTGCATGGTCAGGCCGAGCACGCCCGCATGCACGGCAACCGTGAGCAACACGATGTTGAGCGTTTTGGCGTTGCCGATGCGCTCGAGGATGGGAGCCTCATTCACCACGTAGAGCGTGCTGATGGATGAGGCGGTTTCCTGGGCGCTTGCCTGCTCCGGCACGAAAACCGATTTCGGATCGGCAGCGGGAACCTGCGCGGCATCGCCCACGGCGTTTGATGCCTCGACAGACTCAGCCCCATGCCGCACATCCGAGGAGCCGTCCCAACCCTCACCTGCGAGCCTCTCCGTGCGCTCGGAGCCAGACTCAGGCTCGACGCGCGCGACCTCTTTCACGCAGGAGGCCTTCGCCCGCAACGCCTCAAGCATGGCGCCCGCCTCATAAGGCTCCCTGGAGAGCGATGCCGTGACCGGCTGCACTACGCGCGACGCCGTCACCATCACGCCGCCGGGCTTCAGGATGCGCCCCATGCGCACGCCTTCACCGGGCTCGAACGCAATCAGCATATCGGCACAGCCCTCCGACACCAGGGGCGCCGCCACCTGCTCGCCGCAATCGCCCATGCGCACGTGGCTCACCACGCTGCCACCGCGCTGCGCCATACCGATGGTCTCGGCCGTACGCACGTGCCAGCCGCGCGCCTGGGCGGCTTGAGCCAGAATCTTTGCCGCGAGCACCGTGCCCTGCCCGCCGATTCCCGTAAGCACTATATTCTTCATCGCGCGTCCTCTCTTTAACACGCCCTTGCGCCCATTCGGCACACGAGCATTACAGACGAGGGTTCAAAACTTCCAAGAATTGCAGCGCGATTGCATTTTGACGCAGTTTTGAACCCAACAGCGAAAACAAGGGGCCTCCCGCGTAGTCGTGATCAGGCAAAACGCCCCATCCGCATGTGGAACGGTCACGTCCGGAGCGCCTATCGGGTTCAAAACTTAGCTTTTTTGCAAGCGCGTTGCAATTTTCTAAAGTTTTGAACCCTCGACAGCAACTTGGGTCAATCTTGACCCCCTAGTGGCGAGCTGGCCCGTTTTGACCGCAACACGAAATGCTTTCGCCTCTACACGTGCGGCTTTATGCAGTCGAACGGGCAGACCTGGGTGCAGAGGCCGCAGCCGGTGCAGAGCATGGGATCCACCGTCGCAACGCCCGAACGCTTGCGCACGCCCCTAACGGCGGCGGACGGAATACGCGCTTCATCCGCGGCACGCCCCTCGGATTCGATAGCGGCATCCCGCGCGCCTGCCTCGCGCGCGCCATGCATGTCGAAGCCGATGGCCGGGCAGCCGATGCTCGTGATGCACTTCTTGCAACCCGTGCACGCCTCCGCATCGATGGTCACCGGCGCTTCGGGCTTCACCAGATTCACGCACGGCGCGCGGAAGATGACGGCCGACACCCCTTCGTGCTCGAGCGCACGCGTCACCGCGTCGATGCTCTCCTGCAGATGATGCGGATTGGCGTGCTCGATGCATTTCACGCCCAGCGTCTCAAGCGTCGTCTCGATGGAAAGCGGCTCGCTCATCGTGCCCATGAGCGTGCGCCCAATGCCGGGATGCGGCTGACCGCCGGTCATGGCCGTGGTGGAATTGTCCAGCACGCACACGCAGATGTCGTGCCCGTTGTAGGCAGCGTTGGCAACACCCGTCATGCCGCTGGCGAAAAACGTCGAATCGCCCACGAATGCAAGTTGCTTGACGCCCGGCTCCACCGTGCCCAAGCCCTGCGCCATCGTGATACCGGCCCCCATGCACAGGCACGTATCCACCGCGTCGAGCGGCTGGGCGTTGCCCAAGGTGTAGCACCCGATATCGCCCGAGAACACGGCCTTCACGCGCATCGCGCGAACTGCCTGCTTAGCGGCGTAGAACGCGCCACGATGAGGGCATCCGGCACACAGCACGGGCGGACGCACGGGGAGCTTCGCTCTCGGGGCAGCCTTCAGATGATTGATACGTTCGTCCAGACGCGCGATGCGGCGTGCCGCGAGCTCATCCTCAAGTTCGTCGCCGGCAAAGCCGCGCGCCTCAAGCTCCAACGCGTCGAATTGGCGTTGCAAAACTTCAACGGCGGATTCCACCGTGTTTTCGCCTATGCCATGGCAGGCGCCGCTGCGGCGCCCTTCCACGCGCACCGCGGGAAGCCCCGCCGCCGCACGCAAGCCCATGAGACGCACGAACTCGTCCTCAATCACGTGGTCGAGCTCCTCGAACACAATGATGTGGTCCACGCGGTCCACGAAAGCGCTTGCACGTGCCACCGGGAACGGGAAGGGCGTTCCCACCTGCATGAATTCATACGGAATGGAACCGTACAGGCGAACACGCTCCTGCGTTGCAGGCTCTTGCGCGATCATCGCCAGCGCCTCGCGCACGTAGGCGGTCGACACGCCGCCGCACACGATGCCCAGCGTTTTGGCGGAATGCGTCGCGGGGCTCTTGGGCTCAGCGTCCGATGCCGCGAGACCGCGCGCATCGGCGCCCGACTCGACGGGATTGAAGCGAGCAAGATTGCACGGAGGCACCAAGTCGAAAAAGGGAATCATGCCCGCGCGCTCTTCAGGCAGTCTTGCCGCCTCCATCTTGGCAATGAGCTCCATGCGCTCCTGCTCGTGCGCTGCCGCACCCTCGGACCCAGCTTGGCCGTCAGCATCGGCATGTGCTGCGCCTTCGCGGGAATCGCAAGCAGCCTCGCTCTTTCGTGAGCCGTCCGCCGCCCATTCATGCAGATCGACCGCCGCCGCAGGCAGCAGATACTCCGGCAGAAGGTCGCACGGGTGCACGCCAACGCCCTCATGAATGGCAATGCCCGCATGCGTATCCGCATTCGTACAAGACGCGGACGAATCCGGGGCGCCCATCTCCGCATGGCAAACCGCAGCATCAGAAGCATCGGCACTCTTATCCGCTCCGCCAAACGGGCCAACGATCCCCCCGTTCTCATCGAGCTGCGTGCCGGAGAATTCCGCCTCGATCCACCTGAGACGCTCGTTGACCTCGCGGTGGCCTTCGGCGGCGCGGCGCGGGAAAATCACCCAACGGGTGTCATCCTTCTTGAAACCCTTTGCCGGACGCGCATGCGTCACGTCAGCCACCTCCACGAACGTGGACGAATGGCACACGCGCGTAGTGGCGCGCAGAATGACCGGCGTGCGATAGCGCTCGGACAGATCGAATGCCGCACGCATCATCTCGATGCCTTGCTCGATGTTTTCAGGGTCGAGCACCGGCACCTTGGCGAAAGCCGCGAACCGGCGCGTGTCCTGCTCGGTCTGAGAGGAAATGGGACCCGGATCGTCAGCCACATACAGCACGCAGCCGCCTTCGATGCCCACGTAATTCAAGCTCATAAGCGCGTCACTGGCCACATTGAGGCCCACCTGCTTGCACGTGAACAACGTGCGCGCGCCGGCGTACGATGCGCCCGCCGCCAATTCCAACGCCGCCTTCTCGTTGGTGGACCACTCCACGTGAACGCCCTGCGCGCTGCCGTCGGCCACGCGCGCGGCTATCGTCTCGATGAGCTCGCTGGAAGGCGTGCCGGGGTACCCCGCCACCACGCCCACGCCCGCCTCGAGCGCGGCACAGGCGAACGCCTCGTTTCCCATCAGCAGTTTCTTGGCCATACAAGCCCCTTTCGAGCCACATTCGCCCGCCGCATTGCGTTTCAAGTCGCTGATCAACTGATCTTATCCGGCTGATTGGTGCCGCGCAGAAGTATGTCGAACAGCCGCCGTTTCAGACGGGCAAAATCATCTTGGAGCATTGTAGGCGAAACAGAAAAGCCGCCGAGGCTCGCAAGCCCCGACGGCTCAATTGTTCATGCGGATGAAACGGATGCGGCGATGCGCCCGGAAGCATCCGCAGGAGGCGCAACGGCGTAGCGGCATGGCGATGCAAAACGCGTCCGCTGCCTACCTCCCCATCCGCTTGCGTACATCGCGCAACACCTGGGCTATGTCGGCCACAATGACCGAGCCCTTGTCGGCCAGCTGCTTAGGCAGGAAATCATACTTATCGTCCACCGCGATGTAGAACGCATCGGGTAAGCCCAGCGTCAGATTCCAGAACGGCTCCTGGATGAACATGGGCGTCAGGCGTCCTACACCCAACTCGATAAACAGCATGCGACGACCGGCGTTTTCCTGCACATAGCGCGACACCTTTTCATACTCGACTTCGTAGCGCTGGCCTTGCAAAAGGTTGCCGTAGCCACGCACCCACGGAAACGCCTCGGCACCGCAATGCGGGCAGCGTGGAATCATGTCCTCGGGCACCGACGTGCCATCGCCCATTTCCTCAATCATCTGTTTCACAGGGCTAACCGCATCCCACAAGTAATCCGTGCAGCAGCGCGAGCACTGGAAGAAACGGTGGTCGCCTTGGATTGCGGCCACCTTTTCCTCGGGAAACGCCTTCACGAACTGCGTGTCTTGGTTGGTGGTCACAATATGGAAATCGCGGCCTTCGAGAATCGCAGCAAGATCATGATAGGGCGCACGGATTGGGGCGGATTGCGTGGTGTTGAGGAAGGTGGCAAGGTAGCCCCAGAATTCACCGCGGTCGTCCCATTGGCGGAACATTCCGTCGAACGCTCCGTTGAATCCGTATTTCTCGGCGTACTTGCCAAAGTATTTCTTGTACGAATCGTTGTTTTCGTAGTAGAAATCGCCGCCGCCTGCCGCCGAAAGGCCCGACGCCCCACCCACGAGAATGCAATCGGCCTCTCGGACCTTGACGGCGAACAGGTCAATCTGCTCGCCATAGGAGAACGGCGAGGGACCTGCCAACTCGTAAGGCACGCCGCCTCGGGCATACACGCCGTAGTACTGCTCGTAATTCCTCTGGGCTTGAATAACCAATTCCTCGTAGAATGTCACGCGTCTTGCTCCTTTATCTCTCGCTGATGCGTCAGCATGTCGAACACGTCGGCTATGTCGCCCGTCACAGTGAGCGAGCGACCTTCAAGTTGGCGCGGCTCCGACGCCTTGCCCATATTCACGCGCAGGTAGAACGCATTGGGGTTGGTGCGCGTCATCTCCCAGAACGGGATTTCGATGATGCTCGGCGTCATGCCGCCCACGCCCAGCTCAAGAAACACCACGCGCCCGCCGCTCGCAAGAGCATCCGACACGAAGCGCTCGTAGCGACGCTTCCCGTCGCGCCAGGCCTCACCCTCGAGAAATCCATGGTCACGAACCCAGGGAGACCTGAGCCAACCACATTGAGGGCACCGCGGCAGAAGACCAGAGGGCACCGCAACGCCATCATCCCCCATGGCATCGAGCATTGCGCGGGCCACGGGCAACGCGGACACCAGCTCGTCACAGCAGGGCTGGCAGCATTGCAAAAAGCCGAAATCGCCCTGGAATAGCCATACGCTTTCACTCGGGAAGGCGCGGCGAACCTGGCCGTCGACATTGGTGGTAAGCACGAAATACTCTTTGCCATCGAGCAGCTTCGCGAGCTGGCGATAGGCACGACCCACAGGCGCGTTCTCCAGATATGCGATATAGGCGGCCAGAAAGCCCCAGCGCTCCTCATTGGTGGCATACAGATGGTAGAAGCCGTCCATCAGCGATGAAAACCCGTGCGCCCGCTCGAATTTGGCGAAGGGGCCATCGAAGGCAGCCGAGCGCCCGTAGTGGTCGTAGCCGCAGGCGGTGGACATGCCCGACCCAATGCCGCACACCACCATATCGGCATCCGCGAGCACGTTGCCCGCTTGTTCGACTTGGCGCGCAAACGTCGCCTTGTCCACCGCAGGAAGGGCGGCGTTGGCGCTTAAGTACTGGGCGTAGAGCCCCATGAGGCGGCTCATAGGTGCACCTCGCCGACACGGGCGACCCTCTGCGTCTCGCCCGATTGAGATGCGGGGCCTTCACTCGCGAGCTCGCATAACGCCGAAAACGCCTCGCTCAAGTCGCCCTCAACCGATGCGATGCGGGCCGCAGGAATCGCGGGAAGAATCGCCGGTTCGCGGTTGATCACAACATACGATGAGTTCGGAGCCGCTTCGGCAAACGCCATGAGCGGACGCTTGATAGCCGGATTGCGCTGCCCCATACCCAACTCAAGAATGAGAATTCGCTCGTTTTTATGAGTCTCAAGAAACGACTGAAACCGTGCCTGCTGCTTCTGAAACTGTGCGGTACGAGCAAGCGCTCCGGTATCGTCCACCGCCACATCAAGCGGAGCCCCGCAATGCGGGCACCGCGGAATGAGCGCCTCGGGCACTTCGATGCATCCGTGCGCATCGGCGGAATCGTGCACGCGCGCTGTGCCAGGTGTTTTCACATCGCGCCCGACGTTCGCCCTGTCGACTTTCGCAGAGTCCTCTTCCGTCTGACCCACTATGCGCTCAACGAACGGCACGGCGTCGTAGCACTCATCGGAGCATGCCGCCGAACAGCGCAAACGAACGAAACTGCCCTCCGTCTCGAACAAGGCGTTCGCATCGAATCCCGCGCGTTCGAAACGCCCATTGCAGTTGCAGGTGATCACGAAACGAGGCTTTCCCCGCGTGAGCGCGTCAAGCGCCTGCATGGCAGGCGAAGGCCGATACGACTGCCGCCCGTATTCCACGAGGCGTGCCAAAAACGCCCAACGCGTTTGCCAGCTAGGCCACTGGGCCATGAGCCCCTGCAGTATGCTGGTCAAGCCGAATGCTTGATTAAAATCGCCGAATACTTGAAGAAACTCCCGGTCAAAAGCGAATTGATTGTATCCGTCGGCTATGTCGAAGCCGTTGCTCGCCGCCACAACCACCGCGTCCGCATCGCGAAGCATAGACGCTATGCGGTCGAGCTCCTGGCTGCCTTCGTTCACTCTCGCATTCCTTTCTGCTGTTACATTTTTTACAACAGCAGAATATCATGCAACGGGCGACGCAACAAGGCTGTTATAATATTTCCAACAGCAATATGCAGGATGAGACTTCGCGACACCAATGCATTAAGGGACGCACAGACGCAGAGGGACGGCGGAGGCGTCACAGGAGGAAGAAAGCCCAATGGCACATTCGACAAAACTCAGCGATGCGCTCCATATGCTCGTGTTCATCGCGACCAATCCGAAAAACGACCTGACCAGCGACGCCATCGCAACAAGCCTCGCCTCCAACCCGTCTTCAGTGCGCCAGATGATGGGCAAGCTCAAGCGCGCGGGCCTCATCTCCAGCGTGACCGGCCACGCCAAGCCCCAGCTCACCCGTAAACCCCGCGACATCACCATGCTCGACGTGTACCGCGCCGTCGAAGGCGACAAACCGCTCTTGCACTTAGACACGCACACCAACCCCGCCTGCGGCCTGGGCGTGAACGTGCAGCTGGTGATAGGTAAGAGGTTCGAGGAAGTGCAGCAGGCGGCTGAGCAGGCGATGTGCCGCGTCACGCTCGAGCAGATCATCGAGCAATACGAGAAGCGCATCGCAAAATAGAAACGACGCGTCCGGCAACCAATCCAATATGCCTCGTAACAAAAAAGCCGCCGAGACCTGTAAGTCCCGACGGCGGAATTGGTCACGCGAACGAAATGAGTGGAAGGTGCCTTTCGACGCGCCCCTATGCTGCGCGGCGCAGCTCGCAAAGGGCCTCGATTCCTTCGCGCATCGATTCCGGCTCCTCGTCGATAAACGCCTTGGTCAACTTCAAGCAGCCACGATAGAAACGTGTCGCAATCAGCTTGTTTGCGATTGCCTTGAAGCGAGGGAACCAGGATGCGATATGCACCTCGAAAAACGCCCGCTGGCTCTCCAAAAGCTTCGATGCTTGGTCGAAATCGCCCTCGCTAACCGCCTCGAGAGTCTGGTCGCACAGATGCGCCATGAACTCAAAGATAAACGAAAGGTGATCATCGGGCAGGTCGAGTCCTTCCTTCACCTTGACGGCAGACTGCCTGAATGCGCGAAACACCTCGCAACATCGTGAAAGCCGACAACACCTCGTTGCTCCGCGCCATCGCGGGCGCACGACTTGCGAGTTCGGCGGGCATGCTCTTGGGCTGGGCAGTCGGATACGGTATGCAGCCGGTCATGGAAGTCAACGGGTCGAGCACCATCCTTGCCGTGCTCGCGCTCCTGTTTATCCTGTTCATAGCCACCATCGCGTTCACAGATTTGGATAGGAAAACGCTTGCCTCAATCGCCGATGAGCGCGCCGTTCAAGAAGAGGCCGAGCCGATCGTGCCGAAGGAGGAGTTCTTCCCGTACTTCGCCGAATCCATTGGGCTTTCGAAACGCGAGGAGGAGGTGCTTGACCTGCTGCTTTCCGGCAGAACCACCTCGTATGCGGCAGAAAAGCTGTTCGTTGCCGAATCTACCGTGCGCGCCCATGTGCACAACATTTACCGCAAGGCCAATGTGCATTCGCGCATGGAGCTCATGGACGCTTTCGATGTGTTTTGGAGCGCCCGCCGCTCAGAGGCCGAAAAGAGCGACAACTCTTAGGAATTAGCATCAGGAGGCGCCGGCAATGACTCGGATGGGGCTATCCCCGACTGCAACGAGCGTGCGCGCCCAGAGCTTGGGTTCGACAAATCAGCCGTTAGGGGGCCTTCCGAAGAGCGCGCCGCCTCTTGACCGCCGGCGCGCGATGCTCTTATAATGCACGCCGTTTAAAACACCGCGTGGACTTTTCCGGGCATTCCGTCATCTTTTCGCCACGCATCCGAGCAATCGGGTGCGTGGCTTTTTTGTTGCCTTGATGCCACGACTTGCAGCACGGAGCGCGCTCGCTGGGTCTCCGGACACAGCACTTGGCGCTGCTCGCCAGAAAGCAAGACGCCTCGCAGCGCCAATTCGGAATGCGCCAAATGCAGCAAGATGCACCCGAAAGTATGCTACGCGTCGAACGACCTTGAAAGGACGCCATGAAAGACGTCAACGCAGCCACCATAGAAACGCCCTTCCCCGCCGGAGAGCCCCTCCAAACCGAGGTGACAGTGCGGCAAGCCCAGCTGTCAACTGGAGATACGGCCCAAATCAAGGCCTCGGATGGGGCCAAGACATCACGCCGGACAATCGCCTCCGCCCAGGTGTTTCTGGCCGGGGCCTGCTACGGCGCGATGGCCACCACGTACAAGCTTGCTTATGCGGCTGGGTTCACATCGAGCCAGGTCGTCGCCGGCCAGGCGTGGCTCGCGCTCCTGTTTTTCGCCATCGCCACCGCCTTGGATCGAGCGCGTGGTCGGCGGCTTACACGCTTGAGCGTCATCCAGGCCCTCAAGCTCATGGGGCTGGGCGTTCTCACCTGCACCACGTCCATCCTCTATTGCTATGCCATGAGCGTGCTACCCGCGCCCGTCGCCCTCACACTGCTGTTCCAGTTCACATGGATCGGCCTGGTCATTCAGGTGATTTCCACGCGTCGTGCGCCGCACGCATGCGAGATGGTGGCGCTGGCCGTCATCTTGGTGAGCACCGTGTTCGCGAGCGGGCTGTATAACGCGGGCCTCGACTCGCTTGACCCTGCGGGCATCGCATGCGCGCTGGGCGCGGCGGCATCATGCGCGCTGTTCGTGACGCTTTCGGGAAAAGTACAGGTGGCGTGCTCTTCCGCGCAGCGCGGGCTCGTGGTTATGACGGGTGCGGCGGCGCTCTCGCTTTTCGCATGTCCCGACTTCTTCGCGTCGGGCGCGCTGCTCCAGGGTTTCGCGCCCTACGCCGCCGTTGCTGGGCTCTTTGGCATGTTCTGCCCCGTCATTCTCTTTGGCCTGGGAGCGCCGCACCTCTCATCGGGCCTTTCCACCATCATGGCATCGGCCGAGCTGCCCATGGGCCTGCTCATCTCCATGATCGTACTGGGCGTACCGCTGGGCATCGTGGAGTGGGCCGGCGTTGCCGCCATCCTCGCCGGCGTGGTAATCGCCCAGCTGCCCAACCTTATGCCACGCCACTGAATAAGTTTCGATTCAAATCGAAACTTCGAACGTACGCAAGATATTTTGAGCCTTGCATGCAAAAGGCCCCGAACTCATCATGTTCGAGGCCCTAAGCCAAAAGTACCCGAGAAAAAACAGCTCGGCCGTTAGCGGCGGGTGCGCCTGAGGGCGATGATCGCCACCACAAGCACTACGGCCGCGACCGCAACCACGCCGATGGCGATGGGCACCACGGCACCGGTCAGGTCATTCGTGCGCGAGAACTCGTGCGCCTGGCTGGAATCGGAGCCCGACGCGTTGGCGGTAGAGCTAGAGCCCTGGCCACCGGAATCGGACCCCTCATCGGAGCCGCCCTGGCCGCCTTGCGAACCTTCGCCCTCACCGGTTTGGCCGCCGCCCTGGCCGCCCTCGCCGGGGTTGCCGCCAGGCGTATCGGGCTCCTCGTATGGCTTCACGTCCACGCTCGCCTCGACCACAAGGATGCCGGCTTCGTCGCCACCATCCGCCACCGTGGCTCCCGTATCATAGGAGTACATGAATCCACGCGCCGCATCGTCCGCATTGGAGAATGTCACGGCATGCGTCGCTTCGTCATACGCGCCCGCACCGGGATCTACTTCCATGAGGCCAGCAGCCAGGGAGGACAGGTCAACCACCACCGAGCCGTCCTTCTGCTCCGCGCCCTCGAACACGGGCGTCTGGGGCCGGAGGTCTTCCCCGCCGGCGGCAACCAGCAAGCACCCATCGAGGCTCATGCCGTTCAGATCGAGCGACTTCAGCTTGTTCCCATAGGCGATCAGGGATTCAAGCGTTTGCCTGCTCCCCTCGGGAATCACCAGCTCTGACAGCTGGTTATCGCCCACGCTCAAACTCGCCAGAGCGGCAGTTTGGGGAATCTCGAGCTGCGTCAGCCCCGTGCCAGATACATAAATCTCAGTAAGCGGGGCATCAGCGGCAAACGTAAGCGACGCCAAATTGCCCGCCCCGTCAACCCACACGCTGCCAAGCGCGTGCTGCGCCGACAGGTCAAGCGACGTCAGGGCGCCGGCGCCATCGATCCGCAAATCGCTCAGCGAGGCTTGGTGAGAAAGATCGAGACCCTCAAACCCGCCGCCGCCAAGGGCGAGCGACTCAAGCTGCGTCAGCCCCGAAAGATCAAGCTGGGTAAAACCGCTGTTCAACAGGCTAAGGGAAAGCGACTTAAGCTGCGTGTTTGACGAAAGGCCAAGCTGGGTGAAGCCCTCGCCTAGAGCGCTCAAGCGTAGCTTCTCCAGCCCCGCAAGATGCGACACGTCAACGCTATTCAGCGACCCACAATTAGAAACCACCAGGTCAGCAATATCAACGCCCTCACCAAACGCAAGCGACTCGAGCGAACGCAGCTCGGCAACGTCCAAAGACCCAAAGCTCATGGAGCCGGCAAACGACAGGCTTGCCACCGACGCCGAAGAACCCGTCAATGCGTCGTTGTCGAAAACAACCGTGCCCGTTGCAAGCGAAGGCGATTCAACCGTTACGCCTTGCACGCCATCCCTAGCGCCCACCGAAAGCCCATCTAGGCTCATAGCAGGGAGCTTGAGCAAGGCATCGCCCTGGTCAGAGAGGGTGATTGCCACATATTTCAGCCCAGCAAGATGCTCTATGCCGCTTTTCGCATAATCGGCTGCCGGCACGTTGCGGCATCGCAGCATCTGGCACCCCGCAATGGCGTCGGCATCGCCCGCCGAAACCACATGGTTCGCGTCGTAGGCGTCCTCGCGCCCGAGCGCCTGCTGCCAGACGATAGTCGCAAAAGAATCCACCGGGAACACATCGCCCATGCGCTGTCCCTCAAGAGTGGACACCGCCTTCACCGAAGCCGCAGGTGCCTCGAGGTTTTCGGCAGCTGCGATAGTCTGTAGGTCACCGAAGCCCATAAGAGGCTCCGACAGCGTTGCAACCTGAGCGCCGGCGGGCTTCACCGTGAGCAGGCCGTCCGCCACCGCAATCTCCTTGGCCAACACAGCGGCCGGAGCAAGAAGGCTCGGGTCTGCATCATCGGGGCGCGCGGCATTTACCTCGAAGGAAGACGACCCTCCCGTAAGATCCACGCCGATGGCTCCATTCGGCGCGAACAATGCACCGAAGCTCGCCGCGTTTTGGACATCCACGACCACTGATGAGCGTCCCTCCACGTTAATGTCGCCCTCCCAGGCATCAACGGCGGAGCTGAACGCACCCTGAACGGAAAGCGCCGCGTCGAAAACGGCAACCGACCCATGCTGGCTGTCCAGCCCGTAATACGCGCGGCCTGCAACGTCGTCCGTCGCCGTCAGAGTAACCGCATTGCCGCGACCCTGCACCACAATATCGTCATCGCACCTGATGGCAGTGGTGAAAGGCGCATCGTTCGCAGCATCTTCGGCAGAAGAGAGCGCTATCGAGAGGTTTGCCTGGATAGTCGCGCTTTGGGCGCGCACGACACTTACGGCCTCCTTGTCCGCAACGGCATGACGCACGTACGTTATAGAAAGCGACGAGCCGTCAGGCGGAACAGAACCGACGATATCCAGCGCACCGCCCGCATAAATCGCCCCGGCAACCTGCGAGGCATCGTCCACCGTAATCGTGCTTGGCTCGCCCTGGATTTGGATGCGCAGGTTGCCCGCCGTGTAAATGGCGTACTTCGTAGAACCAGCGCCGCCCGCCTGGCCAATGGAGGCGCCGTCGAGCGTAAGCGTGGGCGTGCCGTCCTCATAGGTCAGCTTCACTCCGTCCACCTCGAACGGAGCGTCGTGGCGCACGCCGCCCACCCAAACGCTGGCGCCCTCGGCGGATTCGGCCACCGTGAATCGAACGGAAAAGCCGCCCAGCTCCTCAATGCCGCCGCCAGCAGGCTGCAGCGCGCCCTGAACGGTGGCTTCGCCATTTTCAAGGACCACCGTGGCCGCGTTGTTCTCCCAAGACGATTCGACAAGGCCCATGGCGATACCCGGGAACGTTGAGAGGTCGACGGTCACCTGCGCATCAAGCGGAGTGCCCGCAGGCAGTTCCACCGTGAAATCGGTCTGCGTATCCTCTTCGGCCGCCACCGAAACAGAAGAGCCCCCGTTGACCGCATAGGAGAATTCCGTCAAAAACGGCTGAATCCACGCTTCATCGACACGCTGGCCGGAGGCAAGCACGCACTCGCGCCATTCATCGCTAAGAGAGAAGGCGCTGCGATACAAAACCGACAAATCAGAACCGGTACCGTTTTCCACAACAGCATTCACGCCCCGCTCAAGGCAGGTGCCAAGCCGGAACGCATTGCATACACGCCCATCCGGCAGCGATACCTGCGTTCCCGCAGAGCTGCCATCCGTAACCGTGAACGACGAACCCGAAGTCACCTCAAGGGGAAGATCGACGTAAAGCGCAAACGTTGCGGCATCGGGCAACGAGGCAAACGCATCCGCATACAAGGCGAAGGCGCTGGCATCCGCCACAAGCTCGCCGTCGAATCCGTCGAACGCGTCGGGGTTTACGCCCACGACGCCGAAAAGGTAGTACTGATTCCCGATCGGGGCGCTCACCTCAGTGCCCAGATGGTATTCACCCGTGTCTTGAGGCGGCCCCGCCAACTCGGGAACATAGCCCGCAACCTGGGCCTGATAGATGTGCGCCTCATCATCCTGCGCCACTATCTCATACACGAGGCCTTCCGCCTCAAACGTATCGCCCACTGCAGCGTATGCGGCCCGCGGAGCAAGCGCCATCAGGCACGCGACAAACGCAAGCGCAGCAGCCACAGCCATCCCAAAGCGCACGCAAGGCCTTGCAAGCCCGACGCTGCGCCCATCCATTCCCTGCGTTATCGTGGTCATGATTCTCCTATCAAAGCTTTGGTCGCATTGCGCGAAACAGAAAAGGCCCCGTCGCTTTTACGCGACATGGGCCAGAAAATAGCGTGCGATATCGAACCGACCTCCCAAGCGCTCGCGTGCGCTATTCGGCCATCTTGGCCTTGAAGTCCTTGATCTTCTGACGAGCGCCTTCGCAACCGGTTCCCATCATCTGCACGGCCAGGATGGCGGCGTTTTTGGCCCCGTTGATGGCCACGCATGCCACGGGCACGCCGGAAGGCATCTGCACCATGGAGAGCAGGGAATCGAGACCTCCCAGGTCGGAGGTCTTCATGGGCACGGTGATAACCGGCAGCGGGGTGTAGGCCGCAACCACGCCACCCAGATGCGCCGCCTTGCCGGCGGCGGCGATGATCACGCGCAGGCCGCGCTCTTCGGCGCTCTCGGCCCAAGCGTGGACCTCGAGCGGCTTGCGATGAGCGGACGCCACCTTGACCTCGTACGGCACGCCGAACTCATCCAGCTGCTTCATGCAGGGCTCCATGGCGGGCATATCGCTCTCGCTGCCCATGATGATGCCGATAACCGGGGTCTTTTCTTCGCAACCCATAGTCTCTCCTTTGCTTAGCAATCGCAGCACACACGCCGCGCCCAACTTACGCGCACGATGATACCCGGTTTGGGCAGGCCGCGCGTATCAAGCGTAAAAACCACACGGCTCGCTTGCGGCCGTTTAGCGCGCGCCGCCGCCTCCGCCGCCGAAGCCGCCACCGGAGAATCCGCCGCCTCCGGAGAACCCGCCGCCGAAGCCACCACCGCTGCTGAATCCTCCGCTTGCGGCACTGATAGCCTCGCTGGCAACCGAGAACGTGTTGGACTGCATGGTGGAAAACATATCCACAGGGCTCGCGATCGCCGAAGCGGTGCTCATGCCGTAATAGTGCGGCATGTACCAGTAATATATCGGGGCAAACCCAGGATCCTCGACCACATTGGGCAGACGCGTCTGCAGCGCCTCGATGGCCTCCTCCGCCACGCCGAAGATGTAGGCGTACACCATCATGTCGCCCCACACCTTCACGTCGGTGGGCAGGCGCTCGTCAAGCGCGCTGAAATCCTTCAGCCAGTTGCGCAACGCCTCGCACTTGGCATACAGCTCCACCGCCTCCGTGCTGCGCCGGCTCATGAAGCGCCCGATGACGAACAGCACCACCGACGCAGGACCCAACGCGATCAGGGGGATGAAGTTGGAGAACATGAAGATGCCCACCAGACCTGCGATGATGCCGAGGATTCCCAGCGAGGTCATGAGCGCCTGGTAGTGATTGCCCTTAGCCTCGAAGAAGTTGTACTTGTTGGTTCGGGCGGAAAGCAGCCCTTGCCATTCGTTCATCGCGTCCACAAACTCGTCAGGGTTGTCCTGCCCGTACTGGCTGATGGAACCAAACCATAGCGAATCGGCGCCATTGCCAAAGACATCAAACACCATGCGCACCGCTTTGTCGTCGATGGGGCTGTTCGCCACCTTTTCCTGCCAGCCGGGAAGGCGCGTGATGTAGTAGTCTTGCACGGTTTTCTGGCCGTTGCCATCGGGAACCTGATATTGACCTGCGTCTATGCGCAGCACGCCGCGATGCGATAGATGCATGAGCGTGGCCGTGAAGTCGTCCTGGCTCTGGGAATCCCAGCGCCACAGGCGAGCGATAATCGCAGGATGAATGTTGGGGTCGGGCACGTCGCGCCAATACTGCTCCTGGAACTTGGGCTTGTGCTCCTTGCCGTGGCGGAAGAACATCCATAGCGCCCACACGATGCTGCCGATGGAGATGACCAGACACACCACGATGAACGCGAGCGAACGCAAACGCTCCGCATTGGCCTGGTTAGCCAGGCGCGACTCCTCTTCGAGCACCGAATCAAGGCGATCGCCCGTATGGCGAGCCGGTGACGCGGAGCTAACCCCGCTCATCCACTCCGAGGGGAACGTCGTGCGAACCTCGGCATAACCGCCGGCGGCCACGCGCGGAACAGCGAGCGCGATAGTCGCGTCGTTCTGGATGTCCACCGTGCCGTCCAGCGGGCCATGTGCCCATGCGCGCACCGTCTCGTCACCCGACTCGAGGCTCGTGCCGCTGGGCGCGGGCAGGTGCACCGTGGCAGTCACGTGACTGCTGTCGACCGCCCAGCCGTGCCCAATGAACTGCCAATATAGCTCGGCAACGTCGTCGTAGACCTGCACGAAGTTCGAGATAGTGTACGAGATGGTTATGACCGAGGTGGCGTCTTCCACATCAAAGAACACGTAGAGCGTGCCACGCGCCTCGTCGAACGAATAGGCCGTGGTTCCGGGACCGCCCGCATCGCGCCATTCGGTTTCGAACGGCACCTCGGACAGACTCTCGTTTGCCGCCGCAGCCGATTCTACGCCGGGACCCAAGGCCTGGGGTTCCGTCATCGAAACGCCGTCAATGGTTATTTCGGACTCATCGGAGGGCAAATTCTGGCCGAGCTCCCACCACACCGCCGTGAAAGCTCCATCAAAGTCAAACGCGCGCGACTCAGTGACCGAGAGCGAGCCGTCTTTGTTCACGGTGGCATCGATGGTCACGTTGGGGCAGGTGTACTCTTTTGCATAGGCCGACGCGTGCGGAGCGAAGAGGCCGAGCAGCGCTGCCAGGGCAACCATCGCCATCAAAAGCGGCACAATACTCAGCGAACGCCGAGCCTCCGTCCGAGACCCGCACAGCATCGCCGCACCCGAAGAGCTGGGTGCCACTTCGCCCGAGGGAGCAGCCATTGAAACCGTGGACGAGCGGCGGGTGTCGCCTTCTTGCTGGGACATATTACAGGGCTTCATTAAGTCTCCTATGTTCAATCTGTAGTGCGACCTTGCATTTCGCGCGCAATAACGATACCATGCTTCGCGCACCTTTTTACGGAGAGCTGACCGAGAGGCCGAAGGTGCTCGCCTGCTAAGCGAGTATACGCCAAAAGCGTATCTGGGGTTCGAATCCCCAGCTCTCCGCCAGAGGAAATGCTACGGG
>CAUWMI010000022.1:0-37207 GCA_963559755.1 uncultured Slackia sp. | reverse complement strand
AGCCACTTTCGCGCCGCATCGCGATGCCGAGCCCATCGCCGCGGCATACAAAAACTCCCCGGTCCGAATGCTTGCGCATCCAGAGCCGGGGAGCAAAGCGCGTGCAAACCGGCGTTTGCACGGCACGCCTACAGAACTAGATCTCCCAGGTGGCACCCATCAGCTTGGCGAACTCGCGGCAGATGGCAGTGTCGGCCGGCCATGCGGGAGCGGTGACCAGGTTGCGATCGACCACGGCCTCATCCATGCCCACCTCAACATAGGTGCCGCCCGCGTTGGTCACATCGGGGCCGACGGCGGGATAGGCGGTTGCCTTGTAGCCTTCGAGCACACCGGCAGCGGCCAGGACCTGCGGGCCGTGGCAGATGGCGGCGACGGGCTTGCCGGCGGCGAAGAACTCGCGGGTGATCTCGAGAACGCGGGGGTTCAGGCGAATGTACTCGGGGGCACGACCGCCCGTGATGAACAGGCCCTCGTAATCCTCAGTCTTCACCGCGTCGAAATCGGCGGTCAGCGCGAAGTTATGGCCGCGCAGCTCGGTGTAGGTCTGCTCGCCGAGGAAGTCATGGACGGCAGTGGCGACGGTCTCGCCCGCCTTCTTATCGGGGCATACGGCATCCACCTGATAGCCCAGCATCGAGAGGGCCTGGAACGGGACCATGGTCTCGTAATCCTCGGTGAAATCGCCGCAGAACAGAAGAACCTTCTTGGACATATGCAACTCCTATCTTCGTCGCTTGTCCCAAGGCAAACGCCTCAGGTGTTTACCAAATTCTATCAGCGCCGCGCCCGAACCGCCGCTCGCCGCCGCCCACGTGCCGCATCCGGCGGCAGAAGGCGACAGGGACCCCGTCAGTCGTCAGGCCACGGCGCCCGCTATGCCAGCGCCCATGTGGCGGGCGTGACGATACTGCGCGACTCCTTAGCGGCACACCTTGCCAGGATTCAGGATGCCCTTGGGATCGAACACGCGCTTGATGCCGTCCATGAGCGCGATGGCGGTATCGCCCGCCGACTCGCGCAGATAACGCTTCTTGGCGTACCCGATTCCGTGTTCGCCCGATACCTGGCCGCCGAGCTCGGCGCACTTGGCATAGGCTGCATCCATGATCTTCTCCGTGCGCGCAAGGAAATCGTCGCGATCGACATCGTTGCCCACGCAGTAGATATGCAGGTTGCCGTCGCCCGCATGGCCGAACGAGCGGATGCGCACGCCGTTTTCCTCCCCTCGGTCATGCACGAATTCCAAGAACTCGGCGATGCTGTCCACAGGCACCACCACGTCCATCTCGTCGCACAGGTCGGCCTCGGACTCTATGACAGTCAGAAACGCGCTGCGAGCGGCCCACACGGCATCCTTCTCAGAGGGCGTGTCCACCACCAGCACGTCGAAGGCACCCGCCTCGTCGGCCACGCCCGCCAGAATCTCGGCGCGCTGGAAGATTTCATCTTCATCGTTACCGTCGAGCGTAACCAGGATATAGGCACCCGCCTCCTGGCCCTGCACCACCGTAGGAAACACGTGGTTGCCGGTGAAATCGGCCGAAGAATCCACGATGTCGCGCTCCATGAACTCAATCGACTGCGGGCTCAGACCGGCCAGCTTGATGGACGGCACCGAGCTGATGGCCGTCTTGATATCGGCGAAGGGAAGAATGAACGAGGTATCGGCCTGCGGATCGGGGATCAGTTTGAGGGTGAGTTCGCAGATGATGCCAAGCGTGCCCTCGGAGCCGATCATCAGATGCAGCAGACTGTAGCCGGAGCTCGTCTTGGTGACGGCGGGGCCGAGCTCGAGCACCTCGCCGCTGGGCAGCACCACGGTCATGGCCAGCACGTAATCGCGCGTGGTGCCGTACTTCACGGCGCGCATGCCGCCGGCGTTGGTGCTCACGTTGCCGCCCACCGAAGCGGTCTTCTCGCCGGGATCGGGCGGATACATGAAACCGTGTTTTGTAGCGTCTTCCGCCAGATCGCACAGGCGCACGCCGGGCTGCACGCGCACGGTAAAGTTGCGCTCGTCGTATTCGAGAATCTTATCCATGCGCATGGTGCACAAAACGATGCCGCCTTCACGCGCCACGCAGCCTCCCACCAGGCCCGTTCCGGCGCCGCGCACCGTAACGGGGATACAGTTGTCGTTGCACAGCTTCATGATGGCCGCCACCTCTTCGGTGGAAGCCGGCAGGCATACGGCGTCGGGCGTACGCGTGCCGTAGAGGGGCATCTCGTCGCGAGCGTAATCCTCGCCGATGGCATCGCCTACGAGGCAGTTGTCCTCGCCGACGATGGCGGTCAACTGATCGATCAATTCGGGCGTCAGTTCGCGAAATTCAGACATGGGAATCTCCTGGCGAATCAGAGTGGACATACGTTTTTTTATAGTACTCCACCCGGGCAAAGTGCAGCACCGCTCGCCGCTCAAATTCGGCCGATGGCGTAACGAAGGAACGAAATATCGCGCTCTTTCGCGGCTTCTTGCACCGACCTTTTAAGAGATGCCCCACACGACAACCCGTCGGCAGCCTCAGAGCTTGGCTTTCGAGCAAGAAAACTTCAAGACACGTTTTCTTCTCAGTCCGCTAGAACAAGCAGCGCTCAATTACGTCTTTGCCGCGGAGCGCTTCCACCCATTCCTCGGGAATTCCTTCGAATCCGTATGCGATGCCCGCCAAAGCGCCGGCGACGCAGGCCGTTGTATCGGTATCGCTGCCAAGGTTCACGGCGGCAAGCACGCATTCGGCATAGCTGCTCGTGTTGGCCACGCACCAAAGCGCCGCACCCAACGTATCGACAACGTAGCCGCTCGAGCCAACGTTTTCACGACTCCAAGAGTACGCATTGGCAAGGTTCGCCAACAAAGGATCGACTTCGTCCACAAGGGCGTCGTATGCGGCATCGTCGGCCGGCTTTCCCGCAGCCATGTCGCGCGCGATATGCACGAATGCAACGCACGCGCGGCGCGACAGCGGATGGGCGTGCGTTATGGCGGAAACGTTTTCTATGTCTTGGTCGCTCGCCTTGGTGAAAGCGAGCGGAACGATGCGCATGAGCGAGCCGTTGCCGTTTGACCGCTCCCCAGAGCAGCCGCGCCCTTCGATAAGCGCCGTTGACACAGTTGTGCCCACGTCGAACACTTTGCCATCGGGCGTGTAAGCGCCGCGATAGAGCCAATCCTCAAACCGCTTGCGCATATCCGCGCAGTTTATGGATCCACGCTTGGCCCGAATGCTGTCGCAGGTGGCAAGCAACATGGATGTGTCATCGGAGAACGTTCCAGCAGGCACATCATGCGAGCCATGCCCAACCATGTCAACGCACTCGAAAGTATCGCGCGCCCGGAACTCGTAGGGCACGCCCAAAGCATCGCCGACCGCCGCGCCATACACAGCGGCGCGAAGCATACGGTTATCAGTCATTGTGGCCTCCTGTCTGCCGATGGAAGCGCCCGCACAGCGCAGGCAATCATGCAGATTCGCGCTCTTCATCATACTCGAGAATTTTTTCTTGCATGTCCCGTAAATGGCCCACGCAAAAGAATTGATACCCATATTATCGTACACAAGTTCGTAAAACATGCGCGAAATCGCCGCCGCGATGCATAAACGTTGCCGCATTGCCCCAGCTAGGAGACACAATGGCGCACAAAGAAGACAACAGGGATAATCCGCTCGCTCAGTCCGAAGGCGAGTGGATTGCAGACGTGCTGCGCGTCTGGGATGACGAACGTCGCGAATGGAGCATTCGTTCGCCCATCACCATCAGGCTCGAGCCCATGGACCTCATCATTTATATCAAGGAGGACGGAAGTTTGGGTTGGCAGACGAACCCTCCATCGCAGCCGAAAGCGGGCCATGCGACAAACAAACGCCCTGCAGCAGAAAAGGCGAATCCTTCGAGCAGCGAAACGACGTCGAACCGCCCCACCCATGCGCCCCGTACAGCGAAGCCCGGCGCATCGCCCGACGTGTACGAAATGGACGGCGGCAAGCCGTCCGTATCGTACGAATTTATAAGATTCCCTTCCCTTTCTCAGGCGGTGGGAGCCCGCATCAAACGGGCGACGGCAATGTGCGAAGGCTGCGCCGCCGCGCCGAAAACAGACACCTTGGAATTCACGCTTGACACCAATGCGGTTCTCAAGCTGAGCCTGCAGAAGGACGGGGCTCTTTTGGCGCGCCTCGCTCCCAAGCTCAACATTCGGAAGGGCTCAAAAACACCGAGAGCGAACATACCGCTCGCTCGGCACGGATGCGTTAAAGTTGGTCAATAAGCCTCTGCAGATATTCGCGGTATTCTTCCACCAGCCAGCGCGGTTCGGCTATCTTCACGGTGCCGCCCAGACCGGCCACCCATCCGAAGAACTGCTCGCTCTTGCGCACGGTCACGAACGCCTGCACGCGCCCCTCGGGGCTCGCGCCATCATCCGCTTCCCCGACCGGCTGCTCGCCCTGCGGCGCATCCGCCTCACCGCCCGCAAGCTCCTCACGCGCCGCACGCTCCTCCCGCACCGCCGCGCCCATCTGCACGGCGTCGCCAAACCGGTCGAACACGATATCGGCCTTATCGGCCGCCACGTCAAGCACCACGTTCACCACATCGCCGCCGAAACGCCCGAAGTTCTGGTATTCGGCATCGTCGAATGCGTGGCGCGTTATGCGATCGTTGCGTGTAGCGGGCTCGTCGGTCACTTTGATGCGGTGCATGCGGTCAATGCGGTAATCGGCGAATCCGTCGTGGCTGTCGCTGTACATGGTGGCATAGTAGAAGCCGCCGGCGTACACCACCTTCACCGGCGTGAGCACATACGGCTTGCCGTCGTGCTGAATCTGACGCTGGCGGTCAGGCCCCAGCTTGAAGTAGAGGAACGACACCTTGCGCCTGGCGCGCAGCGCTTCATGGATCGCATCCACGTTGCAAAACACCGAATCGTTCTTGGATTTCACGCGACCCGCCACATGGATGCGCTTGTCCAGCAAGGCGCGCTCGCGGTCGCTCGCCAGAAGCTTGATGTTGCGCACCAGCGCGTCGCACTGGCGACGCGTGAGAAAGCGGCTCGATTCCACGGCGTCCACCATAAGCATGAGCTCCGAAATCGAGAAATCACGCCGAGCGATGGCATACTGCACGGGAGACCGCTGATAGGTTTCGATGTCCAGCCCGAATTCGCGTAGCGTTTCAATGTCGCGATAGATGCTTTTGCGCTCCGCCTCTATGCCCAAGGCTTCCAATCGTTCAATGATGTCGCGCATGGAAAGGCCACGTTCGGAGTCGGTTTCATCCTGCAACATGCGCATGATGGCCAACAGCTTGAGCTTCTGCTTATTGTTCGCAGCCATGAAAGACACCTCTTTCGCAATGACCCATCAATCGGAAAGCCGGCAATGGCCAAGCCCAACCTCGGCGCCCAACCGTGCGTGCCCGCTCGAAATTCGCCATCAGTGGAACGGAATTTTCCTTACTGTACCACAAACAGGACAGGCAAAACATTGCAAGTGCGTATTCTGCAACCATCGAAACAAATCCAAAGGAATCGAGGAGCCATGTACGAACCGTCTCGACGCATTGAAACCTTCCACATTACCGGCTTCCAGCACTGGGACGGCGCGCTTGTATTGAACAACCTCAAACCCGGCATGGCGGTCGATCTTGTTGCCGAGCCCGAAAACCCCTACGACCCTGAGGCCGTCGCCCTGTTCTACCAAGGCGTGAAGCTTGGATACGTTCCTTCCAGCCAGAACAGCACGCTCTCGCTCATGGCGTTTTACGGACATGCGGGAATTTTCGAGGCCCGCGTACTCCAGGTGAAGCCCGACGCCGACCCCTGGGAGCAGGTGCGCATCGGCGTATTCGTGAAAGACAACCGCGAAGATTAGCCGGCAATCGCTGCATTTCCTCGGCCTTTTTGGCTGCATGCCGTCGCAAGAAAGGCGGGCGTCGGGCCTTACCGCCCGTTTTCTTCTCTCCTTTCGCTCCTTTCTTCCTGACCGTTAGCGTTCGCCTTTCTTGCAGACTGCGCCCAGACTAGCCGCATCCAGCCCGGCTACAGATTCCCCGCCAAGAAATCTTTCGCGATGCCGAAGTATTCGCGCAGGATGTTGTTGGGAAGATATGCGGGATTTGACCAGGCTGAAACGCCGTATACGTTTTTCAGCCCCTGCTTTTTAGCCAGCGCCACGCCTCGATACACATGGAAGTTGTTGGTCACAATGCCCGCCGAGCTTTCGGGCGAATCCATGAGCGCCATGCTATATGCGATGTTTTGCTGCGTGTTGAACGCCCGCGGCTCAAGGATGATGCGCGAACCGTCAATGCCGGCGGCCACCAGGTAATCGCGCATGCCCTCCGCCTCGGTAAACGGCTCGTTCGGGCCCTGCGCGCCCGTCACTATGACCTGCGTTTCGGGGTTTTCTTGCAGATATTCCGCTGCCGCATCCAGGCGATAGCGCAGCACCACGCTCGGCCCGTCCTCTTTCACCTGAGCGCCCAACACAATGAGATAGTCGAGCCCCGGTTTGCCGGCGGAGTTGAACTGCGTAACTATGAGCCCCGTTTCAACCGTGCAGAGCACGAGCACGGCGGCAAGCGCAACGCCTCCCGCCCACCTGGCCGCAAGCGGCAGTTTGTCGAACAGGTCAAGATGCACGCCCGCCGCCGCTCCGAAAAACGCCGCCGCGATGACGAACCAGACCGCGAAAAAGAGCGTGCCCGATCCCACGGCAAGAATGACGAAGCCGTATGCCACGCACGCCACGCCCAGAGCGATTAGGATCCATTCGACCATAGGCAACCTTTCCTTCTTGGACATGCCCCGCGAAACCCGCCACGCCCAACGGCGCACGGGGCAATAGCGCGCCCCTGCAAACCTCGCCGCACCCTATCCCAGCACGTCTTCCGCAAAGCCCACGCGGTAGTTCGAAAACGTCGCCTCGCCGGAATCTTGCGTCGTGTCCAGGTCCACGTCGGCACGAATCATGAAATCGCGGTCGTCGTCGGAATCTTTGAACGTCTGAGTCACATGCCACACGTGAGAACCCTCTTCGTCGGACTCATCAATGACCAGATATGCCATCGAGCGTGCATCGCCGTCCAGCACGATTTCCTCATGCTGCTCATAAAATGCGTCAAGCAGCTCCTGCCAACGGCGCTCCGGATAGCCCAGATCGGCATCCAGGTCGCCCAGCTCCTCGAGCTTGCCCAGCGCGGCCAAGCGCACACGGCGGAAAAGTGCATTGCGCACCAGCACGGTGAGACCGCGCCTGTCGCGCACCACCGCTTGAGCAGCATCGGGAGCGGCAGCGTTCTCGGCATCTTCCGAACCGGCGTTCTCCCATTCGTCAACCAGGCTGGAGTCAATCGAGTGCACCACGAAATCGAGCCACGCCGTGATGTCCTGCAGACGCTCGTCGCGGCGCGATTCCGGAATGGTGCGGTCCAACACGCGGAACGCGTCCGAGAGATAGCGCAGAAGCAGCCCCTCCGAGCGCGCGATCTTATAGCGATTCACGTACGTTTTGAAATCAGATGCCGTTTCCACCATGTCGCGCAGGATCGACTTGGGGCTGGGCTCATAATCGCGCGCCCACGGCACCGTTTCGCAATACTTGCCGAATGCGAACGTTATCACGTCCTCCAGAGGCTTCGGATACGTCACGTCGGCCAGACGCTCCATGCGCTCCTCGTACTCCACCCCATCGGCCTTCATCTCTGCCACAGCGCGCTCACGCGCCACGCGCTCCTGGGCGCGCAGCACCTGGCGCGGGTCTTCCAGCGTGGCCTCAACGAGCGAGATCACGTCCAATGCATAGCTGGGATCCTCGGGCTCAAGCAAATCGAGAGCCGCCAACAAAAACGGCGAAAGCGGCTGGTCGAGCGCAAAATCCTCCGGCAGATCGACCGTGTTGGCGTACTCCACCGAGCCATCCTCAAGCTCGTGGCGCTCCACCACCCCCGCATCGATGAGCGTGGCAAACACCTCGGCGGCTCGCTGGCCGAGCGCAGCCTTCTGCTCGTCGGTCTGCGACGAATCGGCGATGAGCTTCTGCGTGCGCGCCCAAGCGTCACCGCCCTGCGACACCAGCGAGAGCACCATGGAGTGCGTGATGCGCATGTGCGGCACAAGGGTTTCCGGTGCGGCCTCACGCAGACGGTCGAATGTCTGCTCGCTCCAGTTGACGAAGCCCTCCGGCGCTTTCTTCTTCTTGAGCTTGCGCAGCTTCTTCTCATCGCCCGCAGCCTTGAGGCGCGCCTTCTCCTTCTCGATCTCGTGTTCGGGCGCCTCGGCGATCACCAGGCCCTCGGTATCGAAGCCCGAGCGGCCGGCGCGGCCCGCGATCTGATGGAATTCGCGCGCCTTCAGACGACGCTGACGTACGCCGTCGTATTTGGTGAGCGCCGTAAAGAGCACCGTATGGATGGGCACGTTGATGCCCACGCCCAGCGTGTCGGTTCCGCAGATCACGGGAAGAAGCCCCTGCTGAGCGAGCTTTTCCACCAGCAAGCGGTACCGCGGCAGCATGCCCGCGTGGTGCACCCCCACGCCGCATCCCAAAAGGCGCTGCAAGATTTTGCCGAACCCCGTGGTGAAACGCGTGCCCTTGGCGGCCGTCTTCACCGCCTCACGCTGCTCCTTGGTTGCCACGCCGTAGCTGGCAAGCGCCTGAGCGGTGGCGATGGCGGCATCCTGCGAAAAATGCACGATGTAGATGGGTGCCTTGCCCTCGCGCAGCGCCAGCTCAACGGTGGATTCCACCGGAGTCTTCACGTATTCGAACGCGAGCGGTACGGGGCGCGGAGCGTTCGCCACCACATCGACGGCGCGGCCGCTCTGGCGCTCGAGCGACTGAGCGATATGGGTCACGTCGCCCAGCGTGGCGCTCATCAGCAAGAACTGCGTCTGGGGCAGCGTGAGCAGCGGCACCTGCCAAGCCCAGCCGCGGTCGGACTCGCCATAGAAGTGGAACTCGTCCACCGCGACGCATCCGATGTCGGCGTCCTCGCCCTCGCGCAGCGCCTGATTGGCGAGAATCTCCTGCGTGCAGCAGATGACCGGCGCCTTCGTGTTGATGTGCACATCGCCCGTGATCATGCCCACGTTTTCGCGGCCAAGCAGGTTCACCAGGTTGAAGAACTTCTCGCTGACCAGGGCCTTGATGGGAGCGGTGTAGTACGATGTGCGGCCGGTGCACATGGCCATGAAGTGCATGCCCAGCGCCACCATGGATTTGCCCGAGCCGGTGGGCGTGCCCAGAATCACGTGGTTGCCAGCTGCCAGATCCATGAGCGCGTCCTCCTGATGGGGCCACAGCTCAAGCCCCAGCCCCATCGTCCATTCGAGGAACTGCTCGAACGCCTCATCGGCCGTGCGCCAGGGCTCGGGTTCGCTTCCGTCCTCGGGCTCCCACCAGCTCGGCGCGAGCTTCCCCAGCGCGCCATAGGCGTTCGCGCCAGATTTCGCAATGATTTCGTCGCTTGTTTCGACCTCGACCTCGTGGTTCTGCACGGCATCCTGCTCTCTCTTGCAATCTCTGATCTGCCGTATTATATCCTGCAAAGCGACGACGAAAGGAGCCGTCATGAGAACGTTCATAGCGCTCGATTTGCCCGAGGATTTCGCGAATGAGACCGCGGCGCTCACCCGCACGCTGCGCGACTGCGTTGACGGACGCTTCATGAAGCCGGAAAGCTACCATCTCACGCTGGCGTTTCTGGGTGATATCGATGAGCATGACCTCGGACTCACCATCCGCGCGGTCGAGGCGGCATGCGCCGCATCGGCACCCATTCCGCTGCGCTGCGCAGGGCTGGGCACTTTCGGTCGCAAAAACGATGCCACGCTATGGCTGGGCCTGGCGGAAACGCCTCCGCTCATGGAGCTGGCGCAGCTCGTTCGCGAAGAGCTTGATGCCCACGGCATCGACTTCGACAAGAAGTCATTCAAGCCCCACATCACGCTCGCCCGTCGCGTGCGCCTCTCCCGCGCCGCGTTGCCTGCGCTGCCCTTTCCACGCGATGACCAGGCGATCTGCGTGACGATTTACAAAAGCATGCTCTCCTCCGAGGGCGCATCGTACAAGCCGCTGCACACGGTTGCTTTATAGACCCTCGCACAGTTTATAGGCCCCGCGCAGCACAGCAGTTCCAGCGCTCTGGCCACCTCGGCCCGCTGCAGCCCCGAGGCCGCAGCCAAGCCGCAGCACCTAGCGACGGTCCTCAAGCACCCGTCGCTCCGCCACTTCGTACACACCACCAAGCTTAGCAACCGCTCCCCACCCGTGTGCGCCCGCTGACCATCCGGCTTGTGAACATACGGTCAACACCCTTGCGTCGTCATCGGCGCGGTGCCACCCTAGGCGCATCATCGAAATGCGACCGAAGGAGTATCGTATGAGGCTTGAAGGCAAAGTGATTCTGGTTACGGCAAGCACCCGCGGCATCGGCGCGGCAATCGTGCGCGAGTGCGCGAAGGAGGGCGCCACGGTGTACATGGCCGCCCGCCGTGTGGACGCCGCGCAGAAGATGGCCGACGAGTTGAACGCTGCGGGCGGCAATGTGCACGTGGTATACAACGATGCCTACAAGAAAGAGACCTACGTGTCCATGATCCAAGAGGTCGTCGAGGCCGAGGGGCGCATCGACGGCCTGGTGAACAACTTCGGTACCTCCGACCCGCGCAAAGACCGCGACATCCAGAACACCGAATTCGACGAATTCATCAAGACGGTGGACGCTAATCTGGGCAGCGTGTTCATCGCGTCGCAGGAGGCGGCCAAGCACATGGCGCAAAACGGCGGCGGCTCCATCGTGAACATCTCCTCGGTGGGCGGCTTGGTGCCCGACGTGTCGCAGATTGCCTACGGCACCAGCAAGGCGGCCATCAATTACCTGACCAAGCTCATCGCCGTGCAGGCAGGGCGCTCCGGCGTGCGCTGCAATGCGGTTGCACCCGGCATGACCGCCACCGATGCCGTGATGGACAACCTCACGCCCGAGTTTATGGAGTTCTTCCAGCGCCACATCCCCATCAAGCGCATGGGCAAGCCCGAAGAAATCGCGCATGCCGCGGTGTACCTCCTGAGCGACGAGGCACAGTACACTACCGGCCAGATCATTGCTGTGACCGGCGGCTTCGGCATGGCCACGCCCGTGTTCGCTGATTTGGCCGACTCCGCGAACAAACGTTAACGATTCTCTCTTTTTTGCGCCAGCTTGCCCCAAAAGGGCTACACTAATGCCTTGCACACACGCGCCCGAAACCGCTCAGCGGCTTCGGGCGCTTACACGTTTATTACCGAGAGGAACGGCGCAGCATCATGACCGAATGGCTGGTAAAGCATTTCGTCAAAGGATACGAAAACGCAGAGGACCCCGCAGTGCGCGCGCGATACGGGCAGTTCGCGGGCATCGTTGGCATCATCTGCAATATCGCTCTGTGCCTGGGCAAGGGAGCCATCGGCCTGATTGCCGGTTCGGTCTCCATCATTGCCGATGCCTTGAACAACCTCTCCGACGCGGCGAGCAACGTGATCAGCCTGCTGGGCTTCAAACTGGCGAGCAAGCCCGCCGACCCCGGCCACCCCTATGGCCATGGGCGCTATGAATACCTCTCGGGCCTGGCTGTAGCCGTGGTCATCGTGATCATCGGCGTGGAGCTCATCCAGACCTCGCTCGACAAGGTGCTCAACCCCACCGCCACCGAGTTCAGCCTGGCTGTGGTAGCCGTGCTGGTGCTCTCCATCCTGGTCAAGCTCTGGATGGCGGTGTTCAACCGCACCATTGGGCGCCGCATTTCGTCCACGACGCTCGAAGCCACCGCGGTGGATTCCCGCAACGACGTGATTTCCACGGGCGTCGTGCTGGTGTGCGCCATTATCTCGCACCTGACGGGCGTCGACCTGGACGGCATCGTGGGCATCGCCGTGGGCGCGTTCATCGTGTACAGCGGCGCGTTGCTGGTGCGCGACACCGTGAACCCGCTGCTCGGCCAGGCACCCGACCCCGCGCTGGTGAGCCACATCCAGAAGAAAATCCTGAGCTATCCCGGCGTGCTAGGCACGCACGACCTGATGGTGCACGACTACGGCCCGGGCCGTCAGTTCGCAAGCGCCCACGTGGAGATGGCCGCCGAGGCAGACCCCATGGAGAGCCACGACCTCATCGACAACATCGAGCAAGACTTCAAGGAGAACGACGGGCTTATCGTCACGCTGCACTACGACCCCATCGTGACCGACGACCCCGAGGTGAAAGACCTGCGCAACCAGATCAACGCCCTAGTGAAGACGATAGACGCGCGCCTCTCCATTCACGACCTGCGCACCGTGCCCGGCCCCACGCACACCAACGTGATCTTCGACTGCGTGAAACCGGCCGATTTCGACATGAGCGACGAGGAGCTGCGCGGACGCATCTCGACGCTTGTTTCCGCCGAACACCCGCAAGCCATCTGCAAAATCACCATCGACCAGAGTTACGTGAGCCCGGAGCAGTAATCGCGAGAAAACACCCGAGCCGCCTCCTAGCAAGCAAAATTCTCGTCAAACAGCGCAAGGCCTTCGCACTTCGCCATGCGCGCGCCCTATACTTGGATGCGTTCCCATCCTAGCCAGGGAGGCGGCGCATGCAAGACATCGAACGTGACATGCGGGGCTCCATTCCTCGGTTCGTCCATCTGCTCTATGTTCCCACGCAAGAATGCAACCTGCGCTGTGGCTATTGTTACCTCGAGCACGACAGCGGTCCGGCAACGCGATCGTTCGCGAATCCCTCGGAAACGCTCGATGCCATCGTAACCAAACTTCGCGAGGCGAACGTAGTGCCCTTCACGCTCAGCCTGCACGGCGGCGAGGTCACCTGCCTGCCGCGCGAGGACTTCGCCAGCCTCGTCTCCTATATCGATGCGTATTACCGCGAGAACGGCCGGATTATCACGGAGGCGGGTTTCAAGGCGGGTAGGCCCCACATCAAAACGAATCTTTACGCCATCGACCGCCACATAGAAGCAATTGAGCGCTACAACGTATCGATGAGCGGAAGCCTTGACCTGCCTTTCTCGCTGCACGAACAATTCCGTCGCACCGCCGGCAATCAACCCACCCTGCAGCGCATCCTGGACAACCTGAAACTGCTGGAGGGCCTTCCCAACCGCAAGAAAGCGTCGGCAACAATCTTCCACGAGCATTTCGAGCGCATAGACGAGATTGTGGAAGACGTCCGCTACCTCCACGAGCACACCTGCCTGGACATGAATGACTTCAACTTCATGATTGGGTTCGCCGACGAACGCTGCCCCCTCACTCCGCTCACCCATGAAGAACAGGTGGCGTTTTACCGCCGCATGCATGAAGAATTCGACGGCACCGATCTGAATGACGGGGTGAACGGCGCATGGTTTGCCGAGTTTACTCCCGCCTATTGCACGGGATGCGATAACTGCGGCGATAAGTTTATGCTCGCCGATGCCTCGGGAGACGTATGGTCATGCGTACGCGGACAGGGGCACGAGGAATTCCATTACGGCAACCTGCTCGAAGACTCCGTCGAAGACGTTCTGCAAACGGCACGTACGAAGATTTTCGCCGCCCACAACGCTGCCCCCATCCCCGAGGAGTGCGTTGCATGCCCCTATTTGTACCTGTGCAAAACCGGATGCCCCTTCGTAAAACGCCTGTACAAAAGCGGCGCTTCCTACACCTGCAAGCTCCAGCAGGCAATCTACCATGACCACCCACACCTCTACCCGCCCAGCCGCAACCCGCGCTCCGACGCCTACCGATACGCAGCCGCGATGCGCCCCGCCCAAACGGCATCGCTCCTCACCATCGAGCGTCCCGCGCTCACCGACAGAATGCCCTCGTTGCGCGAGATTGTCGCACAGGACCCGGCGCTCGAAGGCGTGTTCGACGACGAGGCATTCCGCCTTGTCGCCGATGGCGCATCGTTCGCCATGAAATCCCAGGTGCTACGCCCCGAGCGTACGATTATCGCGCTCTCGAAGAACAGCGATGTCTCCCTGTATATCAGAAAGGACATCATGGAAGCAGCGTGCCGATGGCCCGTGAACAATGCGCTCTACCTCATGCTGCTTTCGGGCAACACCGTGACCTACGGCGACGAGGGGCGCACCAAGCAGCGCCACGTGGCAACCCACCAGGTATTTTTCGACACCCTGGCGTCGCGCCCGTCCGACGACCCCGACTGCTACCGCTTCGAGCTGGGGCCGCTGCTTGCCGCCTACTGGGATGAATTCTCGCGCGAACGCCCGAACAACCTGTTCGCCACCACCTCCGCACTGCGCGACAGGCATTACGCGAAACACCGCGACAACGCGTATTACCACATCCAAACCATTAATCTGCCGTTTCAAAACATTGAGTTCACCTGCGACGATGATAAGGACGACCCAGGGGAAGAAATCGACGCTTGTCCCGCTTACGGCGCCCGGCCACAGGTATAAGGAGGAGAGCATGGCATTCTTCAAACGACGCAAAACAATGAAGCGCTGCATGGCGCTGCAATCGTACGTGCACGGCATCAACAGCGACACCGCACGCAAAATGACGGATTTCTTGATGCAGAACAAACGCAACTATATCTGCACCAACCGTCAGTTCCTCATGTTCGTAACAGGAGCGGGGGCGGTAGCCCTCACCATGCCCATCTCCCCCATCCGCAACGATTTCGACTCCATCACCCTCACATGCGATTTCGCCCAAATCGTAAGCGCCCCGGGCGAGCAGCCCAAAACCTACCGTAGCGTGAGCAACACCACAACCGCAGGGAGCGATACGGCCACGTACGACGATGACGAAGACAGCGGCGACTTTGGCCTGTACACAAACAATAACAATAACAACAATAATAATAACAACGGGTAGCGATGCGCCTCTTCCCGCGCGAGAGACCGATGCGTCCCGTTTTCGCGCAGCGCTGACGGGGCAGCTATCAGCTTCATTATGTTCTTGAGCCCCGTTCAAATACCTTGGCCCCTTCGCCACCGTTTCATCCACGCGTTCGTGAAAAATAGCGACAGAGTAAAACTTTCTGGCGAGCCCAGCGCACGAAAGGCGCGCTAAGCCGTATACTTTATTTTTTCGGCTAATGCCGACGGCAAACGACAAAAGGGGTCAATATGGGCGGATTTTTTGGCGCTACGTCAAAACGCGACGTGGTTCTGGACGTGTTCTTTGGCGTGGACTATCACTCCCACCTGGGCACGAAGAACGCAGGCATGGTGTTCTGCGGAGGAAACGGAACCTTCCAGCGCGAGATTCACTCCATCGAGAACACGCCGTTTCGCACTAAGTTCGAAGACGACCTGAACGGCTTCCACGGCAACGCGGGCATCGGCTGCATCAGTGACACCGACCCCCAGCCTCTGCTGGTGCGCTCGCATCTGGGCACCTTCGCCATCACCACGGTAAGCGCCATCAACAACGCCAATGAGCTGATTGACTCCTGCTTCGAGGGCGGCAAGCGCCAGTTCATGGCCATGGGATCAGGCAAGGTGAACGACACCGAGCTCATCGCCGCGCTGATCACGCAGAAGGACGATTTCGTCTCGGGCATCAAATACGCCCAGGATGCCATCGACGGATCGCTCACGCTGCTCATCATGACCGCCGAGGGCGACATTATTGCCGCACGCGACAAGATGGGCCGCTTGCCTGTGCTCATCGGCAAGAACGACGAGGGCCATTGCGTGGCGTTCGAGAGCTTCGCATACCACAAGCTGGGCTACGATGACGAATACGAGCTCGGCCCCGCGGAGATCGTGCGCGTGAAGCCCGACGGCTACGAGACCATCGCCCCCGCCGGCGACGACATGAAGATCTGCGCGTTCCTCTGGGTGTACTACGGCTACCCCAACTCCAATTACGAAGGCGTGAACGTCGAAGTCATGCGCTACCGCAACGGCGCCATCATGGCGCGCGACGAGGCGGAGGCCGGCACGCTTCCGCAGGTGGACTACGTGGCCGGCGTGCCCGACTCCGGCCTGCCCCATGGCATTGGCTACGCCACCGAATCCGGCCAGCCGTTCGGCCGCCCGTTCATCAAATACACACCCACCTGGCCGCGTTCGTTCATGCCCGCCAACCAGGAGGTGCGCAATCGCGTTGCCAAGATGAAGCAGATTCCCGTACCCGAGCTCATCGACGGCAAAAAGCTGCTTTTGGTGGATGACTCCATCGTGCGCGGCACGCAGCTGCGCGAAACGGTGGATTTCCTCTATGACGCCGGCGCCAAAGAGGTGCACATGCGCTCGGCCTGCCCGCCCATCATGTTCAGCTGCAAGTACCTGAGCTTCTCGCGTGGCAAGTCGGACATGGACCTTATTGCCCGTCGCGTGATCGATGAGCTTGAAGGCGAAGAGGGCGTGAACCATATCGACGAATACGCCGACAGCTCCACCGAGCGCGGCAAATGCCTGCTCAAAAGCATCTGCGAGCAAATGGGCTTCGACTCGCTCGGCTACCAAAGCCTTCCCGGCCTGCTCGAGGCCATAGGCATCGATCCCACGAAGGTGTGCACCTACTGCTGGGACGGCAAGGAGTAAAAGCCAACACGCGCGAAATACGTCATAGAGAAGGGCCCCACAGGGCCCTTCCTTTTTATCTTTATGTTGTTAGTTTCGTTACTCGCAGGGCGGCGGAACCCTTAGAACTCTGCGTTGCCCACGGTGCGGGGATGCGGGATGACGTCGCGGATGTTGCTCACGCCGGTCAGGTACATCACCAGGCGCTCGAAGCCCAGACCAAAGCCCGCATGCTTGCAGGTGCCGAAACGACGCAGATCGCAGTAGTACTTGTACTGCTCGGGATCCATCCCCAGCTCAGAGATGCGGCGTTCAAGGACGTCCAAGCGCTCCTCGCGCTGGCTGCCGCCCACGATCTCGCCGATGCCGGGCACCAGGCAGTCAGCCGCGGCAACCGTCTTGCCGTCATCGTTCAGGCGCATATAGAACGCCTTGATCTCCACCGGGTAGTCGGTCACGAACGTAGGCTTCTTGAAGTGCTGCTCGGTGAGGTAGCGCTCATGCTCGGTCTGCAGATCGATGCCCCAGCTCACCGGGAACTCGAACTTCTGCCCCTTAGCGACCGCCGCCTCCAGAATCTCAATGGCCTCGGTATAGGTCACGCGCGCGAAATCGGAGCTCGCCACATGCGTGAGGCGATCGAGCAGGCCCTTATCCACGAACTTATTGAGCATATTGAGCTCGTCGGGGCACTTTTCCATCACGTAGCGAATGACGAACTTGAGCATGTCCTCGGCGAGGTTCATATCGTCCTCGAGATCGGCGAAGGCAATCTCAGGCTCAATCATCCAGAACTCGGCCGCATGGCGCGCCGTATTGGAGTTCTCCGCGCGGAACGTGGGGCCAAACGTGTACACATCGCCGAACGCCATCGCAAAATTCTCGGCATTGAGCTGGCCCGATACAGTCAGGCTTGCCGGTTTGCCGAAGAAGTCCTGCGTGTAGTCCACGGTTCCGTCGTCGTTCTTCGGAACGTTCGCCAGGTCAAACGTAGTCACGTGGAACATCTCGCCCGCGCCCTCGCAGTCGGACGTGGTGATGATGGGCGTGTTCACATACACGAAGCCGCGATCCTGGAAGAACGTGTGGATGGCGTGCGCCGCCACCGAGCGAATGCGGAACACCGCGCGGAACAGGTTAGTGCGCGGACGAAGGTGCTGCTGCGTGCGCAGGAACTCCGGCGTGGTGCGCTTCTTCTGCAGCGGATAGTCGCCCGCAGAGGCACCCGCCACCTCAATGGTCGCGGCGGTCAGCTCGAAGGGCTGCGGCGCATCGGGCGTAAGCTTGACCTCGCCCGTGCAAATGACGGCCGCACCGGCGACCTGGTGGGCGATTTCGTCATAATTCGCCAGCGTATCGCGGCTCATGACCACCTGCAGATCCTTAAAGCAGCTGCCGTCGTTGACGGTGACGAAGCCGAAATTCTTCATGTCGCGCACCGAGCGCACCCAACCGGCAACGGTAACAGTGGTGCCGCCCAGCGATTCGGCATCGGCAAAAAGCTGCGCAATCCTGGTTCTTTCCACGGAATGCTCCTTTTCTCGCGCGCCGCAACCGCATCTTGGGCGGCGCACCCAACGTCATCTTCGATACAGCGTGCCATGATACCGCAGCAGGCATACAACATGAAACCGAAATGCAGGCTCTCTGCTGCGGAATACCGTCGCGAGCTCGTTCGCGCGCTGCTCTTTATTCAGCGGGGTGGCCGCCCCTGCGCGAATCGGCACCAGCAACCGGGCGAATTATCACCTGCCCTCAGCGAACCGGCACCTGCCCCCACGCGAATCGGCACCTGCCGCGCTGCCGAAAACGCCCCGCGCACGTGCGAATGGGTCCCTTTTCGCCGCGAAACCCTCGCGAAGCATATACACTGAAAACGAATCGAACGAACCGCAAAGGAGATTACGCATGGCAATCGAGAAGGTTAAGGAATTCTTCCGCGCGCAGGGCATCGAGGATCGCGTTCTGGAGTTCGAAACGTCTAGCGCGACGGTGGAGCTGGCAGCGCAGGCGGTTGGATGCGAGCCGGAGCGCATCGCCAAGACGCTCTCGTTCCACGTAGGCGACCGCGTGGCGCTCATCGTGGCGGCGGGCGACGCACGCATCGACAACCCCAAGTTCAAGGCGCAGTTTGCCACCAAGGCGAAGATGCTCAAGGCCGACGAAGCCGAAGAGCTCATCGGGCATGCCGTGGGCGGCGTGTGCCCCTTTGCTGTCAACGATTGTTGCGACGTATACCTGGATGAAAGCCTGCGTCGTTTCGACGTGGTATATCCCGCCTGCGGCAGCGCCAACAGCGCCATCGGCCTGACGCTCGATGAGCTGGAACGCTACGCCGCGCCCAAAGCCCGGATCGACGTGTGCAAGCTGCCCGTGGCATAAGCTTAGCGCGTCATATAGTACACATACGCGTCGTCACGCCAGTCGCCCTCGCCGAGCGTGACGTAATCGACCACCTCTACTGCCCCGCCGTCATCAACTAGCAGCATGCTGCCGTCGCCGATAGGCGCGAGCATGCTCGTAAGCGAGAATGTATCGCATGTCCATACGATGGGGGTCACCGAATCGTCGCCCGCACGCACACCCTCGCGGCCGTTCGACGCGTGCCACATACGCATGCCAGACGAGTGGCGCGGCCACAGCTTCAACCGCTCGCACGTGAACACCGGCGTATGCCCCACAATCTGGTTGACTCCCGGCAGGAAATCCATCGCCAGCTCGCGCTTATCGGCCCACAGAGGCCCCGCCACCTCAAACCCGCCGCGCGCGGCACCGCATGAATCCAGGTCGCGCCAACGCGTGCGGTCGGAGAACATCTCGTTGAGCAGGCGCGACGCATCGGCCGCCGAAGCGTGCGACGCGTCCCATGCGCCCAGGTCGAAATTATCATTCGCCCATGATGAGGTCACACCTGCGTGCGTGAGCAGGTAGCCGTTCGTCTCGGCGGCCATGACGATTCCCAATCCGTCCAGAATCGCGTGGACCTTCTCCATGATGCCCCACTGCGTGCCGGGGCCGTCCTCTTCCATGAGATAGCGCATGTCGTGGTTGCCCAGCACCACGTCTACCGTCATGCCTTGGTTGCGGCGCTCGCCGACCCAGCTCGCGAACGTGCGGAGGGATTCCAAGGCGAACGAATCGGAGGCACCCCAGTCATCGCAGTAGTCGCCCAGAAATGCGACGCGCCGTACATCATGGGCCGCAATAGCCGCATCGACACGCGGAAGAATCTGCTTTTGCTTGAGGTGGGTATCGCCTACGACCAGGGTTTTCATCGCGAAACTCCTCCTTGTTCCCATCGCCGGCCCATCTCGGCCTGACGAAGCCTTTTTCTTAGCACATTACGCTTCGGAAGGCGGCAGCGCACACATCGCACCATTTTGCGCGAAACGAGCGGCCAATAAGCACAGGCATACCTCGGAGGCGGCTCTACTACGCGCTGAAAAGGCTCCGAATCTGCATCCGAATCTGCAGCGCCGCAAGATGCCGAAACATCAACTCAACGGTCATCGCCCATCCGACAAAGAGCATCGACACCGCTTACTTGGGACGGCGCTCCTTGCCCGTGAACTCACGCACGTCCACACGAAAAACCGCCACGCGATCGACGGCCGCCTCCGCGAACTCGCACGGTGCTCCCGGAGCCGCATGCTCCATGATGAGCGCAAGGGCGCGCACCTTTTCCGCCGCATCCTCGATGGGACGAATGCGTCCCATTCCCATGATGCTCCGATATGCTCGCGTATATGCGCTCGAATAATCGCCCTTGTTGGTTCCGCGGTCGCAATCCATCTCGATGGCCACGTCGCACCCGCGTGAAAAACTCTCTGCCTTGCGCCCCTCGGCAGCCGAATGGATGTAGAGCGTGAGCCTGAGGCGCTCGCCAGGACCGTCAGGGCGATCCTCCCATTCATACCCGAAATTAACCGGCACGATGAACATGCCACTTTCGTCCACGGCGCCGATGCGCACCACATCGCACGCCTCCACGATCGCGCGCAAGGCCTCGAAATCCCTCACTTCGCGCTTCGCCAACCTCATCTGCCGCATAGCTCCTCCATCATGAACAAATATCAAGATATTCTGCGCACGTAACCGAGCGCACCTTTGATTTGCAAAACGCCTTGGCGTCTCGTGTCAAAATAAAGTCCACATCGTTGAGCTCGGCGCATGCACGAATAAGGCCATCTTCGAAATCAGGTTCGTTAGAGCGAATGGACACATCGCACTCCTCCGCTCCGAGCGGAGCAATAACGAGCAGGCTCATGAGCCAGGCAATTGCGGTGCGCGCATAAGATTCATCGTATTGCCTTTCCAATACATAGTATGCATCTTTTAAAGATGCCGATGCTACAAGGCCCATATCGCCCTCGCCGTTACATCTTCGCAAAACTTGGCATGCTTCGTCGGATTGAGGGCGTTCTTTGCATACGGCATCCAGCAAAACGTTGGTGTCGAACAGCAGCCTTCTGTCGTTGAAATTACGCATATCGACTCGCAATCATATCTTTCATCTGGTCATCAGTGAGCGTCGCAAGCCATGTAGCAGAGGGAAGAGACGCTCTGAACTCCATAAACCCTTCGAAGTTGTTTAATTCTGGCGCCGAACGCTCTTCCTGCGGAACCTCCCCCGTGCGAGCAATATGCTCCCATACCATTCGAATTACATCGGCCGTTGCCAACCCCGCCGCATGAATATAGCGATCAGCCTGCATCTTGATGTGTTCGTCCACCCTGCCCGACACCACCGCCGTTGCCATAATGCAGTCCTTTCGTTGTAAGACGTATACATGTATACGAATTATATCAAATCATAGGGCATGCGGCGCTTTATGGCGTAGAAGATGAGCAGCAGCGGCACGGCCAGGGGGAAGTACGGCAGCGCCAAGCCCAGCACAATCAGGCGCAGCACGAAAAACGCCGCGCGGCGCCAACCCGTGCGTTCGCGCGTCTCGCAGGTCATGCGCACGAACATCCCGCCCGGCGTTTGCCCCTTGCGCAGATACGGCACTACGCCCTCGACAATCACGAACAGTACGCCCGACACCCAGAACATCCACGTACCCTTGAACGCCTCGGAATTCGCCAGCCTGGCAAGCTCGGGCACGCTCCATACCACGAACGAAATGATTGCGCACAGCACCATGGTGGCCACGCCCACAAGCGTCATGTCCAGCCAAAACGCCACGAAGCGACGCAGGAAACTCGGCGATGCGGTCACCTCGCCCTCCTCGGCGAGCGCGCCCGGCGGCAGAACGCGGGCGAACCACGAGGCCGCGAGCCAACCTATGACCGCACCGGACGTGTTCCAGATCAGGTCATCCACATCGGCCGTACGGAAGGAATACGGATATATGCCGAACAGCCCCGTGCCCTGGGCAGCTTCGATAACGAACGATACCGCCAGCCCCAAGAGCGTCGACTTTACCAAACCCAGGCGCAAGAACCGCCCCGCAATGAATCCCAGCGGCGTGAAGAACACCACATTGAACAGGATCTGCGGCACGGCGTGGATGCCGTTTTTGGCGATATCGCCCACAAACGCAAGCGGGTTCAACTGCCACGGGATTCCGTAGGTGATGCCCAGCCCTTCCTCGCCCGAAGGCAGCGGATAGAGCGTGAAGCATCCCAGGCCCAGCATGTAGAGCACCGCCAGATACACCGTGGCAACCGACGTGAGCCTGAGCCGCCCGTCGCGATGATAGAGATACGCCAGGATGGGCAGCGTGAGCGCGAACGAGAAGAACGGCCATGCAGCCACCGCCGCGGCGAAGTTCTCGCTATATCCCCCGAGAAACGTTTCGATGAGCCCCATGCTCGACCCCTCCTTTATTCGATTCTGCCCATGCAGAGCCTCGCATGCCGCCCAACCCACCGCCGCCTAACCGGGCCGGCAACATATCCCGTCTTTTTGACGCTAAAATCCGCAGATTCGGGAGGTTTAAGCGTCAAAATGACGGGATATATCGGATACGCCGTAACGGGCCAATCGGCGACGGGCGCGATAGGCGGCGTCTCGGGCGGCGGAACGAGAGCGGGCGAACGCGGCAGACAGTGGCAACGCTCCAGGCGCCCTACTGCAGCTGCGCTCGACAGCGCTCGTCGCGGATGCCCACTGTTAGTATGCGCCCCGGAATTACGCGCGAGAGGCTTATCCACGAACCGTCATCCCAAGGTGACGGCAATGAAAGGTTCCCGTCAGGTTGAGCCCGCCCGTGACGCATAAGCGATGCGCACGTTCTCCATGCTGCCGCGGCTTTCATCACGCCACGCATGCGGCGGTGCTATTTGCTAGAATCACACCCAGTATCCAGCAATGGCAGAATGCGTCCCGCGAACCCACCGACGCGGCGCGCATGCAGGATGAGAACAGGTGACCGCCATGACATTCAGACTCAAGACCTACCACGCGCCCAACTTCAACGAGGCGCGCTTCCAGACCGCGCCCGAGGCGACGCTCGCCCCGTGTCCCAAAGACGCCGTGGCGCCTGCGGGCTATCACGCGACGAGCATCTTCCCCGAGTATTTCAAAATCGGGGGCACGTGGCTGCTCGCCGAAGAAAGCCGCATGGACAGCGTGCCCGTGTATGAGAACGGCGCGGTAAGCATCCGCGAGTTCCGCCGCCTCAAGGAGGGCGACCTGGTGGTATGCGGCCGCACCGAGGATGCGAGCGAGGGCATCTATGTCCACACGAGCGGATTCGACGAGCCCGGCGAGGCATCCGACGCCGACGCATTCGCCTTCCGCACCGGCCGCTCGCGCGAAACGGCGTTCTCGCGCGATTACGACGAGCTCTATGAGCTTTTGCGCCACGAGCGCGAACACGGCTACGTGGTGTGGGTGATGGGCCCGGCCTTCACGTTCAACGGCTTCTCTCGCCGAGCGTTCGCACGCCTGATTCACAACGGCTACGTGGATGCCGTGCTGGCTGGCAACGCGCTCGCCACGCACGACCTGGAGGGCGCCTTGTTCCACACCGCGCTCGGCCAGGACATCGACACGCAGGAAAACCGCCCCATGGGCCACTACCACCACATGGACACCATCAACAAGGCGCGCTACTACGGCTCGATTGGCAAGCTCATCGAGGCCGAGCACATCGACAACGGCATCATGCACGCGCTGGAAACGAACCACGTGCCCTACGTGCTCGCCGGCTCCATCCGCGACGACGGCCCGCTGCCCGGCGTGTACCGCAATGCCTACGAGGCGCAGGACGCCATGCGCGCCCACGTGAGCCGCGCGACCACGGTAATCTGCATGGCCACCACGCTGCATTCCATCGCCACGGGCAACATGACGCCCTCGTTTCGCGTGATGCCCGACGGCACCGTGCGCCAGGTGTATTTCTACTGCGTGGACATCGCGGAATTCGCCGTGAACAAGCTGGCCGACCGCGGATCACTCGCCTCGCGCGGCATCGTGACCAACGTGCAGGATTTCATCGCGCACGTGGCACGCGGCCTTGACCTGGACGTTTAAACGCAGAGCGCAGCCTCAACCTGGACGCGTAACCCGGACTTGCAAGAACGAGGGAGCAATATGAACGAGACGGACTCCAAGCGACGCAGCCTTCTAGCCTCGGGCCTTCCCGTCAAGATCGGCGCGGTGTTCGCCATCGCGCTGTGCCTGCTCATTGCCTGGAGCATCTATCTCGTGCGCGACAAGCTCCTGATGAACGCCAACGACATGGGCAGCTCCCTTGCGGCGAGCTATGCCGCCGAGGAAGAGAACCGTACGTCGATGTACAGCCTGCTCATGAGCATGGTGGCAAGCTCGCTCAACCACGCGCTGGCCAACGGCGAGACCGCCCAGGCCTACGAAAACCTTCTCGAGCAGTACGACACCAACATCGAGGATTCGCTTGGCGTCAACATCATCGACCCCTATGCCGTAATCGACGGGCACCTCGTGGCGGCCTACCCTTGGGAGGGCGACCCGAATTGCGACTACGCCTCGAGCCCCTGGTACACCGAAGCCCTCGCGGCCGACGGGCACGTAATATTCACCGACGCCTACACCGACGCCATCACGGGAGAAGAGCTCATCACCCTCGCGGTCAAGCTCAACGGCGAGGGCAACGTGCTCGCCTTCGACATTCTGCTAGAGAACTACCACGCGCACCGCAACAAGGCGTCGCTGCCGCAGGGCAGCTCGTACTTCCTCTACGACGAATCGGGCTCGCTCATCTACACCGCGTCCGGCACCGATGTCGACGAAGGACAAGCAGCCTCGTGGGCGGAAAGCCTGCGTTCGTCGGTGCTGGAGGGAAGGCTCGAAGGGCATCTCTCCACCATCACCGATCCGAACGGCGTCACGAACGGCGTCTACTATTCGGAGATGAGCAACGGGTGGCTCTCGGTGATCACTATCCCTATCAAAGACATCCTGCAGGACGGCTGGGATACGGCAATCGTCTCGCTGGCAGCCATCTGCCTCGTGCTGTTTGTGCTGGTGGTGGCCATCATGATTCGTGGCTATCTGGACAGCCGCAAGATGCAGCACACCGAAGACACCCTTAAGATCCTCGGCGACACGTTCTACGCGATCTACCGCATCGACTACGATGCCGGCACGTATGAAACCATCAAATCGTCGCCCGACGTGCGCGAGGGGCTAGGACAATCCGGCTCGTACGACCACATGCTCACCATGGTGGGCAACGTGGTGGAAAAGCGCACGTTCGACGCGTTCGAGCAGAGCTTCTCGCTGGAGAACATCCGCAAGCTCGCGGCCGAGGGCATCGAGGAGTTCGGCGGCGACTACCGCAGGCGCTTCCCCGACGGATACAAGTGGGTCAACATTCGCCTCATCTACAACCGCGACCTGGGGCTTAACGAGGTTGCGATGTGCTTCAGAGAGGTCGATGCCGAAAAACGCCAACAGCTGCAGCAGCAGGCGCTCCTGGAAAGCGCCCTGGATTCGGCGCGTCAGACCGTGGACAAGAAGAGCGCTTTTTTCAGTAACGTGTCCCATGACATGCGCACGCCGCTCAACGCGGTCATCGGCCTGTCGTCGCTCGCGCGCACGAACCTCGACGACCGCGAGAAGGTCGAGGATTACCTGACCAAAATCGAGCAAGCGGGAAGCCAGCTGCTCACGCTGGTGAATGACGTGCTCGACATGTCGCGCATCGAGCACGGCAAGGAGACCGAGCTTGCCTACGTGCCTTGCGACCTGGCGCAATGCGTGAACGACGGCGCGGCGCTATTCAAGGAGGCGGCCGAGCGCGACGGCAAGACCCTGAACGTGCAAACCGAGGCCGACATCCCCGTGGTCATGTGCGACCCCGCCCGCATCGGGCAGATCCTCAACAACCTCGTGTCCAACGCCGTGAAATACAGCATGCCGGGCGACACGGTGAGCGTGAAGCTCGACGTGGTGTCGCGCCGCCCCAAGATGTGCAAGTGCCGCATCGTCGTGGCCGACACGGGCATCGGCATGTCGCAGAACTTCCTAGAGCACATCTTCGAGCCGTTCGCGCGCGAGACCACGTTCTCTCCCGTGAAGGTGTCGGGTACCGGATTGGGCATGCCCATCGTGAAGAGCCTTGTGCAGCAGATGAGCGGCGAGATCAGCGTGAACAGCGAGCTCGGAGCCGGAAGCACGTTCACGGTGGTGCTGCCGTTACGCATCGCCGAGGAGAACGAGCTCGCCGGCGCGAAGGCCGAGGAAGCGAGCGGCGATGCGCCCGACTTCAACCTGGAGGGCAAGCGCCTGCTGGTTGCCGAGGACAACGAGATCAACATGGAGATCATGCAGGAGATGCTGGGCGCGATGGGCGCCGAGGTGATCCCCGCCATGAACGGGCGCGAGGCGGTGGGCGCGTTCGAGGCCACCGATCCCGGCTACATCGACGTGATTCTCATGGACATGCAGATGCCCGAAATGGACGGCTGCGAGGCCTGCCGCGCCATCCGCGCACTCGAACGCTCCGATGCCAAGACGGTGCCCGTGATCGCCGTGACCGCGAACGCGTTCGCCGAGGACATCGCCCGCACCACCGAGGCCGGCATGAACGCGCACGTGTCCAAGCCGATCGACTTCAACGTGCTGCTCAGCGTGCTGGCGAAGGTGTGCGACAAATAGCGCCCTGCCGCCCGCCGTTTGGCGCGAGGCGGGCGGCAGGCTTTAAGCCATCAGTTGTCTAAGCCACCTGATGGCGCCGGAAGGAGACGACAGCCAGAGGCGTGCAAACGAGGGCGATGAGCGCGTAGAGCGCCACGGCAACGGTCTGCAGGTCAAACACCGCGGGACCCAGCGGGTACGACATACACATGTCCAGCAGGGGCTGAGGCGCGAGCGCGTTTGCAGGCGCAAGGTAGAGAATGTGCATCAGAATGCCGATTCCCGCCGAGGGCACCATGCCCGTGACCAGGATGAGCGATGCGACGATGGCGAACACCGCGAGCGTCGACTTCGTGCGTGACGAAATAGCCAGCGTAAGCCCCGCGAAACCCAGCGTCATCACATAGGCGATGCCCACCGCGATGCCCACGGCTTGCGCCATGGTGAGATTGTACGGAATGAAGGCAGTCATCACCTGCACGGGTAGGCCCGCCCCTTCCGCACCGAACGCGGCAAGAGCAACGCTGCAGATCACAGCCGTATAGAGGGCGAAGTACGCCGTGGCGAAAATGAACGATGCGACCACCTTGGCCACCACCAAGCGCCCGCGGCCGTGGCGCGATGCCAAAAGCACGGCATCGGTGCGCTCCTGGTACTCGCCTGAGAACACCGGGGCAAGAGCCACGCACACGCCCAGCATCGCGAACATCAGAAACGCCACGCAGTTGAGGATGTCCTCCCATCCGCCCGCATAGCCGTACTCTATGGGCTCATCCACGCGCTGCTGCATATCGGTCCAAAACGCACGCTCGGAGTCGGAGTATTCCCAGGAGTCGCCCATGTCATCGTCGAGCGAATCCTGGAACCAGCGGTCCACCTCGCTATAGAAATTGGCGATCTGCTCATCGGTGAGCTGCGCCGCCGTCTGATAGGGTTCCTGCCCCGGAGCGCGCCAAGGAGCAAGCAGGTAGCTGTAATAGCTATCCGTAAGCACCGCCTGTTCCTCAGGCGTAAACGTATTCGTCATCAGGCTGTATGCCGCCGCGTCGCTCATGGAGGCAAGCTCCTGGGCATCCATCTTCGAAAGCGTGAGGTCGCGGTATGCCGTCAGGTCGTCCACGATGCGCTCCGTCGTGAGCTCTCCCGCATGGGCGTTTGTCGCATCGCGGTTGTAGGCGATGGCATCGAGGCCTGAGAGGACTTCGTCCGAATTTGTCACCGTCTTGGTTTGCAGCACGTTGAGCGCCATGATGAAGCAGATGAGCGCGAGCAGCACGCCGCAGGCGACGACCGTAGTGCGGCGGCTCACGATTTTCTTGAGCTCGAAAGCTATGAGATCGAACATGACGCGCCTACCTTCCTTCCTCGCCGCGACCGGTGCCCTTAACGCGCCCAACGAAGCCGTGGCGCGCCGCCGCATGGCCCGCACGATTCCCCTCGTCGACCTGGCCTGCCGCGTCGCGGAACACGTACAGGTATAGATCCTCGAGCGTGGGCTCCACCGCCAGCGCGCCCGGCGCCGGCTGTGCATCGGCCACCACGCGCACCACGGCCCGCCCGTCCGCCGCATAATGCACGTTGCTTACCGTGAAGCGGGCCGCTATCGCATCGGCCGTGCGCGCATCCACATGGCACTCCCACACCTTGCCCGCCACCTGGCTCGTGACGGCATCGGGCGCGCCCTGCATGATGAACGCCCCGCTGCGCATGACCAGAATCTCGTCGGCGATGTACTCCACGTCGGACACGATGTGCGTGGAGAGGATGACGATCTTGTTCTGCGCGAAGCTAGCGATAAGATTGCGAAATCGCACGCGCTCCTTGGGATCGAGCCCCGCCGTGGGCTCGTCGAGCACTAGCACATCGGGGTCGTTGAGCACCGCCTGCGCGATACCCAAGCGCTGCTTCATGCCGCCCGAGAACGCGCGGATCTTCATGCGCGCCGCATCGCCCAAACCCACCACTTCGAGCAGGTCGAGCGCCGCGGTCTTGGCCTGCCGGCGGCCTATGCCCTTGAGCGCCGCCATGTACAGCATGAAGTCGAGCGCCGTGAAATCGGGGTAGTAGCCAAAATCCTGCGGAAGGTAGCCCAGACGCGCGCGGTACGCCTCTCCCAGACGACGGATGTCCACGCCGTCGAACAGCACCTCACCCGACGTGGGCCGCAGCACGCCGCACACCATGCGCATGAGCGTGGTCTTGCCCGCGCCGTTCGCCCCGAGCAGGCCATATATGCCCGGCACCAGGTGCGCCGACACGCGGTCGACGGCTATGTGTGGCCCAAACTGCCTGGTCAATCGATCAATCGTCAGTTCCATGAGATATCGCACCTCTTCTCGTTGTACGCAAACCCTCCAAGGCAGCCCCACGCGTCGATTCCCTCGGCGGTCGCGCGAAGAAACGCGTACGCCTCGCGCGCCAGCCACACGCCGGCCACGGCGGCTGCGATCGCCCAAACGCCCACCGCCGCCGACTCATACGCCCAGGGCGCAACCTGCTGCGCGAGCGCGCATATTCCCACGACGGCTGCAGACATCGCGGCGGAAACCGCCACTCCGGAAGCACCGCGCGCTCGGCGAGAAGCCGCGAAGCTTCCCGCGCACACCGCGAAATACGGGACGCACGCATACACGGCGAACGTGAGCGCATACGCATCCGCCAGGAAGGGCACCGTGCAGGCGGCTATGCCCAAAAGCAAAACGTCCGCAGCTCCGACCACAGCCATGCGCGCCGCCGCAATCGAGCGGCAGTCGAAGCGACACGCACCTTCGAGCTCCGCCATGCGGTAGACCTTGCTCGCCGCGGTAATCGGCGCGCCCATGCCAGCGACGATCGCCCCGAGCGCTGCCGCTGCGCAGTTGACGAAGCCCTCCGTTGGCGCCGCCGCGCAGGCCCAGAGCACGAATGCGACAACTGCCGCCTGCGCCGCCCAGACGCGCAGAGGAATGGCTCGCGCCTGGAGCGCTGCGAACGAGAGGAACGACGGCGACGCAGGATGCGGCTTCGCAGGATGCATCCTCGAAGGCCTCGACGCAGAACCGAGTGAATCCTCCGATTGCCCGAGCGAGTTTTCCGGCTCATACCCTATTGCCGCATTGGCATATCGCTCGGATGCAGTCCGCTCTGCGATTGTCCGTCCGGCCGGCCCAGCCACCTTGCTGCCGACATCGTCGCAAACCAGCGCGAACTCGATCACGTCGATACACCCCTCAATGGCCGCTGCATGCTCCGACGGAGATTGCATGCCAGCGCGCTCAGCCGCGTAATGCCCTCGGAGCAACTCCTCCGCACCAACGGCGTTGCATCTGCCAGAAGCCAGTTGTCTCATCGAAACCCCTCCTCTTCGAGCGCTTTGCGCGCCCCGGCGAGCGCTCGTCTGATGCGTCGAGACGCGGAAAAGCGGGAGATACCCAGCACCTGTGCTATTTCGCCCACGCCCAGCCCCTGGTCGTAGCGCAGCTCCAGCACCTCGCGGTCGCCCGCGTTTAACCGTTCGAGAGCCTGGGCGACGACGCTTGACGACTCCGGCCGGTCAGAGGAAGAAAGATCGTGTAGCTCTTCCTCGAACGGCACCTGGGTGAATCGTCGGCTGCGTGCGGCATCGATGCACACGTTGCGCGCGATGGTAAGCAGGAGCGCGAGGGGCTTTCCCTCGTCGCGGTATCGGGAGGAGGCGCGAAAGAACCGCAAGAACACGTCCTGCGTGAGATCCTGGGCGTCTTCGGAAGATGCGACGCGGCGGCGGCAATACGCAAATACGTCGTCGTAGTGGGCCTCGATCAGCCGGCGAGCAGCCTCGCGCCCTTTGTCGTCCCCGAAAGTCATTTCCGCTTTCCACCTCCTCACCCCATATAACGGGCGAAGCAGGCCGGATGTGCGGCCGAACCGCAAAAGTTTGAGAAAACGAAGACGCACCGTTACCGCAACGTCACAGAGCACGCGCCCGAGGTGCAAGGTCAAGCCAACCGAAATAGCTTGCCAGCCCAACCGAAATGCCCTGCTAATTGCCGACTCATGCGTATTGCCATGCTCAATCGCCCTCAATCCCGAAAAAGGCGCCGCAAAATGGTCAATGTTTCAAGTTAGCCGGCTTCCGCATGCCAGCTTGAGGAAAACCATTAATCATGAACAGGCGTTATAAGAGTTTCTGGAGCGCAAGAAGCACGAGGACATCGCTCTCGGCGCGCAAAACTGTCGAAATATGTTACAGAATGCCGGCTAACCTGCATTATTGTCCATAATTCGCGCCGCGTTCCGGGATTCACCACTCCAGGATTCACCTTTCGAGGCAACCCAAAACATCTAGTACCCCCCCCCGAAAGGCATGGCTCCGAAGCGCATCATAAGCGAGCGGTGCAATGCGCTCACTCCTTGCGGAACCTCGCTCCCTGCGGAACCTCATTCCCTGCAGAGCCCCATTCCCTGCGGGATCTCACTTCCTACAGAACACCAGATACTCGTTCAAGTTACCGGCTTTGCCGTCAGCAGTGAAACGGTCGATGAGGTGCGCACGGTCCCCAACCGACAAAATGAGCGTTTCGATTTCCTCGTCCGAGAAGCTATGGCAATAGCGGAATGCCGCGGTATCGTTCTGCCAGCCCAGCAGGTAATCTCCCGCCTCGAACTGCGTGAAGTCGATGGCGAACAGTGGAGAACGCGCTGATTCTTCGTCTAGAGACGCACGACCTGCCCTCTCATCAGGGAGCACGCAATCAGTCCCGTCGTCAAGCGGCGTGTGGCCCACAACAGCATCCGTCACATACGACTGCGCTCGGTCGGTGGCTTCACGCGCTTTTTTGGCGAGCCGTTCGTCATCCATAAAACGCCAGAGCGACACGGCAACGATGCCTCCAGGGCGTACCGTCTCAAGCAACGCCCTAATAAAATTCACCCGATTCTCCCCGCCGGGGATGTGATGCATGAACCCGAAGCCCACCGCCGCATCGGCGCTCTTCGTGCCGAGCGAAAACGCGAGCCCCTGCACGCCGCCGTCAAGCAGCCGCTCTATGGCATCGATATGCGTATAGCTCACCTCGGCGCGCTCGAAAACGTATGCGCTAAGGGCATCAAGCGCCAACCGGTCGCACGAATCGACCGCGAGACTCAAGAATTCTCCAGGGTATTCTGCATCGAGAAACCGTTCGAATCGCATGTTTCCGCAGGCCACGTCAAGCACCGATAGGGTCGAAGCGCGACCTCTCACCTTCGAAGCCGTGCTACCCGGAACCGCTCCATCGGTGCATGCCTCAAAACCGATGCGACTCGGCCTGCTATCGCCCCCTCCTTCGCCGCGCCAATCGAACGCTTGGCACCCTGAAGCGAAAGTTCCGCCGCGAGAAATCCCCTCATCACCCTGGGCGATCGCAATATGCCCAAGCACGCGCCGCCACCCAGGCCACGGAGCCTCGCGCGTCGCGGAAAAGGACGAGGCTTCCCTCGCATAGAACTCGTTGTTCAGCGCGCACAGCGCCCGCGCGGTGGCGACATCCATCAGCATCCTCACAAAAATCCGCCTGTACCATCATTGGAACACGGAAGAAATCTTCGCGTGCTACTATCCCCATTATAGAGGCACATCATATGAAAGAAGGCGCACATGGGTACTGACGCTTGTTGCGAATGCAATCTTCTTGCATGGGTTAAAACTGATGAGGATATCCTCGCGTTTGCCGATACAATTGCTGATGACATCTTGGAAACGGAGAAAGACTCGCATGTCGCCGAAAGCGCGCGCTGCCTGCTTATCGCGTGCACGGCGCTGCTGAGAGATTGGTTCCCGCGCAAGGATTTCACACTGTGCGGCATGATAACCACGCTGGCGATGGCCCTCAAGCAAGATAAATACGACACCGCGATCAATTTTTCCAGCAGGGAATCGCCGCTTGACCTCATGTTTCTGCAGATCGAGCAGGGCGTGAAATACACCCAAGACCTCGAAGGCCAGTGGGGCTGGCGCAAAAGCAAATTCGTGCGCAACTTCGACGGCACGCGTCCAGCGGATTCGGGCGGAATGCCCCTGGGTAACGATATCGCCTCAGCCTTCTACGCCCGGTGGCGCCAATCGGCGGAACCCAAAGTTCTTGAGCAGTCCATTTACTCCTGCATCAGCAGCGTGGCTCGACTGGGATTGAGATAGCAGCATCAGCGAGATTGCCGATGCGGGAACACCCGACGCCACGCGATTTCATCACGTCCCGCATGCGCCATGGTATCCTTGCAGCCATGGAAGAACTTTTTCGCGACATACTTGATGCTTTGCGCCAGAACGCCGTACGCGTTGACGACGACGGCAGCTCTGCGTGCAGCGGAGGGGCATCGGACGCGCCGCTTTCGCCCGACGAGCTGGAGCGCATCATCCGCTTTCATAACCGCAGCATTCGCGATAACGCGCAGCACTTCTCCAAGAAGAAGGTGCTCGATTATTACTTCACGATCAAAGAGAGCGACCGCGAGCGCTGGAACAGCTGGCACATCGACGACGCCTTGGAGCGCCGGCTCCTTGCGACGCTTCGCGTGAAGCCGCGTCGCACGTCATCGGGCGTGGCCACCATCACGGTGATCACGAAGCCGCACACCTGCACGAGCGCCTGCCTGTACTGCCCCAACGACGTGCGCATGCCCAAAAGCTACCTGGCCGACGAACCCGCCTGCCAACGCGCCGAGCGTACGTGGTTCGACCCGTATCTGCAGGTGGCAGCACGTTTGCGCTCGCTTGCGCGCATGGGACACGTGACTGACAAGGTGGAGCTCATCGTGCTCGGTGGCACTTGGGATGATTACCCCGAAGAATATCGCATCTGGTTTGTCGCCGAGCTCTTCCGCGCGCTCAATGAGGGCGGCTCCGATCGGGCCCAAAAGTCGATTGAGAATCGCCGAGCGTTCTATGAAGAATGTGGCATTTCGAACGACCCCGATGAGCTTGCGACGGAAGTCGCGGACGTACAGAATCGTGTGACGGCGGGCGCTCTCGCATTCAACCGAGCGATGGACACGCTCTACGAGAACAATGCCAGATGGCAGGCCGTCGCCCGCATGCAAACGGCCGATCTCGCCCACATTGAGGAGCTCCACGCGCAAAACGAAACCGCGGCGCATCGCTGTGTGGGCCTGGTTATCGAGACGCGCCCCGACATGGTGACCTGCGAGAGCCTCCTGCTCATGCGCCGTCTCGGCTGCACGAAAATCCAGATGGGCGTGCAGAGTCTGGATGATGAGGTGCTGCGCGCGAATCGGCGCGGCGTCACGGTGGAACGCATCGCGCTGGCGTTCGCACTTGCCCGCCTGTTCGGGCTCAAGACGCACGCGCACTTCATGGCCAATCTCTACTGCGCCACACCCGAAGGCGACGTGCGCGGCTACGAACGCCTGGTGAGCGACGCGCGCTTCATGCCTGACGAGGTGAAGATGTACCCCTGCGCGCTCATCGGCAGCGCCGCGCTCATGGACCGCTATCGCGATGGCAGCTGGCACCCGTATGACGAGCAGATGCTCGTGGACGTACTGGCGCGCAACGTTCTGGCCACGCCGGCATGGACACGCATCTCGCGCATGATTCGCGATTTCTCGTCGGACGACATCGTGGACGGCAACAAGAAAGTCAACCTGCGCGAAGTCGTGGAAGCAGAGGCGGCTCAGCGGGCTTTGACAACCGGACGTCCGCTTCGCGAGATTCGCCACCGCGAAATCAATGCGCGCCGGGCCGAAAAAGGCGAGTTGACGATGGAGGAACTGCTCTACCACACCTCCACGGGACAAGAAATATTCCTGCAATGGGTGACCCCCGACGGCGCCATCGCCGGATTCTTGCGCCTGTCGCTGCCCGATGCGGCGGTATGGAACCATGCCGGCGACCATGCGACATCTGGTACCCCCAAGCAACCCGCCGCCCATATGAACGAAACGCAGCGCTTGCCCGAGGAAACGCAGCATCCTTCTATGGACGTCGCCACGCCCTTTGCCGATGCGTCTGCGCAGCTTCCCATAGCCCCCGGCGAAGCCATGATCCGCGAGGTGCATGTGTACGGCGCAGTGGCAGGCATCCATCAGGAAGGACAAGCGGCCCAGCACCGCGGCCTCGGCAAACGCCTGGTGGAACGTGCCTGCGAGATTGCTCGCGACGCCGGATATGACCGCATCAACGTGATCAGCGCCATAGGCACGCGAGAGTACTACCGCAAACTGGGCTTCGCCGCCGCCCACAACGGGCTGTACCAGCAAAAAGCGCTCTAAGTCGCCGCTTAATCTGAGGACACGCATGAAGCTTTTCGGACGATATATCTACCGCACTAAATTCGGGTTTGCACAAATACTTCAAGAGCACGCGCCCGATGGCTCGCCCGTGCGCGTGCTCAAGCTGGGAGGCGTGTTCCAAAGCGCCGCATATACCGACGAGCGACGATTCGAGTCGGTATTCGAGTACTACCGCGCATTCGACACCGTGCTCGAACACCCGGTCGGTGCTGCACTCGAAGACGATTCGCCCGACGGCTTCCCGCCTTGCGGCGCATCGGCCTCCTTTGCTGGCGCCGCGCATTCCTCCGACACCGCGCATTCCTCCGCCACCGCCGCTCGCTCCCTTGCTGTCGAGACACCCGACGCGCCTGGCCACAAACGGACCGATTTCACCGGCTCCCGCCGGGTGCTTGTTTTGGGCGGTGGCGGGTTCGCGTGGCCCAAGCATGTGCTGGCAACGCATCCCGAAGTAAGTCTCGATGTGGTGGAAATAGACTCCGCCATCATACGTATCGCCCGCAGGCATTTCTTCCTCGATGAGGCGATTGAGAGGTTCGACCCCGCCCATAAGCGCCTGCGTCTCATCTGCGACGATGGACGCGCCTTCCTTGAAAATGCCGCAGAGAGCAGCCAGCGCTCCTACGGCGCTCGCCCTGAGGCGATGCGCTACGACGCCATCGTCAACGACGCGTTCTCCGGCGCCGAGCCCGTTCGCTCGCTCGCGACCGTCGAGGCAGCACAGGCGGCGAAAGCATGCCTCATCCCCGGCGGCCTCTACGCTGCCAACGTCGTGTCTGATTTCGACAGGGCGAACGTCGCGTTCCTCCGCGACCTGACGGCAACGCTTGCAAAGGCATTCGCGCACGTGCACATCATCCCCTGCCCTGACGAGGATTTCGGTGGCGAAGACAATTACCTGGTCATCGCCACCGATGGCACATACGATTTCCAAGACGCCATACCTTTTGACGAGGACTTCCTGGGCGCGCCTATGCGCGACTGAACAGACAACTCACCAGTCCGCCCATTGAAACAATAAACCGTCCAGCTCGCTCCTCCCGCATGGTCCACGATTCCACGCTGCGTAGAGAAGCCCAGTACTGCACGGCGCCGAAGATCTTGCTACAACGAATTCCGCCCTGCGTTGAAGGGCTATTGCCCCTGCCCTTCCTGCATCTCCTGGGCGTTTTCCGCGGTCTCTTCGTCGATGATGCTTGTAATCATGTCCGCAGCGTCGATGTAGGTTTGCGGATCGGCGACGCCGCTCTCCTCGATGAGCCGGCTTGCGATGTCGATGGCATTCTGGAGCGCGAGGCGCACGTGCACCTGCATGGCCTGCCCCGCATCGGACTCGAGCCATGCCTTTGCGGAGTCCACCGCCTCCTGCAGCTTGGCCTTAGCGGACGCAACCGTCTCGTCCACATCGATCTCAATCGTGGCTCCATCAGAAGCGCTGGCAGACGTGCCCGCATCGCCTGAAGCGACCGCCTGATCGTAAAGCGCCTGCAATTCATCGCGCTCCTGCTCAAGCTGCTGAATTTGTTGCGTAAGCTCCGCTTCGCGCTGCGCGTATTCCTTCTCGGCGGCATCGCGCGCCGCGTTCGAGCCGATTAGCCCCGCCACCGCGGCGACGAGCACTGCCACAATCAGCGCGAACGCAATAACCTGCCCCGTGGTGTAGGTGTGCGGCGGGCGCCGCGAACCGCTTCCCCCGGGCGCCGGAGATACACCCGGCGCTTGCGCCCCGTACGGATGACCATTCATGGGTACCGTGTTGTAAGGCGTCTGCGATCCAAAATCGTGATTGTTCGTCATTGGATTCACGCTCCTTGCCCTTTCATTGTTTCGCTCAGCCATCATAGCGGGCAAATCAGTCCTACGCACAACAAATAGCGCATGTGTCACAGATAAGTGCCCGTGGACGCAATGCGCCGCGAGCGCAATCGGCAGCAGTCTTCCAGCTAGCTGTTGCGTGCCAATAGGTTGTTTGCGCCGATGATGTGCGACATCGGCGGAAAGCCCCCGCACGCGTCATACTATCGGGTCGTAGCATTGCCGCAATATTTCCGCCGTTTTGTAAATAAGCCCAGACCTTACCGAACAACCCTATACTTCGTGGACGTTTTTTCGACTTTCCCGGGACTAACGTCGAATGTGCTGCGTATCTCTAAAAGTTGAACAGCTGTTTTAAGGATTTGTCGCTTATCTCAAACAACTATGGATGCCGAATCGGGGTATATCAACTCATATCGAAGCAAATCGCAGACAAAATAGCCGGGAAAATCGAAAAAACGTCCACGAAACTCAACAATCCTGGCAATCTAAAGTCCCGCGCGCAGCTGTAAGGCGATTCGAGGAAGCGGGGGGCCCCC
>CAUWMI010000021.1:0-40948 GCA_963559755.1 uncultured Slackia sp. | reverse complement strand
CGTCGAGATCTTTGCGCAGGCTTTTTCTATGCCTTCGCCTCGAACTCATCCAGCGCTTCGCAGAGGATTTCACCGTCGGGGCGGCAGGGCTCGGCGCCATTCTTGCGCTTCATCTCGGTCTCTACGCCCTTGCCCGTCACGATGACCACGGCGGGGCACTCAGTCTCAAACACGGCCTTGCGAATGGCTTTCTCGCGATCGACCTCAATCTGCCAATTGTGGTTGCCCTGCTCCTCGATGAAGTGCGCGATCGTCGCACAGATGTCCTCGGGGTCTTCCGGGCCGGGGTCGTCTTCGGTAATCACGATGCGGTCAGCGAACTTGCCGGCTGCCACGCCCATGGTCTCGCGGCGGTCCATGCCTTTGCCGCCCGTTGCCCCAAACACCACGCACAACTCGCGGTCGGGGTAGTTTCCGCGCAGGTCGCGCAGCAGCGTCTCGAGGCTCATGCCGTTATGGGCGAAATCGACCACGCCCACGATACGCCCCGACTGCGTGGGGTAGAGGTTCATGCGGCCCGGAACCATGACGCCCTCAAGGCCGTGCACGATGCATTCCTCATCAATGCCCAGCGCCTCGGCGCACGCAATGGCACCCAGCGCATTCGACACGTTGAATTTCACCGGTGTGGGAATCAGGATCTCGCGCTCGAACCGCGGCGTGCGTACCGTGAGCACGATGCCGTTGTCAGCGCGCGTCATGCCGCCGCCGAACACGTCGGCCACCTCGTGCTCAAGTGAGTAGGTGAGCACGCGCTCGCATCGGAAGCGCGCAGAGGCATACACCTTGTCGGCGTGGTCCATGTCCAGGTTCACCACAGCGGTCTGGCAATGCTTGAACAGCAGCAGCTTGCTGGCGAAGTAATCCTCGAACGTGGGGTGCTCGATGGGTGAGATGTGATCCTCGCCGATATTGGTGAACGCGCCCACGGCAAACTCGATGCCGAACGTGCGCCCGTACTTGAGCGCCTGGCTGGACGCCTCCATCGCCACGTACTTCGCGCCCGATGCCACGGCGTTCGCCAGGTGGCGCTCCAGGTCAAACGGCTCAGGCGTGGTCAGCTTGGACTCGCCATGCGTCAAGCCGTCGTCCATCTCGATGCTCGAGAACATGGCGGCCGCATGCGTGCCCGCCGCACGCGCCTGGGCGTCGAGGATGCCCTTGAGGTAATACACGCTCGTGGTTTTACCCTTGGTACCCGTAAACGCGCAGATGTCGATTTTGCCCGAAGGGTGGCCCCATGCGAAATCGGCGATGGCGCCCATGGCTTTGCGGATGTCGGTGACGAGCAGGCAGGGGGTGGGCGCGTCGTAATCGACTTCGGACACGTAGCACACCGCTCCGTCTTCGATGGCGCTCAGCAGGTATTCCCGCTTGAAGGCGGCACCCTTGCATACGAACAGCGTGCCCGGCACCACCTCACGCGAATCGCAGGTGGCAAATACGATGGGCGCGTCGGCTATCGCGGCGGCAGCTTCGGGCTGCGCGAGAACCTTCAGGTCGGCGAGGAGCGCAACGTACTGCTTAATGCTCGATTCTATCTGCTGAGCCTGGGTCATAATCAGCCCTTTCTATCGTCTTTTGCATGCGCGGCCGCGCGTTCGACCAGGGGCGATAGGATGCTGCTCCCCGTATTCGTCCACAAGCAGCATTGTGTTCGCCTTCGGCGAATGGTGCGCATGTGTCGGCGCGAGTTCGACGCTATCCGTCCATTGTAATATCTTCTTAAGCCGTATGCCCGTTTTGTGCCGTTGAACCCACGCGGTATGCGTATCTGCGTATTGAGGAGTATGTTAATCGGACTACTCTACTCAACTAAAGCTTGAAGGACGATTATGCGAAACCTCCTCGCCCGACCTGCGTCCACGCGCGATGCGATTCCGCGATTTTTTGTCGCATGCTTCGCAACCGCTTTGACGGCGGCAATTTTGCTTGTGGGAGGGGGTTGTTCGCCTGAAGAACCTGCGGCGAGCAACGGTTCCTCTACCGCATCCGACACTGCAACGAGTGCTTCGACTGACGGGTCCGCCTCGGGCGCTTCTGACACAGCGAGCTACACTCTGGTAGAAGAGGGCAAGCTCACGGTGGCCTCCGACCTGGCTACCCCGCCCTTCGAGTACGTGGACGACTCCGGCGAGAACCAGGGCTTCACGGTCGAGCTCATGGGCATGATAGCCGATCGTCTGGGCCTCGAGCTCAACTACCTGCCCGCCCAGAAGTTCGACGGCATCATCCCGTCCGTCAAGCAGGGCGTGAAGACCGACGTGGGCGCCTGCAACATCACCATCAACGACGAGCGCCTGCTCGAGGTCGATTTCACCGACCCCTACATGGACTCCAACCAGGGCGTGGCCGTGGCGAAGGGCTCCGGCTACTCGGAGGCGTCCGATCTCAACGAGGCGGGCGTGAAGGTGGCCGTGCAATCGGGCACCACCTCCGAGCAGTGGGCGGTGGAGAATCTGCCTCAGGCGCAAACCGTTAACTTCGACGACTGGACCGCCGCGTTCACCGCGGTTATGAGTGGGCAGTGCCAGGCTGTGGTGTGCGACCTGCCCGTCGAGCAGTGGATGGTGTCCAACTCGTTTACGGGCATGGAGATCATTGAGGAGATTTCTACGGGCGAGCAGTTCGGCATCGCCGTGAGCAAGGACAACCCCGGTCTCACCGAGGCCATCAATGCCGCGCTCGCCGACATCCGCGCTGAAGGCGCCTACGACGAGCTCTACGAGAAGTGGTTTGGCGTCGCTCCTAGCTCCTCGGATGGCGAAAGCGATGCGAGCGGTGACGCGTCCGCCACGGAGCAGAGCGTCGAGGCGCAGCCCGAGCTTTCATCCGTCACCGCCACGGCCCGCTCCAACGAAGATGGCGGCAATTCCGTCCTAGGCGGTATCGCAACGCGCTTGACCTGGGGGTGCGTTACCGGCACCAGCGAGGGTGACATCTCCCAGATCGCGCTCCAGCTGCCCGACGGCGGCTCGTTTGAGGACACCTCCGTCGAGGCGATTATCGTTAGCGGGCTCAACCGTACTCCCGTGGAAGCGCAGGCGAGCATTTCCAATTCGTCACTGATCGTTGATTTTGCCGAGCCCATTCCCGCCGGATCGCAGCTTTCCATCGAAGTGGAAGGCGTTCTGTTCCCCAGCGCAGCGGGTGCGTATACGGTGGGCGGCTCCTATGTGACGTCTGATGGCACGCAGCGTGATTTGCCCGAAAGCCCCACCATCAGCGTGTCCGAGAGCACATGGGTGCAAAATGCCGTCATGTGGCTCGACAACCAGGCATGGGTCGATGCATGGAATTCCAATCCGTTTTTGAGCATGTTCTTCAGGCCGCAATACGTGGTCACATCCATCGCCTCGCTCTTCCAGGGATGGGGCACGGCGCTTCTGGTTACCGTCATCGGGTTCCCGCTGGCGATCCCCGTGGGCCTGCTGTTCGCGTTCCTCAAGATGAGCCGCAATCGCGTGCTGCGCGCCATCGGCGTGACGTACATCAATCTGCTGCGCGGCATTCCGCTGTTCCTGCAGATTTACATTGCGTTCTTCGGCATGCCCATGCTGGGCTTCAACCTGCCCAACCTGCCGCTGGGCATCGCGGTCATGGCCGTGAACACGTCGGCCTATCTGGCCGAGATATTCCGCGCGGGCATCGAGTCTATCCCCAAAGGCCAGATGGAGGCGGCGAGCTCGCTTGGCATGAATAAGGTCCAAGCCATGGCGCTCGTTATCATCCCGCAGACGGTTCGTCGCGTCATCCCCACTATGACCAGCGAATTTGTGATGCTGTACAAGGATACGTCGCTGCTTTCCAGCGTGGGCGTCATGGAGCTGATGATGTTCTCCAAGAATCTGACGGCCACCACCGGCAACATCACGCCGTACATCTGCGCAGCGCTGTACTACCTGGTAGTCACCATCCCATTGATTCACGTGGTCACCAAGGCGGAGAAGAAGATGGCATCCGAAGAGAGCGGGAGGCAGTAGCATGACGCAAGAGCACGCAGTGGCCGAAAGCGGCATCGATCCTTCTGCTTTGGAAGGCGCCTCGGGCGCCAAGGCGGCGCTCAACCCTAAGGTCGCCTCTCCCGAGAATGAGAATGCCTCCGATGCCGTCATTCGCATCGAGAACCTGCGCAAAAGCTTTGGCAAGCAGGAAATCCTTAAGGGCATCGATCTCACGATACAGCGCGGCGAGGTGGTGGTCATCCTGGGGCCCAGCGGCTCCGGCAAGTCCACGCTGCTTCGGTGCGTGAATCGCCTCGAAGAGGCGACGAGCGGCCATATCTGGTTCGAAGACGCCGAAATCACCAATCCTGCAACCGACATCAATAAAGTGCGCGAGCATGTCGGGATGGTGTTCCAAAGCTTCAACCTCTTCCCGCATCTCACCGCCAAGAAGAACGTGATGCTTGCCCAGGAGCATGTTCTCAAGCGTTCGAAGGACGAGGCGGAGCGCATCGCGCTCGAGCAGCTTGAGCGCGTTGGGCTGCGCGATCGGGCCGATTTCAAGCCCGCACAGCTTTCGGGTGGCCAGCAGCAGCGCGTTGCCATCGCTCGTGCGTTGGCCATGGATCCGCATGTGATGCTGTTTGACGAGGCCACGAGCGCACTCGACCCTGAGCTGGTGCGCGACGTGCTCGACGTCATGCGGTCGCTCGCCCGCGACGGCATGACCATGATGGTGGTCACGCACGAGATGAAGTTCGCGCGCGATGTGGCCGACCGCGTGATATTCATGGACGGCGGCGTGATCGTTGAGCAGGGCACGCCTGAGGATGTATTCGAACATCCTCAGTCCGATCGCACGAAGGATTTCTTGGGACATATCGCGTAGGCGGGACGGCTCTCCGCGGTTTCAACCTATGCTCATCTCACGCATTTTCCCAATTCAGGGACGTGGGACGCTACAATTCCAGGTTCGAGTGAATGTTCGGGCGCTTGATCGCTGTTTGGCGGTCGGGCACGCGTCGGGTTGCCCGCGCGGCACTGCGCCCCGGAATGCGAGATTCTACGAAAGGCGTCGTATGTGCGGATTCGTCGGATTCACCGGCAGCATTGAGAATAAAGAGGCCGTCCTTGAGGCCATGATGAACCGCATCGTTCATCGTGGCCCCGATATGGGCGGTCAGTATTTCGACGGCGAGGTGTCCATGGGCTTCCGCCGTCTGTCCATCCTCGACCTGTCCGAGGCCGGTCGCCAGCCCATGACCAGCGTCGACGGCAACGTGACCGTCACGTTCAACGGCGAGATCTACAACTTTCAGGAGCTGCGTGCCCAGCTCGAGGCAGCCGGGCACACGTTTCACTGCAACGCCGACACTGAGGTGCTTGTGCATGGTTACGAGGAGTGGGGCGAGGGTCTAGTGGACCGCCTTCGCGGCATGTATGGCTTCGTGATCTACGACAAGCGCAACCAGAAGCTCTACGGCGCGCGCGACATTTTCGGCATCAAGCCGTTCTACTATGGCCGTACCTCGTCGGGCGACCTGCTGTTCGGTAGCGAGATCAAGAGCTTCCTCGACCATCCGGGCTTCGTGAAGGCCGTGAACAAGAAAGCCCTGCGCCCGTATCTCACGCTGCAGTTCCCCGCCACGGAGGAAACGTTCTTCGCGGGCGTATACAAGCTTGAGGCTGCGCATTGCTTCACGTATGACCTGGCCACACGCGAGATGAACGTGCGCCGTTACTGGCAGTGCGATTTTTCGGACGACAACTCCAAGAACTTCGACGAGTACGTGGACGAATGCGACCAGGTGGTGCACGAGAGCGTGGCCGCGCACCGCATCGCCGACGTGAAGGTGGGTTCGTTCCTTTCTGGCGGCGTGGACTCCAGCTACATCGCCGCGTGCCTCATGCCCGACAACACGTTCAGCGTGGGCTTCGACTACAAGGATTTCAACGAAACCAACTACGCTGCCGAGCTGTCCGACAAGCTGGGTATCAAGAACTACCGCAAGATGATCGACGGCGACGATTTCTTCGGCGCGCTGGAAACCATCCAGTATCACATGGATGAGCCGCAGTCCAACCTGTCCAGCGTGCCGCTGTACTTCCTGGCGCAGCTGGCGGCCGAGCAGGTGACCGTCGTGCTGTCCGGCGAGGGCGCCGACGAGCTGTTCGCCGGCTACGAGTGGTACGAGGACACGCCCGAGATGGCCAAGTTCAAGCGCACCGTGCCGCTGGGCGTGCGCCGCGCGCTGGGTTCGCTCGTGCAACATCTGCCGTACTTCAAGGGCCACAACTTCCTGACCAAGTGCGCCGAGGTGCCCGAGCGCTGGTACGTGGGCCAGGCCAACGTGTACTCGCCCGAAGAGGCCGATGACATCTTGAAGCCCGACTACGATCAGGGCCCCAATGCCTTCGAGCTGTGCGCGCCGGTGTATGCGCAGGTACCGCAGTTCTGCGAGCTTTCCAAGAAGCAGTATCTGGACATGAACATGTGGCTGCCGGGCGATATCCTGCTCAAGGCCGACAAGATGTGCATGGCGCACTCGCTGGAGCTGCGCGTGCCGTTCCTTGACAAGAAGGTCATGGAGTTCGCTCAGCACGTGCCCGCCCGTTTCCGTGTGAACGAGAACGGCAACAAGCAGGTGCTGCGCCACGCCGCCAACCGCTGCCTGCCCGATGAGTGGGCCACGCGCCCCAAGAAGGGCTTCCCTGTGCCCATCAAGTTTTGGCTGCGCGAGCAGAAGTACTACGACTACGTGAAGGAATACTTCCAGGCCGATTTTACCGAGGAATTCTTCGACCGCGACAAGCTGATGAAGCTGCTCGACGACCACTTCGAGGGGCGTGCGCTCAACCAGCGCAAGATCTACACCGCGCTCACCTTCCTCATCTGGTATAAGCGCTTCTTCATTGATGAGAAATAAAGATATATCTTTATTTCTCATCCGCATGAGGCGCTGCGACGCTGCAAGCCGCTCTCGCACCGAATCTTCGCGCGATTTCGCGAGCTCACGTAGCGAAGTACGCTACGCCCGCGAAACCCCCCGAATCTTCGGCACGAGAGCGGCTTTCGCTGTTTTTGACGGACCTATCACTTTGTTAATAATAAAAGGGCGCTCGCATGAGCGCCCTTGATGGTCTGGAGATATTACCGCCTATTTGTACTTCTCGGAGTTCTTGAACTTGTCGAAGTAGCGGTACATGTGCACCTTCACGTAAGCCCAGCGCACGGGATTGAAGCGCAGGTCGGGGCTGTAGTAGAAGCTCACGGCATCCTTGCCCTTGGCGATGAGCTCGTTGGCGCGGCGCACGAACTCGGGATCCTGCACGTACTCGCGCACCACCTTGCGCGGCACGGAGCGATAGAAGCCCTCATTCTCATTCTCGTAGCATTCGCCCAGGTCGCGCTCATAGATGCGGTCTTCCACCACGTAGCGCGCGATGTTGATGCCCGCGCCGCCCGTGATGTAAAAGTTCGAACGGCCCTGACGCAGGTTGATCTCGAACACCTTGTACCCGCCGTCGCGGCTGTCGTACTTGATATCGAAGTTGGAGAAGCCGGTGAAGTGCAGCCCCTCGAGCCACGCCTTGATGCGCGCCTGCAGCTCAGGGTTCGGCTCGGTGATGATGGCGCACGGGTTGCCCAGCGCCGTGGCGGTGTGCTCTTCCAGACCCACGCGACCGAAGCACATCATCTTCACCTTGCCGTTGCGGTCGGAGTACGCAGTGAGCACGCGCATGCTGTCGTCTGAGCCGGGCACGGTGTCTTGCAGGATGATGTTCATCGGGTAGCCCGCGCCAAAGATGAGGCCCAGGATGCGCAGCGCCTCGGCCGGCGTGTCAGCGGAATACACCTTTTTCATGCCGTCGAAGGGATGGCGCCAGTATTCCTCGCTCATAGAGGGCTTCACGATGATGGGGTACTCGAAGCCCAACTTGTCAGCGGCGAGGTCGGCCTCGGTCATGCCGTCGGCGAACTGCTGCGGCGTGACCACCTGCGTGGTGGGGTAGGGGATGCCGTACTGGTCGCACATCTGATAGAAGCTGTCCTTGGCCTCCAGCTTGTCGCGCAGCTCGGCATCGATGTAGAGCGTGCGGCAGTTGGCGGGCAGCTTGTCGCGCAGTTCCATGAGCATGGCGGCATAGCCGTCGGTGCAGCCCCAGACCAGCACCTTTTTGTCGGCGTGGGCGGTGGCGAACTCGTTGATGCGCGCCAGCAGCGTGTCCAGATCCTCCAGATTGGGCTCGAGGGCCACCTGCACAATGCGGCTGTATTTGGTGTCGCCCGCGGCGAAGCGTCCAAGCGCATGGCTCACCACACCGTACTGCTCATGCAGGGCGCGCGCGACGGAGTAAGCGTTCATGTCCGCGCCGATGAGCAGCGGCACGAAATCCTGCTGCGCCTGGGCGGCGGGCGTGGCGTCGAAGTTGTAATTCATAGGAGTGTGCTCCTTCGGTTTCCTTGGGGCGTTTGTTTTGGCCGTTGCACCTGGGCGCAAGGCGAAAGCAGAGGCGCGGCGGCTTTTCGAGGCGCGAGCGTTCCGCTTACAAAACGCCTGAACAACCGCGCGATTATACCGCGTTCGCAAACGCTTGGCGAATTATGCGTGGGGAATATGGAGACAGCGCGAGGCAAATCCTTCGGATCCGCGATCAGGGCACATGTAAATAAGATGAACGTAATCAGTATGAACGTGTTCATCTTATTTGCATGTATTGCGAATTAATGCGTCTGCGCTTCTGCATACTGCAAATATGCTTAGAAGTTGGCTCTTTAACTCTTATGGAAGCGGTCGTCGCCCCAGCCGCTTTCGCGGATGCGCCCCACCTCTTCGCCGTCCTTCGAGACGATCTTGTCGTCGCTGAACAGCGCGTCGCGCACCTGGTATTCATCGTCGCCGATGCGCACGTGGGTGCTGCCGTCGAAGCTTTCGCGGGTGGTGCCAATCTTGGCGCCATGGCGGTCGCGCACCGTTGGCTGGCCGAAAATGCCCCCGTCATCAAGCTCGACAAGCTTGCGCCCATAGCGGTCGTTGACGGTCTTGGCCTTCGAGCCGCCTCCGAAGCTGCTTGATCCGCCGCCCGCAGCCCCGCCTCCGCCATAGCCGCCGCCAGCTCCGCCAGCGCCGCCCGTGTCGCCGCCCACGAGAAGCTCGATGACAACGAAAAGCACCACTGCGGCAACAATGACATAGAATGCCGTTTGCAGCGTGACCTGAATGACGAACGTCCAGATAGTAGGCATGGCGAATCCGCTTGTCGCTTGCAAGGCGATCGCTTCCAGCGCGTCATACTTCATCTGCGCCATCGCAATCGCATAGAGCACGAGCCCGATGCATGCCGCTAAACCTGCGTACAGAAAAAGCTTCGCAATAGGGTGGAGGCATCCGTGCGATTGAGCGGTTGCATCGTTCCATCGCTGCTCCACGGCAAGCAGCGCTTCGACAACGATAAATGCTCCTGCCGCGATGGGCAGGGCGGGGCTTGCCGTGAGGATAGCGTGCATGAGCGGCGCGATATGGCTGAGGCCGCTGCCGGTTGCGGGATTGACCAGCGAGATGCCCACCGCAACAATCGCGATGGCAAGGGCGGCCCAGGCAAAACCGGCGACGATGTTGGACGCGCGCAGCGCGAGATAGGTGCCCACTCCGGGCATTTCGTTCGCCTGCGACGTGCCGCCATACCGGTTTTTATACATAAGCCCGCGACTTTCACCGCGCTCTGCACGCGCTTTAATCTCCTGCTTCTCGGCTTCAATGCGCACGTCGCGCCACAGGATAAAACGACGCCAGACAGCGTTTGCCACCAGCGCGATAACGATGAGCGTCCATGCGCCCGCCGAAACAAGCTGGCCCAAGGCGGCACGCAATTCGTCGAGCCACGGGCCTTCGAGTGTGACGTATCCTATGTTTTCAGTGCTATAGAGGCCGCCGATGGAAAGCAGGTGCATCATTGGGTAATTCAGGCACACGGCGACGATGATGCCCAGCACCGCAATAATGTGCAGCACCGTGAGAAGTGCGCGTGCTGCGGCATCGATCCACCACAACGCCTCGGTGGCTTCCATGCGGGCCGTCAGGTGCTTGTACCCGTAATCAATCAGACGCACCATAGCCATCAGGGCGATTGCGAGTGGCATACCGGATTGCCAGAAGATCCCCCAGCCCCAGATGAGGATGCTCGTTATCGATATGGGGCCGGTTGGCGCCAGTGCGGGCAGACCGAGGGCGCACATGAGAGTGAACAGATAGAGGAGGAGCATCGCACCCGCCGCGCGGCACACGCTGATGATAGGCTTGCTCCGTTCGTTACCCTCGTTCGCTTTGCGCCATTGGGCATAGAACCAGTGCGCGATCCACCCCAAGGCGAAGAGCGCGGCGATCGCCGCAATGTAGGGAATCATGGAGGGCGGCAATTGGCTCGGCTGAGAGTTCGAAATGCCCACGCACAGCGCGACGATGGCCGCTGGTATGCCCACGCGAATGATGATGGATTTCACCCATGCGCTTGCAGGGATAGAGGGGCTCCTGAAGGGCTCCTTTGCAATCGGTCGATTGCTTGCGAAACCATTGTTGATTTCCGGCGCCATGGCAAGCCTTCTTACCTCGGGTGACTGTTCTTAATGTGAGGCTGAAGCAACGGGGCTGCGGAGCGGTGAGGTGGGGTGACGACATGTCCTCGAATGTGGGGCCATGCGATTCGCCCAGGTCCGCTCGGCGTAGCTGCTGCTTCGTACCGAATGATACTCCAGCGATCCCATCATGTAAGCGCAAACCCGTTTTGCACAAAGGGATGGAGCGGCGGATGCGTCTAGCCCCCATATGCCGCTGTTGACGAACTGTTGACGATTCGGGGCGATTCGGCAATCCGCATCTTGCCATCGGGGGGGGGTCGTCACGGTATACTGGTTGCGTTCCGCTGTTTTGAGGTTGAGTTGAGGTCTGAATTTCGTGCGGCGGATAATCCCATCGAACGGACGTGAGGAGTTGTTAGTATGCGTCCCATCCCAAAGAACCAGCTAGATCCCAAAATCAAAAACGTGTGGCGCATCAGCGATGCCATTTCGCTGACTGTCGTATACGTGTGCTGCGCCATAGGCTTTTTCATCGCCGCATTGGTGGCTCCGGAAGAGGCGGCATGGGCGTGGATTGTGGTGGGAGTCATGACCGCTATTTGGGTGGTGTGCCTCATCATTTGGCTGGTCATTCTGCCGCCTATCCGCTGGATGCGCTGGCGCTACGAGGTGGGCGAAAACGAGCTCGACATCGCACGCGGCATCGTATGGCGCAAGCGCTTCATCATCCCGTTCGTGCGCGTGCAGAACACCGATACCAAGCAGGGTCCCATCCTGCGCGCTTTCAGCCTGGCGAGTGTGACTGTGGCCACGGCCGCGGGCGAGCATGAGATTCCCGGCCTGGCGTTCGAAGAGGCCGATGAGCTGCGCGATCGCATTGCCGAACAGGCTCGTCTGGCGCAAGAGGACGTGTAGGCCATGAGCGAGTTCACTAACCAGACGCCGCTGCAAGGTGGCGAGAATCCGCAGGCGCAGGTGGGTATGCCGCAGCCCGCATCTCAAGGGGTGCATCCCATGTCGCAACCTGCGCCTGCGCCGATGGCTCAGCAGCCTGTGCCGCAGGGGTATGCGCAGGCGCCCAGTACGCCAACCGCTGGCAACCCCACTCCGGGTGCGCCCATGCAGCAGCCCGTTCCGCAAATGCAAGCGGACATGGTGCCGCAGCCTGCGCCCGGCATGCCTTATCCCGATCCACGCGAACGGGTGCCGGAAACGCTGCGCCCCGGCAAGCACCATGTGCACCATACCTATATATGGCTCGGTGGCTTGCGCGCGGCGTTTGTCGCCCTCGCTGCTATCGCCGTGTCAGTGTTCGGCAATGTGGTCGGCAATCTTTCTGAGGAAGAGGGCGGCATCGACCTCCTCTTCTCCATCATGCCGTTCGTCATTGGCGGCGCGATTCTGTTCATTCTGCTCATCGTGGGCCTCATCTTTCTCGTACAGTGGCTTTCATGGAAGAACCTCACCTATGAGCTGGGGCCCGATGAATTCACGCTGAACTCCGGCATCATTAGCAAGAAACGCATGCATGTGCCCTACCAGCGCGTGCAGGCCGTGAACCAGAATGCGGGTCTGTTCCAGCGTATCGTGGGCGTGTGCGACGTGAAGGTGGACACGGCGGGCGGCGCTACCAACGATGGCGTGCGCCTGACGTACATGCGCACCTCCGAGGCCGAGGCCCTGCGCGCCGAGTTGTTCCGTCGCAAGAAGGCCCTGCTCGCGGGCGGTTCCGTTGCCGAAGACGGCACCGCCGTTGTGAACGGCGTTCCCTGCTATTCCGCATGGGCGATTGCCAGCATGGGAATGTATCCCCAAAGTATGCAGCAGACTGCGTTCGGATATGTGCTGCCGGGGACTGCCGGGGCTGCGGGCGCGCAAGCGGGGTTCGGCGCTGCGGTTGGAGCAGGCGCAGCCTCGGGGTATGCGGGCGCGCAGGTGCCGGGCCTTTCTCCCGATGAGACCAACGTGCTCGATGTGGCCGACGAAGTGCTGCAGGACGTGCGCGGCGTGTTCGGCGGCGCCGAGGTGGATACCGGCCAGGTGCAGTACGAAACCGGCCTGTCCAACAAGGAGCTACTTCTGGCCGGCTCGTCTGGCGCGGGCGAGGGCCTGGGCCTTTTGTTCGTGGGTATCGTTGCCGCGGTGGGCTCGGTTGCCCAGCTGTTCCAAGGTGCTATCGAGCGCTGGACCGAAGATTGGGTGACGTCCGTGGTGGGCGGCGGCGAGGCATCCATTGCATTGCCTGATGCCGATGCCGCGAGTTCGCTCATCGGCGGGGCGGCGCTGCAGATCATCCTGTGGGCGCTTCTGGCCATTGCGGCGCTGTGGGTTGTTTCCGCGCTGGGAACCATCGTGCGCTACGGAGGCTTCCGCCTGCGTCGTCGCGAGGGGCGCGTCGAGGTGGAATCGGGCTTGCTTTCGCGCAGCTTCCACGGCGTGGACGTCGATCGCGTGCAGTCCGTGGTGGTCAAGCAGAGCTTCATCCGTCGTTTGATGGGCTACTGCGAGCTCTCGGTGTACAAGATTGATAGCGCTTCCACCGACTCGACCGAGGCACAGGGGCAGCAGCCTGCCACCAAGGGTGTGGTCATCCATCCGTTCGTCAAGATGAGCCGCGTACCTGAGATTATCCAGGGCGTGTTGCCGGAATTTGCCGATATGCCTGCCGAAACGCTCAATCCGGCACCTGTTGCCAAGCGTCGCGCCATCGTGCGCATGGGCATCATTCGCAGTGCGGCGTTCTGGTTCGCGGTGTTTGTGGCGCTCGCTCAGGTTGCCATGGAGCTGGTGATTGCCACGGTTCCGTTGGGCGTCGAAGAGCTTGCCATGCTTGAAACGGTGCGCATCTTTATGCTCGCCTACTACGCCATCTTCGTGCTGGCGTTTGTGGTGAACGTGGTCAACGCCATCCTGTGGCACAAGCGCAGTGGCTTGGGCTATGACCGCAACTTCATGAGCATGACCAACGGCGGCCTGGCTGTGACCACTACGTATACGCCGCGCAAGAAGATCCAGTTCGCCTACTTGCGCACGAATCCGTTCCAGCGCATGGCGCACGTGGCCAGCGTGAACGTGCGCACCGCGGCCGGCGTGGGCGGCACCACCGAAACGCTGTGGGACCTGCATGAGGAAGATGCCGATGCCTGGATGGAATGGGTGCGTCCGCGCGGGAAGCGCGCGCAAGCGGTGCCCGCAGGGCAAGCCGGAATTGCGAGCGTTACTGACGCTGCTCAATAACGCCAAGGTGCAGCAATCGCTTTCTAACCAAACAGTTTGATTAGATTTGATTAGATGAATAGAAATGAGTAGAAAGGGCGAACGGGGCATTCTTCGTCCGCCCTTTCGCCTGGTGCGCGCTTGGAACGTACGGTCTTAGCCCGGCTCGATCGGTAAAAAGCGATAGCATCTGCCAGATAGACCGCGATTGTTAAATGATACAAATTTACTATCATATGAACCTGGCACACGTGCGACTGTGCTAGACTTGCAGTGCGTTGTGATTTGCAGACCTGGCGGGAGTGCCGCGGTCGACCGCGCAGATGCTTGGGGCATATGGGTGCCTCCGGGGCGTGCGACTCGTCCGCACGAACCTGCGGGTCAATCTGCCGGATAGGTATCACGTCATTTTGACGCTAAAAGGCCGCGTTCTAGCCCAAAATAGCGTCAAAATGACGGGATAACATGGGTATGGGCAATTGCTTTCGAGCGTAGCGGTGCTCGATGGCACATTGGCTCGCTATTTGATGCCCGGCATTTGGCACAAAAGATGAGGAGAGCGCATGTTCGACAAGGCGATATTCCAACTGCCTGGCGCGCGCCGCGCTATCGCCGTGCTCGTTGCGTTCTCGCTTGCTCGCGCCCTGCTCACGGTGGGGCAGGCATTTTCGCTCGCGTCGGCGTTCACTAACTTATGGGGCGGAGCTCCCGTGCCCGACCAGGCCCCATTCGTCATCGGGTTCCTCATCTGCTTCATCGGCCGTCAGGGCGTGACCTGGGGGCAAGACGCCTATCTTGAGAAATTTGCCGCCGCTCGCGCTGATGAGCTGCGCGACCGTTTGCTGCGCACACTGTTCTCGCGCGGCACCGAGCTTGTGGCGCAGCGTGGCACGGGCGACCTGTGCTCGCTCGCGCTGGAGGGCATCGACCAGGTGGAAACCTATCTGCGTCTCATGATGCCCAAGCTCACCAATGTGATTGTGGTGCCGCTGGTTTTGCTCGTGTGGATTTTCCCGCTCGACTGGGTGTCAGGCATCATCGCGCTCGTGGTGTTCCCATTCATCATTCTGTATATGGTCATGCTGGGCTACACGGCCAAAAACGAGGCTGCGCGCCGCTACCGCGAATTCGGCGTGTTGTCCAACCATTTTGTCGATTCGCTGCGCGGGTTGGACACGCTTAAGTTCTTCGGGCGCTCCAAGGCGCGCGGGCGCGACGTGTTCGCCACCAGCGAACGCTTCCGCGAGATTACGATGAAAACGCTGCGGGTGGCCACGCTTTCCGGCGCGGTGCTGGATGTGTTCGCCACGCTTTCGCTGGCGGCAATTGCCATCATGCTGGGATTTCGCCTGGTGGATGGGTCGGTTGCGCTGTTCCCGGCCATGTTCGTGCTCATTCTTACGCCGGAGTATTTCCGCCCCGTGCGCGAGTTTGCCGCCGACTATCATGCCTCGCTCGACGGCAAAAACGCCCTTGCCGACGTGTTGGAGGTTGCCGGCTTAGGCGAGGATTTGAGAGCGGAATGTGCTGCGCCTGCCCCGAGCTCTGCTTCTGGCGCTGTGGCCTCTGTCGTCAACGGCATCGATGCGCCGGCCTCGGCCAGCGGTTACGAAGATGCCGATTCCTCCCCTGTTCATGTCCGGGCTTATACGCACTTTCAGGAGGAAAACCGCGTAAAACCCCGGGCAGCAACGGGAGCGGGGCGCGCAAGTGGGTCAACTTCGTCGCGGGGCGAGGGGCCTGCTATGGCGCCGTGTGGCGAGAGGACTCCGCTTGCCACGTGGGACGAAAGTTCCACGTTAACCGTGCGCGACGTGGGCTACGAGTATCTCGGAGCCAGTGCCCCCTCGCTTTCCGATATCACGTTTGACGTGCGCGGATGCAAGAAGGTGGGCATTGTGGGCCTTTCCGGCTCGGGCAAAAGCACGCTGCTGCGCCTGCTCGCCGGGTTCGTCCAGCCGACTGAGGGCTCCATAGCGGTGCATGATGGGATTGTGGGCGAAGCGTGCAGGATGGACACGAAGCGTTCGAACGCAATAACATCTGCGGCGGACGTACACGGCTCAGATGCGACATCGTTCAAAACGGACGCGAATCGCTTGAGTGCGACGATGCTCAAGGTTGAGGCATCGGCCGTCGGGGAATCAAATCCAGAGGCATCAAACGCAACGGTGCCGGCTGCTTCTGCTTCGCCGTTGTGCAGCGAAGGCTGGCGCGGCCAGGCGACCTACATCCCGCAGGATCCATACATCTTCCACGCCACGGTCCGCGAGAACATGGCGTTTTATCGCCCCGATGCATCCGAGGAGGAAATCCAGGCGGCGGCCAGCGCTATGGGGCTGCGTGAATTCATCGACTCGCTCCCGCAAGGGCTGGACACTCTGATCGGCGAAGGCGGCCGTGCGGTGTCGGGCGGTCAGGCCCAGCGCATCGCCCTCGCTCGCGCGCTGTTGGACCCCTCGCGTCGCATCCTGCTGTTTGACGAGCCCACTGCTCATCTTGATGTGGAAACCGAGATGGAGCTCAAGGAGCGTATGTTGCCCCTGATGGAAGGCCGCTTGGTGTTCTTCGCCACACATCGCCTGCACTGGATGGCGAATATGGATTGGGTGTTGGTCGTGGAAGACAGCCGCATCGTGGAGCAGGGCGTGCCGCAGGAATTGGCCGCGGCGGGCGGCGCGTTTGCGCGCCTGGTCGAGAGGATGAAGGGCGCCGAGTTTTGCATTAAGGAGGCGGTGTGTAATGAGCGCTAAAACGCAGCAAATCATCGCCGACGGGACGCATCAGCAGGATATTCCGCCCACATCCGCATCGCCCACGCCCGCTTCGCGAGAAGCGACTGTGCATTCCTCTGTTGCCACTTCTTTGCGAAGGGATTGCCGCGAACAATATCGCGATTCGTCTGATGCCCAAAGCAGCGACGGGCGCTCGACAGCCGGCGCATCGTCGCCCTGGAAAGCGTTCAAGGGCGATCGCTGGGTGCGACCCTTCTTCGCGCGCTATAAGAAACCACTGGCGGGCGCCATTGCGCTTTCCATCTTGGCGTACGCGTTCGCGGCGGGGCTCATGTTCACGTCGGGCTACTTGATCAGCGGGTCCGCCACGCTGCCGGCATCGGTGCTCATGATGCATCTGGCGCTCATCGCCGTGCGCGTGTTTGGCCTGGGCAAACCGGTGTTGCAGTATCTTGAGCGCCTGACCTCGCACGATTGGATTCTGCGCGTGACCAGCAGTCTGCGCCTGCGGTTATACCAATCGCTCGAAGGGCAGGTGGGGCTCGGCCGCGCGGCGCGTCGAACCGGCGATGTGCTGGGGCTTCTGTCCGAGGACCTTTCCCACCTGCAAAATATGTACCTGCGCTGCATGCTGCCCACGGTGGCCGCGTGGCTTCTGTGGCTCATTGCCACCATTGCGTTGGGAGCTTTCTCGCTTCCTGTGGCCTTGGGCATGTTCGTGCTGCTGGGAATCCAAACGGTGCTTCTGCCGCTGATCGTCGTGCTCACGGGCGGCGTGCGCCGGATGCGCATGAAGGCCATGAAGAACGAGATGTATGCCGAGCTCACCGACAACGTGCTGGGTGTGGCCGACTGGGTGTTCTCCGGCCGTTCGGATGAGTACCTGGCGCGCCACCTTGCGTCCCACAACCGTCTGCGCGAGCTGCAGCGCCGGGAGTCGCGCGCGGCGCATTGGCGCGACATGGCAGGTCAGGTGTTGTTTGGCCTGATAGCGGCGATGCTGCTGCTGTGGGCAGGCCTGCAGTTTGGCGGCGAAGCGGCTGTGGACGTGTCCTCGGCGGCCAACTATATCGCCGCGTTCGTGCTGTGCTTCTTCCCGCTGATTGAGGCGTTTGCCCCGGTGCCTGCTGCCGCACTCGATGCCGTGTCGCACGCCGATTCCATCGGGCGTCTGAATGAGCTGCCCGACCCCGTGGGCAACTGGGGCGACGTGGACGCCTCCTCGTCGGGCAAGCCCGAGAAGGGCGCGAAGAGCGGTGGCCAGGATGAAAGCGTAGGCACGGCGCAAAACGACGAATTGCCCCACACCCCCGAAACGTTCGATGTGCGTTTGGAGAACGTCGCTTTCGCGTACCCTGGTGCTGACCGTCCGGTGCTCAACGGTCTTGACCTGGAAATTCCTCAAGGCCAACGGATTGCCGTGCTGGGTCGAAGCGGCGCGGGCAAGTCCACGCTCGCGGGTCTCATCCGCGGCGACCTCGTGTCCCAGGAGGGTCGCGTGACCATCGGCGGCGTTGACGCTTCAATGCTGGGTGACGCGATGCCGCGCTATATCGGCATCATCCAACAGAACACGTATCTGTTCAACGACACGCTGCTGGCCAATCTCCGTGTGGGCAACCCCAATGCCACCGAAGAAGACGCTTGGCGCGTGCTCGACCAGGTGGGACTGCGCCAGATGGTCGAGCGCCTGCCGCAGGGCCTGGCAACCATGGTGGACGAGGCAGGCAAGCGCTTCTCCGGCGGAGAGCGCCATCGCATCGCGCTCGCCCGCGTGCTGCTGCAGGATGCCCCCATCGTGATTCTTGACGAACCTACCGTGGGCCTCGATCCGATCACCGAGCACGCGCTGCTCAACACGCTGTTCGAGGCGCTTGCGGGCCGCACCATCATCATGGTCACGCACCACCTGCGAGGCGTTTCGGCCGCCGATCGCGTCGTGTTCGTGGAGGATGGTCGCGTTGCCATCGATGGCTCGCCCGCGCAGCTCGCGCAAGAAAACGAGCGCTATCGGACCCTTCTCGCTTTTGACAGCGGCTTTTAATACGGCTCCGAGCAAAGGAGGCCACATGGAATCCGTCCAGCAACTGAGAGATGCCGCCGTGAAGCCCGACGACGCAGTGCTGTATGAGTGCTTGTGCGATAGCACTGTGAGCCGAGCGATGAAACAAACGGCGATATGCTGCAGTTTTCAAAGGATGACTTAAGTAGCTCAGAAATTGCCCTCTTGTGACCAGGCGTTATGCAAGGGCCGTGGTCGGGCTAATTGGCCATGCGCCGAAAAACTGCAGCATATCGCCGTTTGTTGCTTCTTTGCTCGGTTTCGTGGCGTTTCCGTTACGTCTGCGTTGCGACGCCCTGGGTGCGGCGGCGCGGTGCGGGCGCTATGCTAGAATGGCCGCCATGAGTACTTCTGCATCACACACCGCATATAGCATCACGTCGGGCGCACAGGAAGCGCCCGTTCGAGAACGCACCGCCTCATCGGGCAGTTTTGCGCCCGAGGAAAATTCGGGCGGTCAGCCGGACGCCGTGGCCGACCGTGCGTCGCACCCGGAAATCTCCTCCGGGAAGCGGCAGCCGGCGAGCGTCCTCGACGCTTCGTCCCCGTTCGTAGGGCGCGACCCCCACCCGTGGCAGCCTTCGCAGTTCGAAGACATCCGCCTGCGCAAGCCCGAGCCCGAATCCAAGCATGGCGTGAAGGCCCATAAGAACGTGCGCGAGTACACGCTGGGCGAGGAGATTGCCAACTCCATCAGCCATGGACTGGGCATCATTCTGGCCATCGTGGCCATCCCCACTACCATCGTGGCGGCGGTGGCGAACCACGGCGGCGGCATCGCGCTGGCGGCCGCGCTCATCTATTCGATCAGCATGCTGCTGGAATACTGCGCCTCAACGCTCTATCACGCGCTGGCGCATCCCGGCGCAAAAAAGGTGTTCAAGGTCATCGACCACAGCTGCATCTATCTGTTCATCGCGGGCAGCTACACACCGTTTTGCCTGGTCACGCTTATAGATTCGGGCGGCATTATCCTGTGCGTTGTCGTATGGGTACTCGCCATCGTGGGCATCGCGATGGAGGCGTTTTGGGTGTTTCGCCCCCGCTGGATCTCAGCGGTCATCTACCTGGCGCTCGGTTGGTGCGTTGTGTGGTTCCTGCCTGCGCTCATCGCCGCGCTGCCGCTGCCGGGCATTATCCTGCTAGCCGCTGGCGGCGTGAGCTACAGCATCGGCTGCATCTTCTACGTGCTCAAGAAGGTCCCGTACATGCACACAGTGTTCCACCTGTTCGTGCTGGCGGCCTCCATCCTGCAGTATCTATCGGTAGTGCTCTATGCGCTGTAAAGCCGAGGTACCGTGCCGCCCCATCTCGCAAACAAATCCCGTCATTTTGACGCTAAAATTGCCCGGAAAGAGAAAAAATACCGTCAAAATGACGGGAAAGCTCAATCGGGTGCCCTCGGCGGCCGCACGCCCTCGCATCTGGTTATCATGCAGTAGTTGGCATTGGATAAGAAAAGGAAGAGAAACCCATGGACCCCGACTCTCGAAAACCCGCGTCCCTCTCTACGTTCGTCGATCGCCTGTTCAAGAAGGAGCAGCGCATCGAATCGGATGAGGAGGAAATCCGTTCTGCCGTGGACGAAAGTGCCGAGCTCGACGCCGAGGAGAAGCGCATGATCCACGACGTGCTTGACCTGGGCGACACCACTGCGGAGGAGGTCATGACCCCGCGCGTCGACATCATCGCGGTCGAAGACACCGAAACCGTGCGCCAGGCGATCGATCGCATGCGCGGCACGGGCTACTCGCGTCTGCCGGTCTATCATGACGATCACGATTCCATCATCGGCATCGTGCGCTACAAGGATCTGATCGATCCGCTGCTCGATGACCGCGAGTCCGATTGCGTGAAGGATTACGTGGCCGATGCCATGTTTGTGCCCGAGAGCAAGAGCCTGTTGTCGCTGCTCAACGAAATGCAAACGAATCGTCAACAGATGGCCATTGTGGTGGATGAATACGGTGGAACTGCTGGTTTAATAACCACGGAGGATATCGTCGAGGAAATTGTGGGCGAAATCGTGGACGAAACCGACCCCGTAGACGCCGACATCACCCAGGTGTCGGAGCACGAATGGGTTGTCAACGGCGCCTGCCCGTGCGAAACGCTTGAGGGCCTTGGGTGGCCCGTGAAGCCGGGCGATGACTACGAAACGGTTGCGGGCTGGCTCATGGATACGTTCGATTGTGTGCCGCAGCTAGGCGACGAGTTCTCCGCCGACGGCTATTCGTTCAAGGTGCAGCGCATGCGTCGGCGCCGCGTGTCGTCGTTGCGCGTGCGTAAGGTTGAGGCCGCCCCATCTGACGGGGAGGGCGCTGACCGCTAGCACCGAGGCGAGATGAATGACAGTATGGCCGGAGGCTTATGCTTCCGGCCATTTTCGTGCGCTCGCATGCTTCGAGGCGCACCCGGTCCAAGCCGCCTGGACGCAGGCGGCGCATATGATAGAGAGGAGGCCCGCATGGTGAAGGAAGCCAAGCGCCTGTACCGTTCCGATGACGGCATCATCGCGGGCGTGTGCGCGGGAATCGCCGAGTATTGCGACATCGATCCCGTGATTGTGCGCATTCTGGCGGTGCTGCTCTCTATTTCTTCGTTCGGCGCCGTGGTGCTTGTGTATGTGCTGCTGTGGCTTGTGATGCCTCGTCGCGTGAGTGCGGGCGATCCGATTTCGTGCGACGCGTATCTGCGTGTCGACCCCTGCGGCCAGGCGGAGCAGCCCGGCCAGACGGGGCAAACCGTGCCGCCCGCCGGGTCGCGCCCCATTCCTCCCGTGGGGCATGGCGCGCAGGCCCCGGGCTATGCCGCGTACGCTTCGGCGGCGCAGCAGGCGGGGCAGACGAACCAGGCGCCCTATGCCGCCCATTACGAGGCGGTGGCCGCCATGGGCGCGCGCGACGCATCTCGCCGCGAGGCCGCTGGCATGGGCGGCACCACGCGCGTCGTGGTGTGGGCCGGCGTGATTCTGCTGTTCATCGGCGTGGCGGCCTTGCTGAGCTCCATCGTCGATGAGGTGAGCTGGTGGCAGCTGTGGCCGTGTTTGGTCATCCTGGCGGGTTTGGTGGAGATGGTGGTGCCGTCGCGCCGCGAGTTCCGCATCCGCCGCTTCTCGCGGGGCATCGTGGTGTTCTCGCTGGGCATTCTGTTGCTTCTGGTCACAATCCAGCTGCTTTCGTGGCACACCATCGTTCTCATGTTCGAGAAGCTGTGGCCGTTGCTGCTTATTGCGCTGGGCATCGATATCATTTCGCGCGCGATGGGCAACGAGCTTCTCGCCCTGGCGGCAGCCCTGTGCGTGGTTGCGATGGTCGTGTGCGCTGCGACGGTGTTCGCGGTGCCGGGCTCCCTCGAACAGCTGACGGTGCATCCGCCGCTGCTGGGCACGCACGTGTTCGAAGTGAATCCGTGGGACTAGGAAGAGGGCGGCCATGGCTGATTACGGAAACAAACATACGAAGCCGCAGCAGGCGGCGATGGTTATCGGCGTCATTTTGGTTGCGTTAGGTGTATGGGGCCTGGTCAACGCCGTCTTGCCTGGTTGGGTATGGAATATGCTCGGCACCACCGTGCGCACCCTGTGGGGAATCTTGTGGCCGCTTGCGCTCGTGGCCGCGGGCGTGTACCTGCTGTGGGGTGTGAAAACGGGGAAATTCTCCGGGTTTGCCCAGGGCGGCTCGGCGCGACCGCTGCGCCGCAGCAGGGCCGACAAGCGTCTCTTGGGCGTGTGCGGCGGCATCGCATATTATTTCGGGATCGATTCGACCGTGGTGCGCGTCATGGCGGTCATCCTACTTGTGCTGTTCACGCCCTCGGCCATCATCGCGTACTTCCTCATCGCGCTTCTTATCCCGTCGGCCTGACGGCGCCACCATCAAATCGTCATACTTTACAAACGCTTGAAAGTCCTGGTCGGCTCACATGCGATGCATCGGAGCGCGCCGCTTGCGGAGCGATAGGTTTGCCTCTCGCCGCGCTTCTGGGGTAAAATATCCGAGTTTTGACAAGCAATAACGCAGGACAGCAATCACACCCACAATTCCAGCACGCTGTCAGCCCCGCGCTTTTTACGGCGGGGCCTGTTGCGTTGCGGCAATTGGAGGATATTTGGCTCGCAGAGCATCTCATACTGGGCGCAAGCATCGCGTTCTGCCCTTCGTGGCGGGGGCGTTTTCGCTCGTCGCGCTTGCTGTGGCGGCTTCGGCGTTTATGCTGCAGCCCGCCGTCGCGTCCCATGATGTGGATAGCACCACGGTGGGCATCGGAAGCCTGCAGCGCAGCGTGACCGAGGATGCCGCGTCGGCGCAGCCCGCTGATGACACGTCTATCGCGTCTGAAACCAGCTCGCTCACGTCTGCGTCCACGCGCACCATTACCGTGAAAGACCCCGATCCGGTCATCGTGATCACGGCCTACGATCAGTCCAACCCGAACACCGTCGATGCCGCTATGAAGCTGGGCACCACCGATCCGCTGCCCACCGCGCCGCACATCATCCCCGATGAGAGCGACGGCTGGTCGGTCGGTTCGGCCTCGGCTTACAGCTTCTCTGACAACGACGACGGCAAGGGCAACTTCGGTACCGATGTCACGGCCTCGGGCGTGCCCCTGACCGATTACGGTCTGACCGTTGCCGTGCCTCAATCGCAGTCGTATCTGATCGGCCACGCTGTGGCCATCCGCTACGGCGAAACCATCGTGGTGGCAACCGTCACCGACACGGGCGGCTTTGCCGGCTACGGTCGCGCGCTTGATCTGGCACCCGGAGTGTGGAAGCTGTTCGGGGCGACCGATGTGCACGACTGGGGCGTGCGCGACGTGTATTACAAATTCCTGTAGGCGTGCGGCTCAAACGACTGCAGCTCGCGCCGCAAGGCTAGAGATTCCTGTAAGATGCGCTCAGGCGCATCTTTTTCATTTCAGGCAAAGGCGGAAGAAGCCAGGCAAGGAGGAAAACGCCGTGGTCAATGTCATCATCGTGGGGTGTGGTCGCGTGGGTTCGCAGCTCGCCACCATGCTGTCCGAGAACAACGCCAACGTGTGCGTGGTGGACCGCAAGGCTGAGGCGCTCTCCAACCTGAGCCGCAACTTCAACGGCACCACGCTGCAAGGCGAGGGTTTCGACGAGGGCGTGCTGGTGCGCGCCGGCGTGGAGGAGGCCGATGTCGTGGCGGCTGTCACTTCGTCGGACAGCGCCAACTTCATGGTGGCCGAAACCGCGCGCCGTATCTTCCACGTGCCCCACGTTATCGTGCGCTTGTATAACCCCGCTCGTGAGCGCGCTCACATGCAGCTGGGTCTGGACTACGTATGCGGCACGTCGCTTGTGGCCGAAGAGGTGTTTTCCAAGGTCATGTCGGGCCATGGCAGCCACTTGGATTCGTTCGGCGATTTCGAGATCCTGCGCTTCTCGTTCAACCTCGAGGGCACGGGGCTCAAGCAGATGAAGGTGGCCGATCTGGAGCGCAACCACGACATCCGCATCGTGGTGTTCGAGCGTCGCGACGGCAGCGCGAGCTCCATTCCCTCGCGCGATTCGGTGCTCTACCACGGCGACAGCGTGGTGGCCTGTATCCGTCACGACCTGCTCGGCGAATTCTCGAAATTCATGCAGTAGCGGAGGAAGGGGCAGCACGTGTACATTGTGATTATGGGCGGCGGCAAAGTGGGCGAATACCTGGCAACCGTCATGCTCGACCAGGGTCATGAGGTGGCGGTTATCGAGCAGGCGCGCGAAACGGCCGATCGCCTTTCCATCGAGCTGCAGGGCCAATACCTGATCATCCAGGGCGACGGCACCGACTCCGATTTTCAGGAGGATGCCGGCATCAGGCACGCCGATGTGTTCGTTGCCGTAACCGGTCGCGACGACGATAACCTGCTGGCCTGCGAAATCGCTACGCGCGTGTTCAACGTGCCGCGCTGCATTGCTCGCGTGAACAATCCCAAGAACCGCCGCATCTTCAACATCGTGGGCATCGAGAGCGTGTCTTCCACGCTTCTGATCGCCAACATGATCGAGGAGGAGGCCCTGATGGGAAGCGTGGGCGTGGTGAGCGCCCTCTCGCGCGGCGATATCGTGCTGTTCGAGATGAGCGTGCCGGCCCATATGCGGCACTTCAACCCCGAGGAGGGCGTGCCGGTGGACGCGCTGGACATGCCCGAGGGCTCGTCCATAGCCGCCATCGACCGCCTGGAGGAGGGCGAGGCCGAGGTCGCCACGCCGGATTCCATCATGTATCCGGGCGACAAAGCCGTGGTGGTGGCCGAGCGCGATGTGGTGGAGGACGTGCGAGAACTCTTCAAATCGCTGTAGCGCCGCCCATGTTTGCGGTAAGATTTTCGTTGCGTTAGTTCAGAGCGTTTCTGCGTTGAAAGGATAGCCATGATTTCTAGGTACACGCGCCCCGCGATGGGCCGCATCTGGGAGCCGGAGAACAAGTTCGCCATCTGGAAGGAGATCGAGCTTCTGGCGTGCGAGGCCCAGGCCGAGCTTGGTCAGTGCGGCATCACCAAGGAGGAGGCCGCCTGGATTCGCGCGCATGCTGATTTCCGCGTGGAGCGCATCGACGAGATCGAGGCCGTGACCAATCATGATGTCATCGCCTTCCTCACCTGCATGAAGGAATACATCGATGCCGACGTGCCCGAAGGCGAGGAGAAGCCCTCGCGCTGGGTACATTACGGCATGACCTCTTCCGACCTGGGTGATACCGCGCTGTCGTACCAGATCACGCAGGCGCTCGACATCATTCTGGAGGATGTGAAGCAGCTGGGCGAAACCTGCAAGCGTCGCGCCTTCGAGTTCCAGGACGCGCTGTGCGTGGGCCGCACGCACGGCATCCACGCCGAGCCCATGACGTTCGGCATGAAGTTCGGCAGCTGGGCGTGGGCGCTCAAGCGCGCGCAGACCCGTCTGCAGCAGGCGCGCGAGGTGGCGGCCACCGGCGCCATCAGCGGTGCGGTGGGAACCTATTCCAGCATCGATCCGTTCATCGAGCAGTACGTATGCGAGAAGATGGGCCTCACGCCCGACCCGCTGTCCACCCAGGTGCTGGCGCGCGATCGCCATGCCCAGGTCATGGCGGCGCTGGCTGTGACTGCTTCCACGCTTGAGAGCATTGCGCTGCAGGTGCGCCTCATGCAGGAGAGCGATGTCATCGAGGCCGAAGAGCCGTTCAAGAAGGGCCAGAAGGGCTCCTCGGCTATGCCCCACAAGCGCAACCCCATCACCGCCGAGCGCGTGTGCGGCCTGGCGCGTGTGGTCAAGGCCAACGCACAGGTGGGCTTCGACGACGTGGCGCTGTGGTTCGAGCGCGACATCAGTCACTCTGGTGCCGAGCGCGTGGCGCTGGCCGACAGCTTCATCGCGCTGGATTACATGTTCGGCAAGATGCAGTGGATGCTGGACGGCCTGCAGACCTATCCCGACAAAATGGTGCTCAACCTCAACCGCACGCGCGGCCTGATTTTCAGCTCCAAGGTGCTGCTGGCGCTCGTGGATACGGGCATCACGCGCGAGGACGCGTATGTGATCGTGCAGCGCAACGCTATGGCCGTGTGGCACGACATTCAGAATGCTGTGGATGGCCCCACCTATCGCGAGCGTCTTGAGGCCGACCCCGAGGCCAACCTGACGCCTGAGAAGCTGGACGAGATCTTCGACCCCTGGGCGTTCCTCGGCCACAAAGACGTGGTGTTCAAGAAGCTGGAGACCCTGGAGTTCTAGGGGTTCCGCCGTTCTGCCGAACAACAGACCGCTCGACACCGCGGTGACCTGCAGGTCGAGGGGTGCCTTCCGGCTGCCTTTCGGACGCACTTTAAAGCGAACAACGAAAGCCTCCCGGTCAATCGGCCAGGAGGCTTTTCTGTGCATTTCGCAATGATTCGGATGTGGTTTTGTTCAATCAAAATTGAGTTTAATTCTTTGAGTCAATCTAAGTTGAATGAAAACGGTTGCAATTGGCGTATCTGGACGTTGGGCGTTGCCCGCCTCTATCGGAATGAGCACCTGGATTGAACGTTCTCATATGAAGAGAGAGAGTTGTGAGGCTCGACTTGATGGCGTTTTGGCGCGCAGGCGGATCTGCGTCTTGGATAACCACATTGGGTAAGCACATTGGACGAAATGCCGAGCGGATTTGCCTCTCTTCGCCGAAGGAATCTGGAACAATAGGAAAGGGGTTGGCGGCTAACCGTGTGTGGGGCGAGCCACTCTATCCAGATCAATCGGCAGAGTGATTCATCGGCAAAGGAGCGGTCATGCTTTCGGACAAACTCATGCGGCTTCGCAAGAAGCAGGGCTTAAGCCAGCAGGAGGTGGCTGCGTCGTTGGGCGTGTCGCGCCAAACGGTGTCCAACTGGGAGGCAGGCCAGGGCGCGCCGGCGCTGGATAAGGCCGCAGCCCTCGCGCGTCTCTACCACGTGACGGTCGATGAGCTTGCCAACGATGCCGTGGAGGTGAGCACGTCGCAGGCCTCCGCATCGAAAGACCTGCATGCGCTGTTTTCCCTCGTTGGAGCCACGTGCCTTATCGATTGCGCGGACGTGGAATGGCAGGCCTCCATGGCCAACCGCAAGGTGGTCGTGGTGGATGTCGATGAGGAATGGATGCGCGTTCGGTACACGCGAGCGGGCGTTATGGGGCGCGGCGACGAGGTGATGCGGCTCATCGACGTAGCCGATTTGCGCGCAATCGAGATCGTTGAGCCTGCTCCGCGTGACTCCGACCTGCGCGAAGGGGGCGAATAGGCCATGGATGTGACACATTGGGATGAGCTGGACTACGGAACGCAGGCTATCGTGCAAGTGATAAACAACGCAGTGTCGAGCGGTCTCTCCAGCGTTTCCAGCTCCGTGAGCGGTTTGGGATTCTGGCTGTTCGTCATAGCGGTGACGCTCATCGTTATCGCGGTTAAAATGCCGAAGAAGGCCGATTCGAAGAAGCTTTCCGATCGCATTAGCGACGCATCTGCGCGCCGCATCGCAAAGCAGCTTTCCACTATGCGCGGCAAGGGTGGGGCGTTCACTATCGCTGGGCCGTGGTGCCATGCGGGCGTGTCGAGCGTTACGGGCTCGTCGGAGGTCATCGGCATCGTCGAGGATATGGATGACGAGTGGGTGCTGTTGCGCACGAAAGGCAAAGGCGGCAAAGACGGCGGCACGCAACGGCTGGTGAGAATCTCTGAAGTCACCAAGATAGAGGAGTTGGTCGAAAAATAGCCGGCAATCGGCATCCAAGGCGCCAATTTGCGACAAATTGACGTGGCGTTCGCGCGCGTTTGGCGAGGCGCGCGTATGGTAAACAGGTAATCCCATGTTCGTATGCTGAAAGGAAAGCCCGATGACTGCGATTCGCCCCGCCGTGCGCACCGACTGCGCGTTCATCTACGACCTCGTGTGCGACATGGAGGATGAGGATCTGCCCTACGACGAGTTCACGCGCATCTTCGCCGAGCAAATGGCCGACGGTCGCATGTTGTGCCTGATGGCAGAGGACGGCGGCGAAGCGGTTGGCTTCATCAACCTACGCATGGAGCGCCAACTTCACCACGCAGCGCGCATTGCCGAGATTATGGAGCTTGTAGTGGCGGCGGGGCACCGGAGCGAAGGGGTTGGCGCGCAGCTGTTCGAGGCCGCATGCAGGGCCGCACGTGCAGCGGGGTGCATTCAGATCGAGGTAACCTGCAAGCAGCACCGCACCCGTGCCCATGCGTTCTACGGGCGCCAAGGCATGGAAAACACCCATTTCAAGTTCTGCAAACAGGTGTAGGAGTTCAGGGCTTACGCCTCTGCGTATCTCCACACGCGCACGAGGGTGTGGCCTTCGTCTTCGGAGCCTTCCTCGGCGGGCATGCCTATGTAGGTGACGAGTGTATCGGTGGTGCCGGTCACGGCCAGGTACTCGCCAAAATCATCGCATCCATCAGGGCATTCGATGGTGAACATGGTACGTGAGGCCACGTCCACGCCGGCTACCGATGTGGTGGATTTCACGATGAGGTACGGCCCCGCCCAGGCGGGGGCTGCGGTGGGCGTGCGCCCGAAGCGGAACCACTGCCCGCCGTTGGCGCCGTTCTCGTCCACGGGTACGTAGGTGCCGATCTGCGAGATGCCTTCGCCGTAGCTGTACCATCCGTCAAACGCGAACGTGAAGCGCCCGTCCACATAGCCCGCCGTAAGCGGTTTCATAGAGGCCGGCAGCGTGAGCGAATCCATCATCTGGCCGCTTGCGGCATCGATGAGCGTGAGCTGGTGATAGACCCCCGACGCGTCCAGGCGCGGCGTAATCACGATGCCGTCGCCCGTGGAGTAGGGGGGCGTGCTCATGCGTCCGGTGGAGCGCCACATCTCCGCCACGTCCGCCTGGCCGAACGATGCCGCCTTGAGCAGCGAATCCTCGGCGGAGGCATCGCCGTTGGCGTCGGGGAGCACCTGCCAAAACGCCCGTCCGCCCGCGACGGCGATGGAGGGAATTTCGTAGTCGATTTCTCCCTGGTCAACCAGCACGGGCGAGCCGATGGCCGACCCGCTGTGGGTTGCCTGGTATACGCGCCACTGGCCGGTTAGGCAGTTCGCCTCGGTCCAAATAATGCCGGAATCATCGCAGCATGCCTCATAGATGTCGAAGCCGCGCTCCTGCGAGGCGGGGCCCTCGAGTACCGTTTTGCACGTGCCGTCGGAAAGGGAGAGCAGCCCCACCTGCGTGAGCGGTGAGGCGGAATCGGTGGGCAGCAGGCACGCGGCGCACGAGGCACCAGGGGTTGCCCACACGAGCGTGCCGTAGGGGAGGCGATATTCGCCCTCGAGCTGCATGGGGCCGTTGCCATCCAGCACGTTTTCGGTCGGGATGTCGTCCAGCGTGAACACGGCATCCGCGGACACCTCAAGCGTGGCCACATCTTCATCATCGCCGCCGGTCACGACGCTTGCCACGCCGATGCCCGCCGCGGCCACGCCCACCACGCCGGCGCCTATCAGCAGCTGGCGCCGCGTGAGGGAGAACCGCCCGCCTTCGGGCAGGGGGATATTCACCTGGGAATCAAGGGGGCTTTCCATGCTGCGCACGCTGGGCCTGCCGCTTGCGCCGGAATGCTTACCGCCCGATGCGCCTCCTACCGAGGAGAGGGGGCTGAGCGACACCTTGCCGGCGCCGGCAAGGCTGTCGCGCACGTTGCCGCTCGCCGCCTGTCGCAACTTGGGTGACGCCCCGCGCGCATGGCGAGGCCCGCCGCTGCCGCCCGCGCCCAGTCGTGCGGAGCCGCTGCGGACCGAGCCCAGTCGCGCAGAGCCCGCGCGCCCGCTGCTTGAGCCTATCCTTGAGGATGTGCCCCTCCCGCGTCCCGATCCAGAGCGCACGGATGCGCCGCGCGATGCCGCCGAACGGACGGAACCTGCGCGCATGGAACGACGTGGTGTGGGCTTTTTCTGGGTCATAGCGGCTTATTATGTCGTTTTCTGCGCCAATGCTTCGAGGGTTTCTTCCAAATCGTTACAATAAACGCAAACCGTGTGCATGAACGCGGGTTACAATTGAAGCCAGAACAAGGCTTGAAGCGCGTGCGATGGGTTCGCCGCGCCAGGGAAGGGCTTCTTCCCGAATAGTTTGAGGAGTGCTTATGAGCAACGAAACCCGCCGTATCCTGCTCGTCGAAGACGAAAAGGCCATCCGCGACGCCGTGGCCGCCTATCTCGAGCGTGAGAACTACTGGGTCACCGCCGTGGGCGACGGCCAGGAGGCGCTCGAAGAATTCTCCAAGCATCATTTTGATCTGGTCATTCTCGACCTCATGCTTCCGCGCGTTCCCGGCGAGCGCGTGTGTCGCGCCATCCGCGACAACTCCGACGTGCCTATCATCATGCTTACCGCCAAGGGCGAGGTGGAAGACCGCATCATCGGCCTTGAGCTAGGCGCCGACGACTACCTGGTCAAGCCCTTCAGCCCCCGCGAGCTGGTGGCCCGCGTGCGTGCGCTGCTGCGCCGGGTCCACGCCGATTCCGAGCCTCAGCGCGAGGTGCTGGAGTTCGGCGAGCTCACCATCGATGTGTCGGGTCACAAGGTCCTGGTCAGTGGCGAGGAGGTCGATCTGACCGCCAGCGAGTTCAAGCTGCTCACCACGCTGTCCCGCTACCCCGGCCGCGTGTATTCGCGCATGGAGCTGGTGGAGAAGGTGCTCGGCTACGACTTCGAGGGCTACGAGCGCACCATCGACTCGCATGTGAAGAACCTGCGCGCCAAGATCGGCGACAATCCGCGCAACCCCAAGTGGCTGCACACCGTGCACGGCGTGGGCTACCGCTTCGAAGACCCCACCAAGCAGTAGGCGGTCTCGCGTCCTATGCGATCATCGACCGATAGGCCCAAACAGGGGCTGTTCAAACGCTTCCATTCTTGGATCTTCGGCTTCTCGTATACAACGCGCGTCACCGTTACGTTCGCGCTCATAGCTGCGATGACCGCCATCGTGGCTATGGGCGTGCTTTCGTACGTGTGGGAGCAGCACTTCCAAACGTACACGCGTGAGAACGTGCAGGAGCTTGCCGACGCCACGGCATCGAGCATCGCCGACAGCTACGGGAACCGCTATTCCTCCATCATCGAGGATGTCAACCAGTCCGGCGAGGGTGAATATCCGCCCCTGAACGGCGAGGATGTGGGATCGGCCCAGGCCGCCCACACGCTGCAGCCGGGCATGGGCATCCAGGTGACCACTTCGGGCGGCAAAGTCATTTACGACTCGTCGGCGGTTGCGGCCAACGACGGCCCCGGCGGGCAGGGCGGCACCGTTTCGCTCGCGCCCGATTCCGGCGACAAGATGGCCACCGCATCCATCACCGTCGGCGGCAAGAACATCGGCACCGTGCACCTGTGGGTGTACGGATCCGAGATGCTGCTCTCTAAGGCTGACCAGGCATTCCGCGATCAGAGCTACCAGGCTATGGCCCTTGCCGCCGTGCTTTCGGTGGTGCTCGCCTCGTGCATCGGCTTCCTGTTCGCGCGCGGCCTGGTGAACCCCATCAACCTGATGACGAAGACCGCCAACGCCATCAAAGAGGGCGATCTTTCGGCGCGCACCGGCCTCGAGGGCGATGATGAGATCGCCGAGCTGGGCAAGACGTTCGACGCCATGGCCGAGAGCGTGGAGAAGAACCAGCAGCTGGAGCGCCGCCTCACCATGGATGTGGCGCATGAGCTGCGCACCCCGCTCATGGCCATTCAGTCGACGGTCGAGGCCATCGTGGACGGCGTGTTCGAGCCCGACGCCGAGCGCTTGGGCACCGTGAATGCCGAGGTCCAGCGCTTAAGCCGCCTGGTAGACGCGCTGCTCAAGCTCTCGCGTCTGGAAAGCCGCTCCACGCCCATGCGCGAAGAGGTCATCAACGTGGGCGAACTCATTCGCCCGCTGGTCATGTCGCACGAAGCGTTCGTCAACGACGCCGGCCTGGCGCTCGAGTACGACGCCGAGGACGAGGTCATGGTATACGGCGACCGCGACATGCTGCGCCAGGCGACGGCCAACCTGATTTCCAACGCTGTGCGCTACACGCCGGCCCCGGGCACGGTTTCGGTCAAGGTGCGCAAGGGCGATATCATGGCATCCATCTCGGTGCGCGATACGGGCATCGGCCTGTCGCCCGAGGAATGCAAGATGGTGTTCAACCGCTTCTGGCGTGCGGAGGAAAGCCGCGAGCGCCAAAGCGGCGGTCTGGGCATCGGCCTTGCTGTGGTGAAAGAAATCGTCGATCGCCACGGCGGCTGGATCCAGGTGGAAGGTAAGAAGGGCGAAGGTGCCTGCTTCACCATCCACATTCCGCTGTATGATTATTCGCGCATCAAAGCGCAGAAGGAAAAGGAAGAGAAGAAGGCTTCCAAGGATTCGAAGGGCGGCAAAGGCTCCAAGGGCAAAGGGAAAGGCCCGAAGTCCAAAAACCCCGGCAAATCCGGCCCCATCTCCAAGAGGAAAGAAAGGTAGGAGTCGATGAACCCCATCACCATCAAGCCTGACGCGCAGGGCAAGGTGCGCGACCTGTATGACCTGGGCGATAAGCTTCTGTTGGTTGCCACCGACCGCATCTCGGCGTTCGACTACATCCTGGAAGACGAGATTCCCTGCAAGGGCAAGGTGCTCACCCAGATCAGCTGCTTCTGGTTCGAACTTCTGGAGGGCGTGGTGGAAAACCACCTGATCAGCGCCAACGTGGCCGATCTGCCCGAGGAGTTTAAGCCGTGGTCCGATTACCTGGACGGCCGCTTCATGCTGGTGAAGAAGGCCAACATGTACCCCGTCGAGTGCATCGTGCGCGGGTATCTGACCGGCAGCGGCTTCAAGGACTACAAGAACACCGGCAAGGTGTGCGGCATCGAGCTGCCCGCTGGCCTGGAGAACTCTGCCAAGCTGCCCGCCACGCTGTTCACGCCTTCCACCAAGGCCGAGATCGGCGATCACGACGAGAACATCAGCTACGAGCGCTGCGCCGAGATCATCGGTGAGGAGGCCGCGAGCACCATTCGCGATCTGTCGCTGAAGGTGTACGAGACGGCAGCCGCTCATGCGCTCGAGCGCGGCATCATCATCGCCGACACCAAGTTCGAGTTCGGCACGGTTGACGGCAAGGTCATCCTCGGCGACGAGGTGCTGACCCCTGACAGCTCCCGCTTCTGGGATGCGTCCTGCTACGAGGTGGGCAAGGAGCAGCCCAGCTTCGATAAGCAGTTCGTGCGCAACTGGCTCAACGAGAACTGGGACCGCACCGGCAACCCGCCGCGCTTGCCCCAGGAGGTCATCGAGAAGACCACCGAGAAGTACATTTCCGCGTACGAGAAGATCACCGGCAGGAAGTTCTAGTTCCGCCGTTCTACGAACAGCGGAACTGCTCGACGCTGTGCGGAAGCCGGGCAGCCCATCTTGCCCCTTGTTTGAGGCACGGCGCCGCGGGCGCAGCAAGGCTCCACGCTCCCTCTCGGTCGCAAAAGAGTGGAACTAAACAGGCCACTGGCCTGTTTACTGGCCTTAAGGCGGGGCAATCTGAGCCACCGGGCTTCCGCTCGCTGGCTTTGGGGCGATCCGCATGACTTCAATTGACGGATCGGCATCTTTTCCTACGATTTTCTTACGGCGCCCGCTTGTTGGAGTTGCAGCAAGCGGGCGCTTTCTTTATATTGGCATTTCGAGTTTTTTCACTAGAGACAGATATAGAACGAAGGGGAACCATGTCCCAACGTAACCCGATGAACGAACGCTATCAGGGCGAAGCCCCCAAGGGCCAGACCAAGAAGTCCGCGTCTTCGATGAAGCCCAAGACCAAGGCGGCTTCGAGCGTGTACGTGCGCTCCGCCGAAAAGACGCCTCAGGAGAAGAAGGCAATCCGTCGCGAGCAGCGCCAGAAGCAGCGCGAGCTGGACAGCAAGTACTACAATCCGCCCACGGAGGAGTACAAGAGGCTGCGCCGTTTGTGGTGGGTGTGCCTGGGCGGTGCCATCGTGCTCACGGCGTTGGGCATGTTCATTCCGCAGTGGTTCCCCAACGTGCCCGGCATCCAGTGGTGGTGCATCGTTCCCGCATACGCCCTGATCATCGTTGCCCTGTGGCTTGACTTTTCCAAGATTCGCAAGGTGCGTCAGGCATACCAGATGGAAATGATGAAAAAGCATCCCAAGGAAATCAAGCGCCACGCCAAGACGCATTCTGCCAACCTCCACGCCCAGCAGAAAGAGGCCGAGCGTGCCGCCAAGCCCAGCATCGGCGAGCGCATCGGCAAGGTGTTCGGCATGAAGGGCAAGAAGGCTGAGGCCGAGGAAGCTTCCGAGCCCACCGCTGAGCAATCCGCCAAGGCGGCCGCTGAGGCCAAGGCCGAGGAGGATTCTCATAAGACCATCGCGCAGCTCAAGGCCGAGCGCGAGGCCGAGAAGAAGGCTGGCGAGGAGGCTGAGAAGTCCGCGGAATAGTAGATTCTTCCGCGCTTGGCTGCCCGCGCCCGCGATTACAACCTGCGTTTCATCGAAAGCCCGCTTCGTGCGGGCTTTCGTGCGTCTGTGGGCAGTTGCGGGCGCACAGCGGCCCGAGTTCAGCCTTGAGCACACTGCATATGGTTGGTTGCGAGCGGTCTTCGTCGAGCCGTCTTGGCAGGTTGCGGGTTGTGACATTTCCCCAATCTGCTATACTGCGCCCTTGCGTCGCGCATCGTTGGGCCCTGCGCGCCGTGTATCTGTAGTTGCCCATAGCCCGTGCGGTCTGCCCGCATCGTGGAGAAAAGAGGAATCATGGAAAAAACCGCCGTCAAGGGCGCGTCTTCTGCGCGCACAACTTATGTGGCCGAGGCCGGCCTGATTGCCGCCGTATATGCGGCTTGCACGCTGGTCGCTTTGCTGCTGCTCCAGGGGTTGGCCTGGGGTCCCGTTCAGTTCCGCATCTCGGAGGCTCTCACGGTGCTCGCCGTGCTTACGCCCGCTGCCGTTCCGGGGCTTACCATCGGGTGCGTGATTGCCAACCTTGCCGCCATGGTCATTAACGGCACCGGAGCGCTCGGCCTGCTCGATGTGGTGTTCGGATCGGCCGCTACGCTCATTGGCGCGCTGTGGTGCCGCAAATTCGCCGAGAATCCTAAGCTTGCCATGCTGGGTCCGGTGCTGGCCAACGCTATCATCGTGCCGGCGTATCTGCCCATTCTGCTGCAGGGCCTGGGCTTCTACACCATTCCCTTCACCACCATCAGCCTCGATGGCGCGTATCTGCCCATGTATCTGTTCGGATTGATTGCCACCGGCATCGGTGAGGCCGCGGTTATCTACATCCTGGGCACCCCGCTTCTGGCCGCCCTGCGCCGCGCCAAGGTGTTCGCGAAATAACACGTATCGTCTCATAGAAGGACGCTTAGCGTCGTTCGTGTTCCTCCCAACAAGCACGAAACTTCTTTCAGCCGTCGCCGGCATATTCGGCGGCGGTTTTTTTTATTGCGCGTCTGCTTGGCCTACGCCCGCCAAGGCCCAGGTTTAAAAATTCTCACTGTACTGAGTAAAAATTCTCAGTACAGTGAGCAAAAGTTCTCAATAGATTGTTAAAGGGTGGTTCTCCGATTGTGAAAGCCGCGGTCAAGGGCGAACGGTTGATGCCATAAAGGGTAAAATACATGCGTTCGCAAGAAAGGTGGGCGAGCGGATGCGCGGCATTCGCCCGTGTCGAGAGCCAGCGAGCGAGGCGTGAGCGCACGAGCGGATTTAGACGCATGCGCGGCATGGACGCGCGTCCCTATTGGCGCGCTTCTCGTTCGCACCAGTCTTTGAAGGATGTCTATGAACCCGGTAGTTTTGATTCCTGCCTATGTATCGGCCAGTCGCCGCACGCAAGGCGGTGCCATTACCACCACGTACGATCACGCTACGCCCCTTTCGTCGGAAGGCGAGCTGCCGCGCTGCCTCGATTCGCTGCGCTGCGTGCGAGGGCTGGGCGCTATCGTTATCCTGGTGGCGGCTGAGGCGGCAATCGAGAACCAGGCCGCGAGCAAGGTTCGCGGCATCGCGGCTCAGTTCCCCGACCTAGACATTATCGTGGTGGGCGCGCCCGAGGCGGCGCTGGTGCGTCAGCGCATGGAGCAATTGGGCATCATCACCCATGGCGAAGTGGGCCTTGCGGGCTACGGCGCGGTGCGCAACATGGGCCTGCTCATGGCCAACGTGCTGGGCTTCGACGCGGCGGTGTTCGTGGATGACGACGAAATTATCGAGGATGAGGCGTTTCTCGAGCGCGCCATGTACGGCCTGGGCAAACTCACGCGCCGCGGCGTGCCCATTCTCGCGAAGACCGGCTACTACCTCAACGATCAGGACAGCTATCTGTCGCGCCGCTCCACCAAGTGGTACGACCGCTACTGGGAGCAGGGCAAGGCGTTCAACGCCTGGATCACACGCGCCATGCGCGGGCCGCGCCTTTCGCGCTCGAACCATGTGTGCGGCGGTTGCCTGGCGCTGCACAAGGAGGCGTTCAAGCGCGTGTCGTTCGACCCGTGGATCTCGCGCGGCGAAGACCTCGACTATATGCTTGACCTGCGCATGTACGGAAGCGACATCTGGTTCGACAACACGTGGGTGCTGCGTCATCTTCCGCCCAAGACGCCGCGCGAAGGCATGCGCTTCCGCCAGGACATCTTCCGTTGGCTCTACGAGTACCGCAAGCTCGAGTACGCGCGCACGCAGATCGACCTCATGCAGATAAAGCCTCAGTCGCTTCTGCCATATCCGGGGCCGTTTCTCACGGCCGATGTGGTCAAGCGCATCAAACGCACGGCGCTTTTGCGCTCTATCGGGCGCCCCGACGGCAAGGGGTATCGCGATGCCGCCAAGGCTGCCAGCAACGAGGCGGCCCGCTACGCGGAGGCGCACTGCGGCAAGTATTTCGAGTTCCAGTTCATGTGGCCCACGCTCATGCTGCGCATGGAGAACGATGCCATTCTGAAGAGCGTGCTGATGCGCTCGGCGGGCAGGGATGAAAATGCGTCGGTGTCGATGGGCTCGGGAATCAACCCGGGCGAAACCACCGAGATCCGCCTGAACCTGGGCGCGAGCGAATAGGAGAGCAATGGAAACGTTTATCATCGCCGCCGTCGTAGGAGTGGGCGTCGGCATTTTGTCGGGCTTGCTGGGAATCGGCGGCGGCGTGATTATGGTGCCCCTGTTCAGACTGGGGTTTGGGCTTGAAGCCATCGCCGCTACGGCCACCTCGCTGTTTACGATTATTCCCACATCGGTGTCGGGTATGGCCAAGCACGCGCGCAACAAGACGAGCGTGCCCAAGATCGGTGCCGTGTGCGGTCTGTTCGGGGCGTGCCTCTCGCCGGTGGGCGTGTGGGCGGCCAACGTCTCGCCTGACTGGTTGATCATGGCGGTCGCGGCGGTGATTATCGCCTATTCGGCCGTGACCATGCTCTCCAAGGCGATCAAGTCGCCCAAGAAGCAGAAGGACGACGCGTGCGTTGCCGCGAAAGGGGCGGCAAGCGACTCGGGCGTCGCCGAGGAGTCGCCCGAGCACGCGTTCGTTTCGTCGTTCCGCTTCACGCCCGCTCTTATCGCCAAGACTGCCGCCATCGGCATATTTGCCGGATTCATGAGCGGATACGTCGGCGTGGGCGGTGGGTTCGTTATGGTGCCGCTGTTCATTTCGCTGCTTGGCGTGCCCATGAAGCTTGCGTCGGGCACCTCGCTCACGGCGGTGTGCATCCTGGCGGTGCCGGGCGTTATCGAGCAGGCGCTGCTGGGCAACGTCGATTTCGCGATAGGCATCGCTATGGCCGTGGGTTCCATCCCCGGCGCGATTATGGGGGCCAATCTGGTCAAACGCATCCCGGAGCGCACGCTGCGCATCTTCTTCGCGTGCTTCTTGGCCGTTGTGGCCGTGGTGTTGGTGCTCAACGAGGTGGGCGTGCTGGCATAGCGCTGGCCATTGCATATGGAAGTCGCGCCGTGACACGCCGTGGCGAGAAAGCCGCCGGATCAACCGAACCCATTGAGCCTGCTGACCCTGTCGGACCTACTGAGCCCATCGAACTCCGCTCGACCCATTGAGCACACTGAACTCGCCGGATGCTTTGCCCCGGCAGCCAGAGAAACCAGATTTCGGGGACATTTTTTCGGTTTTACCGGATAATAAGGGTGCAGAAAGTCGAATTTGAGCGACGTGTGATCCCAAAGCGCTTGCGACGCATGAAATCTCGCCGTCATGACCTGGTGTTTTGTTTGCAGTTCGTACGTCGTGGCGGGCTAATCGGCAATCCGACGCCGGGAAAATCGACTTTTCGTCCACGAAAAAGCGAATTGCTGTCCCGAACCCGGCTTGCAAGGCCGCATCGAGATATAAAGAGGAGCGCTGATACGCATGGTATCGATGACGATGAAGAACAATTACGCCAAGGCGCTGGATTTGATTTTGTTCGCCACCGCCACGCTTGCTGCCGCGGTGCTGGTCTTGGGCGTGTACCGCCCGGAGGCCATCGGCAACCTCAACGTGATTGCGGGTATCTCGTTCACGGTTTCGCTCGCACTGCTCATCTACCTGCGGCTGAATCCCGATAGCGTGCGCGCCCGCCAGTCCGACACCATCCTCAAAATCGCGTCTGAGACGCTCGCGTGCCTGCAGAAGGGCATGGACATTCCCACGGCGCAGAAGGTGTGCCGCCTGCTGCTTCCCGCGATTGGCGCGCAGGCTGTTGCCATCACCGACAAGGAGCATATTCTGGGATACGCTGGCTTGGAGGAAACGTCCAGCCCCGGCGGCAGCCCCATCCGCACCAAGGCGACGCATGCCACGCTTGAGGACGGTCACATTCGCGTGCTGGGCACTCCGGAGGAAATCGGCTTCCCGCCCACGGTGAAAAGCCTTCGCGCCGGCATCATCGTGCCGCTGCGCCGCGGCGAGGCTATCGTGGGCACGCTCAAGTTCTACTACCGCCGCGCCGGCGAGATCACCGAAACCCAGTTCGCGCTTGCCGAGGGTATCGGCGAGCTACTGTCCACCCAGATTGCGGCCGTGGAGCTTGAGCAGCAAACCAAGCTGGCCACCACCATGGAGCTCAAGGCGCTGCAGTCGCAGATCAACCCGCATTTTCTGTTCAACACCATCAACACCATCGCGTCGCTCATTCGCACCGATCCCGATCGCGCGCGCGTGCTGCTGCGCGAGTTCGCCATCTTCTACCGTCGTACGCTCGAGAACTCCGAGGATTTCATCGAGATGATGCGCGAGGTCGATCAGACCATGCGGTACTTTAACTTCGAGGTGGCGCGCTTCGGCGAGGACCGCCTGGCGCTCGAGGTGAACATCGAGGAAGGCCTTGAGAGCATGATGATTCCGGCGTTCATGATCCAGCCGCTAGTCGAGAACGCCGTGCGCCATGCCATGCCGCAGGAGGGCAAGCTCACGGTTGAGATTTCGGCGCACAGCGAGGGCGATGACGTGATCATCGAGGTGAGCGATGACGGCGTGGGCATGGAGGCCGAACAGGCGCGCAAACTGCTGCGCCCCGAAGCATCCAAGGGGTTGGGCATCGCCATGAAGAACATCAGCGAGCGCCTGCGCGGCAACTTTGGCACCGAGTCGCATATGGATGTCGAGTCGCAGCCAGGCAATGGCACCTGCGTGCGCATGTTCCTGAAGGACGCGCTGCTTGACGACTAGCACCTGAAATCCGGTATACGGTAGATTCAGAAGAATAAAAGGTATAAAATCACCGGTGAACGGCGCATGCTATAAGTTTAGCCTATCGTTTTATAGAAAATGCAGCCGAACCTATACCATTTGCGCTGAATCGTATTCACGCGACCCATGATGTGGGATAATATAAAGATGTCGTCGGCATCTGACGACGGGTTTTAGCGGCGATGGAGGATGCAGTGCTTAACGCGATTATCGTAGATGACGAGGCGCCCGCGCGTTCGGAGTTGCGCTACCTGCTGGGAGAAGTGGGCGGCGTCGAGGTGGTGGCTGAGGCCGCCAGCGTGCGCGAGGCTATCGAGAAGATGCAGAGCTATCCGGTCGACGTTCTGTTCTTGGACGTCAGCATGCCCGAGGTCACGGGCATCCAGTTCGCGGAGGCTTTGCAGCGCCTGAGGAACCCTCCCGCTGTCATCTTCGTGACCGCATACAGTGAGCATGCTCTCGAAGGCTTCAAGGTCAACGCGGTTGACTACCTGGTCAAGCCCGTAGAAACCGATCGCCTTCGCCAGGCCGTGAATCGCGCTAACGAGCACGTGACCTTGCATCTGAAGGCCACGCAGTCCGAACGCATCCCGGTGGAAAAGGGCGGCAAGAAGATCCTGGTTCCCATCGACACCATTCGCTATGTGCGCGCCAAGGATGACTATTCCAAGCTCTACACCGACACGGAGGAGTACTTCTCCACTACGTCGCTGGCGCATCTTGAGAAGCGCCTTGATGGCCACGGATTCTTCCGTGTGCATCGCGGCTTCCTGGTGAACCTCTCGCTGGTTGAGGAGGTCGAGCCGGTGGCCGGCGGAACGCTCTTGCTCACGCTGAACGGCGTTGAGGAGAAGATTCCTGTTTCGCGCCGCCGCGTGTCTTCGCTCAAGAAGGCTCTGGGTCTGTAGCTTTTGCGCCAGTAGCTTTTGCTTCGTAACCCAAGCTTTTGCAATCGCAACGCATCGTATTAACGCCGCTCGGAATTTCCGGGCGGTGTTTTTTGGTGACGGCTACGGGCGTTGCTGCAAAAAATGGCGCTATGTTACGGTTTTAGGGCTATACGCCAGATAGACGCAAAATTGCATTTCCATTGCGCCAGTTCAGAGGGTTGTGTAAACGTAACCTACTTGTGCACCGTGCAGAAAACCGTAACGTAGCGCCATTTTTTTTGAATTGAGTTGAGCGTTGATGTTCGCGAATCGAATGCTTCGATATGCATGCGAGCA